>NZ_KE340327.1:71666-418953 GCF_000413435.1 Campylobacter ureolyticus ACS-301-V-Sch3b | reverse complement strand
GTCCTTAAATTTGTATCAAAAATACGCTTTAAACGGCGCGCTCCAACAAATACTTTTTTTGGCTTACCACTTTTTGGATTATCTACTTCTATCTCACCCCACCAGCCACTTTTTTTAAGATGTGGGATTATATCTTTTTTCCATTCATTAAATGTAACGCCGTTATGAAATGCTTTAGTTAGTGAGTTTTGCATATCTTTTAAAAGATCTAAGTTCGTCATCTTAGCAATGGTAAAAACTCTTTTATGGGCATCATGCTTAATCTCATCGTAGTCAAAGTGAGCTTCTGGGTTTTTGGCTTTAAATCTAGCTACCAACTCATCAGGTTTTTTAAAAAAATCAATCATCATCAAGCCCTAAAATTTCGGTATTTTCTAAGGCATTTTGCATAACAGTTTCTAAAATATCAATATCCACATCATCATAAATTTCATATAATTTATCAAAAGCATCCTCATAAGTCTCACACTCCTTTAATAAAGTGTTTAAACTCTCTTTAATGCGTGATTGTATATCATTTAAAGGCTTTTTAAAGTTTGAACTAGACATAAAACTATCAAATTTATCAAGTGGTTTTAATGGCATTTTATAATTTAAACTTTTTTTGATTTTATCTTTTGGAAGTGGTAAATCAAACTCTTTTGCCATATCATCTATATCCATCTCATAACCAAGCGAGCTTAAAATTTGCAAGGTTTGAGCCCTTTGAAGTAGGTTTTTATCTTTTTCAAACTGGATATTTAAATCAACTTTTTTACCAAATCTTTGGTAAAATTTCTTAACCTCACGCGTGGCAAATTTAATATCAGCATCAATTATCTCAAAGCGGTTATTTTCGTGGATTTTACCTTGTGCGTAACTTCCAGTAGTTGCTGTGTTTGAGCTAAGAACTGATCCATTTATACACTTTGCTATCTCAGCATCACAGTAACGGATAAACTCCATAAAGTCTTCTTGGCTTCCACGCCCTTCAAGGATTTTGATCGTATCATTTACGCCAAATATCGCATAACTTCCACTTCTTAGGCTTTCAAATGCTTCACTCATATCTTTAAGCGTTTTTTCATCGCTACTATTAGCCCCACCAATTAACGGCGGAACGCCTAAAAACTCAGCAAATTTAAGATAAAGGCTTAAAACATATTGTTTGGCATAAGCTATCCAAAGAGTTTTTAACATAGCAGGATTTGAAGTAATGCTTATAAAAAATGGCTCTTTGGCAACAAAGCGATTTTTGCCTATTTTCAAAGTTGGCAAATTATCTCTAAACTCAATAAACTCCCTTCCAACAGTTTTAACCTTTAAAACCCCGTCATCTCCTAAAAATAGCTCCATTAGTGAAAAACCTGTAATTCTAGCTTCAATACTAGCTTTTATAATCTCTTCTATGTTTTCATCTTCACTCTCGCCTAGGTTATGAGTAAAGAATTTATTCAAAGTTGAGTTAAGCCTTTTTTCGCACTCACTGCCTAAGCTTGTATCTTTATCAATTAAGAGATTAAAAAGAGGAAATAGCTCTTGTTGATTTTTGGTTAGTAGTGCAGCTCTTACTCTACTAGCCGTTAATTCAGTATAATAGCTCATATCTGTTTTTATAAATTCTCTTTTTGGTTTTAAAAACTCTTTCATCAACAACTCCTATCCAAATATCTTTCTTAAAAAATTCTTTTTTTCTCTTTTTATTCTCATAAATTTATTAGCCTTTTCATAATCAAAATTTGGAGTTCTTGCTATCCTCCATGCAAACTCTAAGCTATCAAGCCCATCATCGTGAGCTGATTTTGGATAAGTATCAAGCTCATCTATAAAAGTGGTGCTAGATTTATCAATTAAAATCACGCCATTATTAATTGGTGGTGTTAGGCTATCGATTCTTAGTTCTTTTGCCACGCTGTTTTTAAGAGAAATTATAGGCAAGTAAATCCCAAGTTCACTTGCTCTTTTTTCTAAATAATCCTTAAAAAACTCTTGAAAAGCTACAGTTTCAATGGCTATTTTTAAAGGGCGATTTAGTCTTAAAATAGCAGCAGCTTCACTTATAATTCGCTCAGCCATAAGCTCGGGACGAAGCTTTGTCATCTTAACTTTTGCATAAAATTTACCTCCTAAAAAGCCCAAAATTGCAACACTAAAATAATCCCCTTTTGATTTGCCAAGGCTTGGATCAATTCCTATGTAGTAAGCATCACATAGTGGCATCTCATCAAATGTTTGATATGATGAAAAGCTAAGTTCTTCACTACTTAAAGGAAGTTGTTGATACTCGCTTAAAAATGCACCCTTGCTGGCTTTATACTCAAGCATAAATTTAGTTTTATTTAACGAACTATCATCTAAAATAAACTCATTAAGGTCAAATTCCTCTAAATTAAGCGGAAACTCTAGCACCAAAGGAAAAGTAAAGCTTTTAAAATCAGCTCTTTTTTCAAGCCTGTTTAATAAACAATCATAATGAAGTGTTGTGCCAATTGTTATTAAGTTATAGCTTTCATTATCTCTTGCAGGAAGTTTCATAATGGCTTTTTCAAACCAGTCATAAAGCTTATCTCTTTGACTTTTGGTTTTAACATTTTCATCGTTTTCTAAATCATCGCAAATTATTAAATCTGGTCTAAACCCACGCCAGTTCTCACCTCTTATCTTTTTACCTGAGCCATAAACACTTATTTTAAAAGCTTTTTTATTTGCATAAAATACTATCTCCTCATCAGTCCATTTAGCACCTTTACAAATGCCAAAGTCATTTATAAACAATGTGTTATTTTCTAGTTCGTCTTTAATAAACTCTAGTGTCTTTTTAGATAGGTCTATGGTAGATGAGACAATTACTGTGTTTCTTTTTTTATTTAAAACAGCCATTTCATAAAGCACAAAAAAACGGCTTATTAAGGTTGTTTTAGCTGCACCCCTATAAGCTTTAAACATAATATGCCTGTTTTTACTCATTAGTTCTTTATGATTGTCATAGATAAAGTTTCTAAATTTAGAAGTTTCAGGGAATTTTACATGATGATTAAAATATATTTCAACCATATTTTTAAAAGAGCTAGTAGCTTTTTTAATACGGTTTTTTTGCAAAGGATCTGTTATTTTATAAAGGTTTTTTAGCTTAGCTCTTAAGCTCTCAACTTCATTCATTGTTTTAATGTCCTAGCTAAAATTTCATCAGCATTTGAGGCTAAAAAGTTCATCACAACTTCATTGTTTTCTTTTTTGGCAATATCAGCAATGATCTCAATTGCTTTGCTTATACTTTCTAAAATCTTGGCTTTATCATCTACTTTTAAAGGGGCTTTTAGTTTGTAGTAGGTATTTGTATATTCTTTTAAAATTTCAAGTTGGTCTTTTGGGCTTAGTTCTTTTATCTTATTAAAAGCTAACTCATAGCTATTTATTAGGGTTAAAATAAACTCATTTTCACTTAAACTTGCTTTGTTCCTACTTGAGTTTAATGCCAGTGCGTCCCAATCAATTCCGTTTTTTAAATCATCAGCTTTTTTATTATACACAGTTTGTCTTGTTATACCAAAGGTTGTAGCGATATCAGAAATGCTAAAACCTTTGATATACATATTTCTTAATTTTTCATTATTCAAATTTTATCCCTTTGTTTTAAAAACGAATTTTAAGGCGTTTAGAGGGCGTTTAGGATTTAAAATCTTTTTAAACTTATACAAAAGTATTAATCACACTTAAAACGTCTTTTAAAGCCCTTTAAAAACTTTCAAACTTATGAATCTGCATTTTACCTTTAAAAAAGTTTTCTTTCACTCTAGATAGCCCATATATAGAGTGATTTAAAGAGATTTTACAGCTAAAATTGTGCCAGTTTTTTTAAAAGGAGAGATTTTTGAACATCTTAAGCCTTAACTACAAAAATGGCGAACTTATAAAAGTTAGTCCTATTGGAGAGATTGAGGGAGCTGATGGAAGGACATTTAAAATCGATGCCAAAAAAATAATAGAAAATATCAAAAAAAGTGGTGTTGATATTGTTTTAGATGAAAACCATAGTTTCGCAGGTGCGGTTGGCTGGTTTGATAAGGATAGTTTTGAAGCAAAAGATGATGGAATTTATGCAAAACTTGAACTTAATAAAAGAGGAATGGAGTTAGTTAAAGACAAAATTTACAGATATTTAAGCCCTGTTTATGATCTAAGTGGCAGGGATGTTTTATCGATTGAAAGTGTGGGACTTGTTAATAAGCCAAATGTATTAAATAACGCATTAAACAGCAAAGGAGACAAAGTGGAAAAAGAAAAAAATAGTGAGCTTGATGCTCTTAATGAAAAAGTTAAAAAACTTGAAGAAACAATCACATCTTTAAACAAAGAACTTGAGGGTTTTAAAAAAGATGACGATAAGGCTAATGAAAGTGATAAGGCTAACGAAAGCCAAAAGGTTAATGAAAGTGGTAAGGTTGATGAGGACTCAAAAGAGTTAAACTCAAGAGTTTTAAAAATCGAAAACATTCTTAAAGATTTTAAAAAAATAAAAAATGAAAGTGATAAAAACAAAGAGGTAAACTCAAGGCTTGAAAGCATGGAAAATACCTTAAAAAATATAAGTTCGTTTTTTGGTAAGAAAAACTTAGAAACAAACTCAAAGTCTGATTTAAGTGATGATGAAAAAAAGGTCGCTTTAATGCTTGGACTTAGTTTTGATGAATACAAAGGAGCAAAATAATGGCACATTTCGAAGAAACAGCAATCGGCTTTAAAGCTATATTTCAAAAAACATTTAATGATGTTAAAAGCGAAGCTGATATTTTAGCTATGAGAGTAAATAGCAATAATTTAAGTGAAAAATATGTTTGGCTTGGAAATTTTCCGATGATGAAAGAGTGGGTTGGAGATAGAGATATCAAAAAGTTTAAAGACTATGGATATACCTTAGAAAACCAGCCTTTTGAAGCAACTGTAACAGTTCCTAATAACCACTTAGAGTATGACAAGGTAGGTTTATATAAACCAGCTATACAACAAATGGCATTTAATGCTAAAAAATTTGGTGCAAAACTAATAGCTGATATTTTAAAAGATGCTGGGACTAATAAATGCTATGACGAAAAGCCGTTTTTTAGTGACACGCATGTAATTGGAACTGATACTTATGCAAATTTAGGCACAGGGGTATTAAGCAGTGATAACTTATTAGCAGCAGAGGCTTATATGATGAGCATTAAAGGTGATACTGGTCAAAGCCTAGGTGTAATGCCAACTCATCTAATTTGTGGTCCTAAAAACTTAGCAAAAGCAATACAATCAATAGAAAAAGCATATCTAACAGGTGGGGAAACAAATCCAACCTACAAAAGATACAGCCTACTTGTGCTACCTGAAATAACTGATACTAGTTGGTATTTAATGGATCTTGGAAAGCCTGTTAAACCATTTGTTTTACAAGTTGCAAAGGATGGCGTGTTTGAGGCAAGTAATGACCATAAATTTATGAAAGATGCTGCACTTTTTGGATGTAAAAGTTTTATGAATGCAGGATATGCATTGTGGCAACTAGCCTATAAATCAAGTGGAGCTTAAAAAGATTTAAAATCTTGATGACCTTATTAAAAAACTCTTAAAAATCCATGGCGTCACATACAAGAAGTATGCTCCTTGTGGATTTTACGAGTTTTTTATAATACCGCCTATTTTTGAAAATCTAGGCTTTGGCGTAGTGAATTTCAATAAGGCTTAAAAATAACTTAGGAGAGAAAAGATGCATTATAGCGTTGATATGTTTAAGGAAAAAACTAGTTCTAGTGTCCAGACAGAACAAAACACAGATGATGAATTAATCAGTGGAGATAACGATGAACAAGAAACTAAAACTAAGAGCCAAACAAAGCCTACAAAACGAAGCAGAAATAACAGACAAAATAGTGGAAATAGCACTAAAAGAGGCAAAGGATCTAACGAAGAACTTACCTCTTCCTGAGGCTTTGATATTAGATATTGCGATGTTTAGGCTAAAGCTTTTATTAAAAATTGAACCAACGGAGCTAGATCTTATACTTTTTAGAGATGCTTTAAAAATGGCTGATAAATTTAATGAAAATGGTGAAATTGTAAGTAATAGTTTATATGGTATGAGAAAAAGCGAGTTTTTATGAAAACACTAAAAGAGGCATATGAAAAAGTAAAAGAGATTTACCCTGGGGCAGTTGATGTTAGTAGTGATGATATCAAACAACCTGGGATTTATCTTTTACTAAATGGAGTTAGCAAACTTGACTGGCAGGTTGATTTGGTAAGCTTTAAAATTTACGTTGCTGCAAGAAGTATGATGAGTGATAATTTAGGTGTTATAAGCTTACTTGATGAACTAAGGCTAAAAGCCATAAAAGAGGCTATTAATTTAAAAGATGATCCAATTAGTGAAATTTCATTTTTAGGCTTTAAAGATAGTCTTTATATTTATAACTTTGAAATAGGTCTTAAAATTTATAGAAGCAAGGAAAACTAAATGAAAAAGATGATTATAAAAAGAATTGAAGAGATAAAAGACGCAACAATTGGTGTTTTTAGTATCTTTGATGAGCTAGGGGATGAACTCCTTACTGGCTATACACTTGAACCAGAGGGACCTGATACAACTGTATCAAATCAAGATAAAAGGATTCCACAAGGAAGGTATAACGCTGTTTGGAGCTATAGCCCTAAATTTAAAAGAAAATTGCCACTACTTTTTAATGAAGCTGTAAGCAAGGATAGAAGGATTTTAATCCATCAAGGAAGATACGGCTCTGATACAAGTGGGTGCATAATAATAGGCTCGGATCTAGGAAAAAATGGAATTTTTAACTCAATTAAAAAGTTTAAAGAGTTTTTAGAAGTAGTTAAATTTGATGATTTTATAGTTGAGATTGATAACGCAGGTGCGATATGAAAGTATTAAACCTCATACTTAAATATAAAAATGCTTTAAATTTTGTAGGCATAGTTTTAAGCATAATTTATTTTATCTATTTATCACTTCAAATTTCAGCTAAAAATAGTGAGATAAAAACGCTTAAATTTGACCTAGCAAATGCTAAATTTGAGCTTTTAAAGTGTGACAAAAGTTTAGAGACTCAAAACAATGCTATTAAAGAGCTTGAAATAAAAGGCACTCCAAAAGAGCCTCCAGACGTAGAAAAAGTTAAAAAAATTTATATTAAAGATCAAAGTTGTGTAGCAGAGCTAAAAGCTTATAAGGAGCTTTTTGATGAAATCTAAATTTCTTATATGCCTAACAAATACCAGCTCAAAGTTACAACACTTAAAATTTATCTTAATTGTAGGTTTTTTAGCTCTTTTTACTGGTTGCAGCATCAAGCCCGAGCCTGTTTATAAAGAAGTTTTAACGCCTATTAGATGTCAGGCTAAAATGCCAGTTAAACCAGTAAATGACGGCAGTTTTGAAGCTCATAAAAATAAAATGATTTATTATCTAAGATGTGAAAGCACACTTAAATACTGTTTAGGGCTTAGCCAGCTAAAAGGAGATAAAGATGATTGAAAGCGATGTTATAGATAAAAGTGGAAATTTCATAGCTGGGGCTGATAAATGGGGAACTTTAAGCGTGACTGTGTTTTTTGTGATTATCTTTTTGCTTTTGATTGCGGGGTTATGCTACTTTATGAAGTTTTTGTTAGGTGAGATAAAAAGAAGTGTTGATGAAAACACAAAAGCTACAAGAGATAACGCAACTCTAAACAAAGAAATAGCCAAAGGCATAAGCGAATCAAACCAAAACACCTCCAAAAACAAAGAAGTAGTGAATAAAATTTCAATTAAACAAGATGAAATTCATGAAGATGTAAAAGAGATTTTACGTCTTACAAAAAAGTAGAAACAATGTCGCAAATACTGACTAAAAAGCTTTATTTGCTTAATTAATCAAAATTTAAACAAGGAGAGATAATGGCACGAGTATTAAGTAGAACTGGTTTAAAGGTAGGCATAGAAACAACATCAGGCACTTACAAAGAACCTACTCAAGTTTTAAAAGTTACTTCAAACATCCAGCCAAAAGTAAGCTTTGATGAAGTGGAAATTCCAAATTTTGGCTTTTTTGGAGGGGCAAAAGATGTTGTAACCATAGCGGACTGGGGACAAATGGAAATTGAGGCTTCAACTTGCCTTTATAAAGATATAAATTTTTATGATAATTTGTTTTTGATGTGTAACCTTAAAAGTAAAGAAGACACTACTAAAAAAACTATTACTTACACACCAGATACTCACTCGCCAACTACTGGAAGTGTGGATCTAATTTTGCCTGATAGGAAATTTAAAGGCAAAGGAGCAAAGGCTGGATTTTCAATAAGCGGCAAAGTTGGCGATAAATTAGAGATGAAATTTAACATTAAAGCTGCATATGATGGTGAAGTGGTTGAGCCTCAAAGTATAACTGATATTAAAGCTGGTGAGGCTTTACTAATAAGACGCTTAGGAGCTATGAGTTTAAATGGGGTGCAGATTAATCTAAGTGAGTTTAGCTTTGATATGGGAAATGTTATTAACTATGAGAAATTTACAAATATCGGTGAGTTTCATATGAGTGATTATGAACCAAAGCTAACTTTAAAAATGAGACTTGAAAGTGGTGGTGATAGTGGCTTTAGGGAGTTTGCAAGTGGCGATGTGATGAGTTTTGAGGCTATTTTTAAAGATAGTGCTGGAAAGGACATATTTAAGCTTAGCATACCAAGAGCAAAGATATCTAAAACACCTGAGTTTGAGGATATGGATGGGATTTATGTGATTGAGCGTGAATTTTTAGCGTTATCAAACAAAGGTGATGATAATTTTAGTTTAACTTACTATAAGGAGTAGGAAAGATTTAAAATCTAGGCTACGCGGTAGCAAAATTAAATTAAAAAGGATAAAGAAATGATAACAACAGAATATAAAATAAATTTAAAAATAGATGATGAAGTTTTTGAACTAGAGATAAAAGATCCAAGCAAAAAGGAAAAACAATCCTTAGAAGCTAAAGCAAACGAAAGCATGAAAACCTTAAACGAACTTCAAAATTTAAATGATGAGTTAAGTCTAAATGAGAGCATTATAAAAACAAACAGTGATTTAATTAAGCAAAACTCTGCCTTGGATAAAACTAAGCTTTTGCTAGAAAATAAAGAGCTTTATGTAAGAAATGCAGCCATTAAAAAAGATCTTTCAGATTTGCAAAACCAAGATGATATATCAGCAAACCTAGAAAGACTTTTTAGACTTAGAAGTGAGCTTTTTATTAGTGGTGGGGATAAAGAAAGGTTATTTAAAACCCTTGATGAAAAAGGGGTGAGATATGAGAGCTTATGGGAGCATTTAAATAAAGAGATTTTAAAGGAAAACGAAAAAAAGTAACTAAGCTTTGTAAATTTATAATCCAGCTTTATAAAAATAAGGAGTTTCCACCAACTCCAAAGAGCAAGGCTGATAAAGAAAATTTAGAAAGCTTAGGTGTTGTATTTTTAGATAGTGAGTTTGAGACTTTGGTAGTAAAAATCTTTTTAAACTCACTTAAAAGTCAAGATTTTGGATATGAGATGGAGTTTTTATATGTTAGGGAAATTTGCTTAAAGCATGGTCTTGATATAGAGATGATTTGGGAGATTTTAAATAAGATGCTAAATGCGCTAAATAGTGAGCTAGTAAGGAAAGTTAATGTTTAAGACTAAAACTACTACAAAAAACAATATAGAAAAAATACTATATGAAAATATCTTTTTAAAGTCGCTAAAGTTTGATCTTGGCTCACCCTTTTTTGGAAAAACAATTATAGCTAGTATAAAAAGTGCTATAAAAAGCGTTAATACTCCGAAATTTGGAACTAAAATCATTTTAAATCCTTTTATTTATTATAGCAAATTTAGGTTGAAAAAATGAAAAATTTAAATATAAAAATTTCAGTTGATAGTGCAAATGCCAACTCAAATGTCGATAAACTAAGCAAAAGTTTTAAAAACTTAAAAGATCGAGTGGACTTTGGAGCTCATTTATCACAGTTTGCAGCTGGACTTAGTGCTTTAAGTGGAAGCATTGCAGGTATGATAGATAGGTCTTTTGAACTAGCTGATAGTTATAAAAGCCTTGTTGCAAGAGTTAATCTAGTAAGTAGTTCAAATAACGAGTTTATAGCAGGAATGCGTGAAATATACGCTATCTCTCAAAGCACCGCATCAGGTTTTGAAAGCACTGCAGGGCTTTATACTTCACTTAAAACAGCTACTGAAAGTTTAGCCATTTCACAGCGTGATTTATTAGGCGTAACAAAAACAATCAATCAAACTTTAACTATAAGTGGAGCAAGTGCAAGTGCAAGTAGTGCTGCGCTAATTCAGTTATCCCAAGCCTTTGCAAGTGGAGTTTTAAGAGGTGATGAGCTTAACTCCATACTAGAACAAAGCCCAAGGTTAGCAAGAGCAATAGCTGATGGTATGGGTGTCACAGTTGGAGCACTAAGAGAGCTTGGAGCCCAAGGCAAACTCACTGCAGAAGAAGTTTTTAATGCTTTGCAAAATCAAGCAGATACTATTAATGATGAGTTTTCAAAGATGCCTTTAACCATCAGTAACGCAAGGGTTAAAATTTCAAACTCTCTTTTAAGCTTGGTTGGTGATTTAGATAGTGTTAGTGGGGCAAGTGGCGGTGTGGCTGATAGCTTAAATCAGCTTTCAAACTGGATAGATAAAAATAAAAGTAAAATTATAGAGTTTGGATCTGATACGTTTAAAAGCTTTCAGCTAATTGGCTCAAGCTTAATTTTAGTAGTAAATGCAGTTAGAGAAGCTTTTTTAAGTGCAGTTACTTTGGTAGCAAGTGGGGTTAAAAATCTAAGTGATAGCATAAATAAAACAATTAACTCTATCTTAGAAAAAGTTGAGATTGCAATAAATTCTTTTAATAATTTCATTGGAGTTGGTGAAATAAGCCTAGGGCGAGTTGATGTTGGAGCAAATATCAATTTAGATGCTTTAAAGGCTGAATTAAATAAAGCAAGAAGCACAACAGATGAAATTTTTAAAAGTATTAAATATCAAATTAGTGATATTGCTAAAGATAGTGCCGCCGAAGCTAATAAAGAGCTTGAAAAAATTAAAGTAAGCGATATTAAAAACAAAGTAAATAGCTCTAAAACACTTATTAAAGCCCCTTTAAAGGGTGTTAAAACAAAACTTATTGATCCAAAAAAAGAGTATTTAGATAGGCTAAATCATCAAATAGCTTATTATGATGCGATAGATGATCTAGAAAACAAACGCTTAAAACAAAGAGAAAAACGCTCATTTGAGTTAAAAGAACTTGGGCTTAATGAACTTCAAATTTCTAAAAAATTAGCCGATGAAGAGCTTAAATATAAGCAAGATAAAGACCTTGAGTTTTTACGGTTTAAAGAGAGGTATTATGAGCTTTTAGGAGATAAAGTAAAAGCAAGTAATTATCGCTTAAAAGGGCGTGAAATAGAGATGAGGCGTGATGGATACTCAGGTCTTGAGATCTCAGATGCCCTTTATGGTAAAGATGCAAGAGATCAAAACTATGAGAATTTAAACAGTTCTATGGGTTATGATCTAGGCATAACTAATCAATTTCAAAACAGACTTAATGCCCTTGATGAGTTCCAAGCCATGGAAGCAGCAAGAATTGAAGCTCACTATGCATCACTTGAGCAAACCCAGTCAAACCATAGAGCCAAGCAGCTTGAGTTAGATAGACTTGGGATGCAATACCGAATGAGCATAGCTGGTGCTGGGTTTGATGGCTTAGCAAATTTAGCAAAGATGTTTTATGATGCAAGTGGTGGCAAAAATAAAGCAGCTTTAAGAGCTTATCAATCAATGATGGTAGGAAAAGCTATTGTAAATACTTACACCGCTGCAACTAATGCTTATGCAACTGCTGGTAATCCATATCTTGGAGCTGCTCTTGCAGCTATTGCTATAGCTCAAGGAATGGCTCAAGTTGCAATGATAAAAGCGCAAAAATTTCATACAGGTGGGCTTGTAGGTGGTGGATTAGAGCGTGATGAAGTCCCAGCTATTCTCCAAACAGGAGAGTATGTTTTAAGTAGGCGTGATGTGGCAAATTTAAAGGATAACTCTAAAAATGAGAGCAATGATGGTGTTGTGATAGTTAATACTTTAGATAGTGCTGTGTTTGAGCAGTGGGCAAATAGTAGAAATGGAAAAAGGGTTATAAAAAATGTTATATCAGGGGAGTAGTTTATAAATCCCTTGTTCGCATCAAAAAACAGCCCCCACGATTGATGCTCACAAGGGATTTACTTTAAATATTTGATGAGTTTTAAAATAGCTTAGGATAAATTGGGGCGTATTCGTGCAAGTCGTAGTGAATTTACGAAGCGAGTTATCGTCTGATAATGAGCGAGTAAATTTGCTAGGACTTGTGAGAAGGTGTGGCTGTTTAGAAGTTTTAAAAAAGGAGTAAAGATGTATGTAGAAGGAACTTGCACTGGAATGTTTGAGTTACTTGAAGTTATAAAGCAAACTGCAATAAGTGTGGGGTGGGTGCTTCAAAAAGAGGTTAGCTTACCTTTTAATAAAGTTTATAACAACGAAAGCTTTATAAACTCAAACCCAAATTTAGTGGATGATTTATTAACTACAAAAGGGCTTGAGAGTTTTATAAACTTACCTAGAAAAGAGAGCATTAAAGGAGTTGTTATAAAAGGGCTTGAAAGTGGTGGAGTAGTTAGCATATATGGAGTGCTTGAAGACAATACCGAAATCTTAATCAAAGATAATCTAACAAAAAGTATAAATTTTGAGAGCTTACAAAAATATAATAGATACAAAACTTCATCAACTAAAAATGTATCAGAGATAAACTTAAGTATTAACTCTAATGATATAGTTCAAAAAGAGATCTATTTACAAAGTAGTGGAAGTAGCGATATGGAGCAAATTTGCGTTAATTTTAAAGCTTTTTTAGTTCCAAATGATTATACAAATTTAATGTGTAGCACGGCTTTAAGTTTTTCAGATGCACTTAGTTTTAATGACCAGCTTAATAGCCTAACTTCAAACATTGCAGGGCTTGATAATGAGATAAAATATTTTTTAAACATTGATAAAAACCGCATAATTTTAGCTATTAAAGTCTTTAATGAAAATGACCCATACCAAAAAGACCCCCTTTATCAAATCGGATACTTTGGAAAGTTAAGAATTTATGGTGGGGAGTGGAGTTTTAGTTCAAACTTTGCAAGTATTGGTGGAAGTTATGATTTAATGGCTAGATTTTCTAGTATAGAAAGAGGAAATTTAGAAAATCCAAAGCTTTTAATAAATCAAGAAATTGTAAATCCAAGCTCAAACATCACAAATTGGAATAAAGAAAACCTTGATATCTCACCTTATCCAAATGGTGAGCTATTTAGCACTCCTATATTTTACTATAAGAAAAATAGTAGAGATATTACACAAGGGGCAAACTCTAATGGAGGGATTTATGGAGAGCTTGATGGCATAGTTAAGATAGCTGCAACTACTAGAATTAACAATGAAGATTGTATTAGCATTAATGATAGTGAGTATGTTGTTATCCAGGATGGAAAGATTAATAGTGCATATAATTTGTTTGCTATAAAAAAGGAGTAAAAATGATAGTTGAAAGTGGAACTTGTTATGATAGATTTGAGTTTTTGATTATATTTTCAGCATTTGCGCAAAAATGCGGCTGGAGTGTAAATAAAGAGAGTAAAACAGAGCTTTATCTTAAAAATAGTCTAAATAACTACCTTCAAATTCAGCTTGATTATGTAAATGCAAATGGAGCTTTTGTTGCTTTGTTTGCAGGAGCAACTGGCTTTGATGAGAGTAAAGACTTTGAAAATCAACCAGGCTATTCAAGGCTTAATCAACATAGTGCTTATAAATCAGCCGCGCAGATAACAACAGCACTATTTTTTAACTATAAAAACAATGCTGATTATGATATGCAGGGGTATACCTTAGTTGGAGATAGTGATACTCTTTTTTGTAATATGGAGTTACGCCCTAATGCAACATACTCTTTTTTTAGCTCAAATTTAAAGAAATTTCACGATTTTAATGGCGGGCATATTATTTTTAGTGACTGTTTTGCTGGATATGGTCCATATGGAAGTTATAACCGTATGAGTAAAGGTGCAAAATGTATTATAAGCACTAACTATACACCATTTGAATTGGTTCAATATGAAGATAACAACTCATTGTTTAATATTTTAGTTGGTGGGAAGTGGCATACTAATCAATCAAATAGTCCAAGAGATACTTATAGTCTTATTACAAAAAGTAGGATTATGACAAATTTACAAGAGTGGAATAGGTTTTTAACTATTTTAAACAGTCAATCAAAAACAAGCTCTTATTACATAAACAACAAAGACTATATAAAACTATCAGCATTAAGTGTATATGAGATAGCTAAGGTTATAAAAGATAAAAACACAGGGCTTAATGTAATGATAGCTCCTGAGTTTTTCTATAAAAATGATTTAGAAAGCTGGACACATGCTGGAGTGCTTGAAAAGATAAGAGTAGTTGGCTTTTTAGGTCTTAAAAACAAAGCCCAGCTTCATATGGGAAGTGAAAAATTTATGGTGTTTGAACCACATGGAGATCTATATTACCGCAATAAAAAAGTGGATGAAAGAAACAAATTTGGTTTGGCGGTGAAGCTATGATGATAGGTTTAGCTGGAAATCAAAAGATCTTTACAAACTCAATAATCTTAACTTTAAGTAGTGGTAAAAATGCAAATTTAGTTAAAACCCATAAAGCCACTACCAAACAAAGAGATAAAGTTACAAAAATTTCAAATTTAAGCCATGCCTTTTACCACGATAAAGCAATGTGGGCTTATATCGTTAAAAAGGATAAAAATAACAAAGAATTTACCACTACTGATAGAAGCTTAGATTTTGAGATGATAACTTCTGATAAGGTCTTAAAACTTCGCCTTAGAAATGCTGATACCAAAGATAGCACCTTAGAAAATATAGACATAACATCAAGTGGAGTTATAGTCCAAGGCACTAAAATAGGTGATATTTATAAACCCAACGAGTGGCGAGAAGTTAGCATTATTGCCGGAGCTGTTGGTGATATAGACGCTGGTGGGGTAGTAAATTTTATCTTTACAAATCAAGCTATTACTATCTTAATCAAAGGCACAAGAGCTGTAATTTTTAGCTACAGACCAACTTATAACTACACTGAAGGCAAGATCTATAAAACTTCTATATTTACCTCCCAAAACGCTAAAGAAGTTCGCTACTCTTTGGCTGATGGTTTTAAGAAAAAAGTTAGTTTTAGTGTTACTTCAAAAGAAATCGAAAGTGGCGTGGCTGAGATATTAAGCTTTGCAATGCAAAGATATTGTTTAGTGCCACTTTGGAATAGCACTACAATTAGCAAAACAAGTGGAATGCTAAATGTATTGAGCTGTGATACTACTTTAAAAGAGTTTGATAAATACTTAGTAGTTTGGAGGAGTTTCAAAGATTTCGAGTTTGCAAAGATACTAAATTTAAGTGATGATAAAATCATAATCGATAAGCAAGTTAACATAAACACAGGAGATTTTATCATCCCACTACTTAAATCAACACCTAGGCAAAGTTTAAATTATAGCGTTTTAACAAGTGAAGTGAAAAGCTATGAGCTAGAGTTTATGGAGCTGTTATGATGAAATATTTAAATAAAGACATTTGGTTTAAAGCCCCTTTAATCAAGCCTAAAATCACTCTTAATAACAACTACACATTAGTTGGAAAAAATAGACAAACTAAGTGGAGTATAACGCCAAATGCTAGGATCATAACTCACAACTATTATGTGCATGATTTAAGTGAGTTAAGGGAGTTTGAGAGCTTTTTTGATGATAAAAAAGCAAGGGTTAAAAGTTTTTTCATACCAAGCCACACAAAAGATATTATCTCTTTAAAAGCTCCAAATGGTGTAACTTCATTTAAGGCAATTAGCTCAAACAAACCTTTTTGGATCTATAACCAAGCAAGGCATTTAATCTTTGATAGGAAATTTGCCAGTCAAATTTTAGATATTAAGCAAATCCAAGATTATGAAGAGATAGTTTTAAAAGACCCCCTACCTTTTGAGATAGATAAAAACACTTTGATTGAAGAGCTTATAAATGTTAGATTTAACCGCGATGAGATAGAGTTTATAAAAAGTGGTGCGGTTGGATTTAGAACAAACCTAGACTTTAAGGAGGTATTTTATGAATGAGCTTTACGAGTTTATCTTAGAAAACGAAGTTATTTACTACACATCAGACTTAAATGACATAGTAGTAAATAATCATACTTATAAATCAGCTAGTATCTATATAAAAGAGCTTTCAAAAGATAGTTTAAACGATGATGCGGCAATTGTTTGTGAGGCTTCAATTTATCCTATAAATTTGTTTAAATTTTTTAATCCAAGCGTAAATGTTTATGTGAGGATCTTAAAAGAAAACGGCGCTCAGATTTTTGTTGGGCGGGTAAAGGATTGTGAGTTTAGCTTAAGTGATGGAAAAGCAACTATTCGCCTTGCTACCTTAGGTGGGCTTATGAAAACAAAAATCCCAACTAGAACTTATAGTAGAAACTGCTCATTTGAGTGCTTTGATAAAAATTGTGCGTTAAATAAAGATAAATTTAAACTTACTTTACTAGGAAGTCAGTGTGAGATAGCAAAGGATTTTATGAGTATAAAGTCCCCTTTAATCAAAGCAAAGCCACTTAATTATTTTAGTGGTGGATATGTTGAGTTTAATCGCCAAAGAAGTTATATCACAAAAAGTGAAGGTGAGACGATTTATTTAATGTTTCCTTTGGCAAATTTAAACTCTACAAGTGTGATAAATTGCTACGCTGGGTGTGATAAGCTTTTAAAAACTTGTAAAAGTAAGTTTAATAATGGGGTAAATTTTGGTGGATTTGCGTTTGTGCCAAGTAAAAATCCAATTACAGATGGATATTAAGGAGTAATTATGTTTTATGCGATCATTGCAGCAATCGCTGCAGTAGCCTTAGTTGCAGTATATCTTATGATGCCAACTCCAACTATGGATAATGCCTCATCAGCTGGGCTTGATGATTTTAACTATCCAACAAACTCAAATGGCAGGGTTGTGCCAGAAGTTTTTGGAACATGTCATGTAAGAGGAAATGTTATCTGGTATGGAGATTTAAGAAGTTCTGAAATAAGGAGTTAAAATGGGAAAAGGTAGTGGTAGCTCATCTCAAGTTATAGGCTTTGCCTACTTTTTAGGACTGGCTTATGCCCTATGCACAAAGGTTGATGAGCTTTTGGAGTTTAGACTAAATGGAGATATTGGTGCAAAGCCCAATTTAAAAGGGTGTGGAAGTTTTGCTGCTGTAACTGGTAGAAATGCTCCAACTCATGGAAGTGGTAATTCAAAATCAACTATTCATTTTTACGATGGGACGCAGGACTTCCCTAATGAGTATCTAACAAATCAAACAGGAGAGAGTTTAGCCTATAAAAACACGGCTTATTTCGTATTGAATGGATTTATTGGTGACAATGTAAGAAGTGCACCAAATTACTCGTGCGTTGTAAAAAGAACTTCTTTAACTAATTGGGGTAATAATAATGAGATAAATGATGAGATAAATGGTGATGTTAATCCATCTTCAGCCCTATGGTATATGTTGGTAAATTTAATCGGACTTGATAAAAACGTCCTTGATGAGAGTAGTTTTATAAATGCCAATAAAGCACTAGTTAAAGAAGGTCTTGGCATTAGCTTTGTGATGAGTAAACCTCAAGAAGCTAAAGAGTGGGTGCAAGAGATTTTAAGAACAATTGATGGAGTACTTTGCATAAATCCAAGTAGTGGAAAACTAACTTTAAGATTATTAAGAGATAACTATAAACAAAGTGATCTGCTCCTAATAAATGAAAGCAATGTGGCAAATTTGAAATTTAAAAGAAAGGCCTGGGATGAGACATATTCAAGGGTTACGGTTAAATATACCCAGCGTGGTAGCTTTAGTGAGGCAAGTGTAAGTGCCATAAACTCAGCTACAAGGCAAACTCTTGGCTTTGAAAGAGCTTTTAGTGTTGAGTATATGAGTATAACAAATGCAACTAACGCAAATAAAGTCCTAACCAGACTTATGAGAAAACTTAGCTATCCTTTGGCAAATTTAAGATTTGAGGTAAGCAGTGATGAGTTTAAAAACTTGATGGTTGGAGATGTTTTACTTTTTTCAAATAAAGCTTTAGGTGTAAGTGATATGTCAATAAGAGTGCTAAATATAGGAAGTGATAAAGAAGGAAGCCTTAGCGTGGAGGCTTGTGAGGATGTATTTGCGCTAAAAAACATAACTATTACAAGTGTTCAAGATGATCTTTACAAGCCAATAGATTTAAGCATTGAGGAGCTAGAGCACTTCGGCGCAGTTGAAAGCACCATAGAAATGGGCGATGAGATGGGAGTTTTACCGCTTATGGTTAAACCAAAGGGCTTTATACAAAAGATGAGTGTAAGAGATGGCTTAAGTGGAAAAAGCGTGGATATTAAGCCATGGAGCTTAGGTGTTTTAAGTAAGGATTTTGAAATAAGCGAGGAAATGGGTGATGAGCTAAATTTCGAGATAGATGAGATAACTCCTTTATGGCCTGTAAAAGGAACAAGGGCTGGGTGGCAAAGAATTAAATTTACTTGTTTAATAGATGATGAGTTTATAAATTTTCAATTTAGACAGAGTTTAGGTGGTGGCAAATGGAGAGTTAAAACACTTATGAGAGGACTTAGTGGAACAAAGATATCAAGACATTTAAAAGGAGCTAAAGTTTGGTTTGCACCAGTTGATGCAAATGATCTTATCACCTTGCCACTCATTGCACCAAATACAACACTTTTTTATGAAGTATCAAATTTCGCTGTAAAAAGTGAAGTTAAAAAGCTTAGTTTTTCTCACTCACAAGGTGGTAAATATCCATACCCACCATCAAATTTAAAAGCTTTTAGAGAGGGTGAAAAAGTTATCTTAGAGTGGAAAAACTGCGTTAGACTTCATGGAGCAAACTACCGAAATGCTGATAATTTAATAGCAGGGGTTGATGAGGGGTTAAATGAAAATAAAATCATAATTAAGTGGTTTGAAGACAATAAAGAAAATGTATATGAAACAAAAGGTGAGAGATTTGAGGTAAAAGCAAGCCCAAGGACTACTTTTTATCTGTGGCAAGTAGCATATAAGGGTGGGTTTTTAAGTAAAGAAGTTAGTATAACTATTTAAAAGGAGAAACAATGGCAAGACTTACAAACGGACTTGAAACAATGGAACTTGGAGTTACTAGTTGGCGAATCATCATAAATGATAACTTTAAAAAGCTTTATACAAAAGATGAAGTTGATGCAAATTTAAAGAATTATCAGTTAAAAACTGAGCTAAATGAGACATTAAAGCTTTATGTAAAAGCCCAAAGCTTAAAAGACTACGCCCTTAAAAATGGAAATAAAGAAAATGATTTTTATACTAAGAATTTAAATGTGTTTGGAGAGTTGATACTAGCTAGTACAAGTGATTTAAACGAAACTACTTTGCCTCAAAGTCCAAGTGGCTTTATAAAGCTAAAAGTTGGCGATAAAGTGGTAAAAGTGCCCTATTATAAGGAGTAGTGATGAGCATATTTGAGATAATGCAGCGTTTGGTAGCCTTACTTAATGATATAGATGTAAAAAGCATTAAAATAGGACTTGAAAGAAGTATAAATATAGATGATTTCCCGCTTATAAGAGTAGTGCCAAATGATAATGAACTTGACACATTTGATGGGTGGGCTGAGGATATTTATTTTAGCATTTATTTGGGTGATAGTGTTGATGAGAATTTAGAACTTTGTCTTAAAAAACTTTATGAGTTAGAAGCAAGTATTAAGTTTAGACTGCATAATTACCAATTTAGTGATGGCGGACTAATTAGGTTCATAAAGACTTCTAAGAGTGATGAGTTTAGGCATTATACTTTATTAAGAAGTGATTTTAAGGTAGAGAGTATAAGGTTATTTTAGGGGGAAACCCCCCTTGTAAAACTTATGCAAGTGGCATTTTACCACTATTTAAAACTTATGCTAAAAAAATTACATTTTAAAAGGAAAGTTATGAAAAACTTTAAACTAAAATGTAAAACTTATGCAAAATGTCGTGCCCCATTTGCTTGGGTTGGTGGGAAGTCAAGGTTAGCAAAAGATATAATAGCCCTAATGCCAGAGCATAAAACCTATGCTGAAGTATTTGGTGGTGCTTTGAGCGTATTTTACCAAAAGGCTCCTTCAAAGCTAGAAATTATTAATGATATAAATAGTGATCTTATAAACTTGCACCGAATTATAAAGTCAAGACCCATAAGTCTTCAAATAGAGCTTAACAATATGCTAAGAAGTAGAGAGATTTTTGAGTTAATAAAAAATAAAGCTATAAAGCCAAGAAATAATGTGCAAAAAGCAGCGTTTTACTACTATTTGATAAGCCTTAGCTTTGGAGCTAAGATGGATAACTTTGCGATGAGTAAAAGCTTAAGAAGTCCAAAAAACATCTATAAAAGCTTTGAAATTTATAGTAAGCGTTTAAAAATGGCTGTGATAGAAAACTTAAGTTATGAAAATTTTATAAAAGAGTATGATGGCAAGGAGACTTTATTTTATTTAGATCCACCATATGTTGGAACTGAAAGTTACTACAAAATGCCAAGGACGTTTGATTTAAAAAGCCATGAGAACTTAGCTTTTATTTTAAAAGGTGTAAGGGCTAAATTTATACTTTCATATAATGACTGCCCGGTGGTAAGAAAGCTTTACAAAGACTTTAATATTAAAGAGGTTTCAACTAATTATAGCCTAAATATAAACTCAATAAATAAAAAGGCTAAAGAGCTTATAATAATGAATTACTAAGACTTTAAAGGGTGATTAATCGCCCTTTAATAACCAAGATTTATCTCACCATTTTTTAGATAAAGTGTTTTACCATCTAAATGCCCACTAACATAATAAAAAACGCTTTGAGCACTATTTGAGTTTTTTATATAACCTATTTTATTATCAATTTGAACAGCTGTATCGCTATAAACTTCTTCTTCCATAAAAAGCTCCTTTATAATGCTTATATCGTTTGCTTCTAAGTTTATAAATATCATTTTATCTCCTTTACTTTTATAAAAAGAGTATAACTCTACTATACTGTGCTTTGGCTGTTGTTTATAAAAATAAATTATAAAAAATAATATTTTATTAATTTAATACAAAAATATGCTAAATTTAGCTTATATTTTATAATTAAGGTAGCAAGAAATGACAATGGATCAGATAAATGAAAGATTAAAAGATATATTATCAAATAAATTTAAAGATAAACTCATAAAAGATAAAGACGTGGCTGATGCTTTGGGTATAGATCCAAATAACTACGCGCAACTTAAATTTAGAAACTCAGTGCCATATAAAGAGATAATGGACTTTTTGTTTAAAGAAGGGATTTCAATTAATCTATTTTTTTATGGCAAGGATGCTAGTAATAGCGATAATTTAAAAACATTAAGGATGTTTGATGTGGGGGCTTCTTTAGGAGGTGGGGCAAATAACGATGATGAAAGCTTTGAAAATGTGGTTATAAGTGAGCAAATTTTAGAAAAAAGTAATGTTAAGTTTTTAGGAAAGATTGATATAATCAAAGCCATTGGCGAGAGTATGGAGCCATATATAATGGATGGGGATAGTTGTTTTATAGCAGTGGGAGCCGAGTTTAAAGATGGTGAAATTTATGCCATAAACACACCTGATGGACTTATGATAAAAGAGTGCTACAAGCAAGGTGATGAGTTTATGCTAATATCTTATAATCCTATCTACTTGCCAGTAAGATACAGCATCTATGAGTGTAAGATAGTAGGAATGTTTGTAGGAATTATAAGAGGCAGGGGAAAGTTTAAGATAAATTTAAAAGAAGTTTAGAGCGTTTTTAATACTTAAATATTTAGTTTTTCGCATTAAAATGAGAAAAATGTAGCTCTTAATTTTCTCATTTAAGTAAAAACTTTTTTCTCATTTTTGTGGGGATTTACACATTGGTTATGTATTTTGTCTATGTCAGTATAACAAAGCCATATTTAGAGCAAAAAAAGATGATGAATACATTTTTCAATGATGCTATGCATGAGCTTAAAACCCCACTTGGTGTTGCAAGTATAAATTTAGAAATTTTAGAAACTAGAAATAAACAAACACATCGTATAAAAGCAGCCTTAAAACAGATGAAAATAACTTATGAAGATGTTGAGTTTTTTATAAAAAATGATCGTATAAAATTTCCAAAAAAAGTATTAAATTTTTCTAATTTTTTAGAAAATAGAATTCGTTTTTCAAGTACAATCGCCCATAGCAAAAAAATACAAATAATAAGTGAAATTTCACCAAATTTAAAGGTATTTTTAAGTGAAATTGAAGCAACAAGATTGATTGATAATAACCTATCAAATGCCATAAAATATTCAAACGAGGGTAGCGAAATAAATATTTATTTAAAAAGCGATGATAATTTTGTCATTTTTATAGTTGAAGATTTTGGATGTGGGATAAAAGATGTTGATACTATTTGGCAAAGATACACAAGACAAAACCAATCACAGGGTGGATTTGGATTAGGACTAAATATAGTTATGAAAATTTGCAATAAAAACGATATTTTATATGATGTTAAATCAACCCCTAAAAAAGGATCGATTTTTATTTATAAAATTCCACTCTATGAAGAAAAACTTTTAGATAATATTTAAAAAATATCATTAATTTTTGATTTGGAGTTTTTGTGCATTATGATATATCCAATATGATTATTTTTAAAATCATATAGTTTTTTTGAGTAAAAATAATCATTTTTAAGCTTAATAAAATTTTGATTTTTAAAGTCTATTTTGTCCAAAAAAGGTAAAATATTTAAATTTATATCATTTTTATCAATTATGTTAAAGCCATGAATTTTTATATGTGAGTTTTTAAAACATTCTATTTTATAGTTATCCTTTATAAGGATTAAAAGATCATATTTTTGTCTTTTTGAAAGAGTATAAAGATGATTAAAGCCAAGCATAACCTCAATGCTTCCTAAAAAATTACTATCTGCGAAAACAGGAGAAACCCCTCTTATAAAAACTCCACATTTTCCTATTTCTATTCCTGATGTTGGTGTTTTATTTTGTTTAGTTTCATATATAGTGTGTCTAAAATATCTTAAATCATCTCCCTTTTTTTCATCATCCCAACTTCTAATTACACTTTTTAAATCATTTGAATGTAGATGAATTAAAATATCCTTATATAAAGGAACATTTTGTAAAATTGATATATAAAATTTTAGATTTTTCTCACAGGTTTGTTTATTTTCATATTTTAAACAACTTTTTATATCATCATTTTGAGAAAGAATGAGCGATAATGCAAGGACATTAAGCCTTTCTTCTTCTATAGTATTTAGAAGGAGTTCAGCGTTAAAATCAAAAAATCTTTTTATTTTTTCATCGCTTTGATCTATTTTATACTCAAAAAACATATATCCTAAAATTAAAAAAGAAAATAAAAAAAATAAAATTATTAAATTTCTAAAAGTTTTGATTTCGCTTCCTTTTCTAATTTTTATAAATTAAACAAATTTATTTTGTGTATTTTATTTGACTTGAAAGTGGAATTATACCAAATTTATTTATGTCAATGCCGTAATTAGTTTTATATAATTGCAAAGAGAGCATTTAATTATATTGATAGTGTTATATTAGTTTTATAAATCCAACCTAAAAACTTAAGTTGGATTTTTTTTAATATTTATTATTTTGCGTCAGCTTCAATTTCAATATCAAGCTTTACTTCGCTTCCAATTGCTAGACTTTTTTCACCAACACCAAAGTCAGTTCTATCTATTTTTCCACTTAGATTAAAGCCTATTTTTTCAACATCTCCTTTTGATATACCACCAAATTCATACTCAAGCTCGATAGGTTTTGTAACGCCTTTTATTGTTAAATCGCCTTTTACAATACCTTCATCTTTTTCATCATCATCAAATTTAAAATCAGTCATTACAAATTTCATTTCAGGAAATTTTTTAGTATCAAAAAAGTCAGTATCTCTTAAATGCTCATCTCTTCCTTCATTTCCTGTATCAACTGAGGCTGTTTGAATTGTTGCTTCGAGTTTATTTAATTTCATAGTTTTTTCATCAAAATCAACAATTCCTTTAAAATCAGCAAAATTTCCTTTTGTATTGCTAATTTGCATATGTTTTATTTTAAACCCAACATCTGTGTGAGCTGTATCGACTATGTATTCTTTTGCATTTGCAAGACTAAGTGTTAAAAGCGAACAAGCCGCAAGTGAAAATAAAAATTTTTTCATTTCTATCCTTTTTAATTAAATTTAATATATCTTAATTAAATAGATTAAATAAATAATAAAGCAATAATTTTTTTATTTTTATATTTAGCAAATTTTTAAATTTTTAGCCAATTTTTCGCAAAAACTATCAAAATCTTTGCAAAAATTAATTTCTAAATCTCTTTGTTTTTTGCCCCACATTGATTCTGGAAAAAAATCATCATTTTCAAATCTTGCCATAACATGAAAATGCACTCTTGGAACATAGTTTGCAAAAGAGGCAATATTTATTTTTTTAGGCTTATAAAACTCAAGCATAGTTTTTTCACCTATTAAAACAGCTTCAAAAAGTCTATTTATAGTATCTTTATCGCAAAAACTAAGTTCTTTTTTACCATCATTTGTAAAAATTTTAATCCAAGGAATTTGAGAAATTTCTCTTTCGATAAAAATAAAGTCATCTTTAAAAATCATATTTATCTCTTTTTATTCCACGGTTACACTTTTAGCTAAATTTCTAGGCATATCAACATCATTTCCAAGTCTTATAGCAACTTCAAGTGCAAAAATTTGAAGTATTACAAGCATTTCAAAAAATTCGCTCATATAATGATTTTGTTTGCTTGTTTTTATAAAATCATCACTTAAATCAAACTCTTTTGGACTAAGTGCAAATACAAATCCGTCTCTTGCAACAATTTCTTCAACATTGCTTCTTGTTTTTTCATAAAGCATATTTTCAGGCATTAAAGCAATTGTATAAAGTCTTTCATCAACAAGAGCAATTGGACCATGTTTCATTTCTCCGCTTGCGTATCCTTCTGCGTGAAGATAGCTTATTTCCTTTAATTTTAAAGCTCCTTCAAGTGCAAGTGGATAAAAAACATCTCTTCCTATAAAGAAGAAGCCATGCCCATGAAGATAGTGCTTACTTAAACGGTGAAGTTTTTCTTGTAAATCAGATGGAACTTCTAAAATTTTTGGAATTTTAAGTAAAGTTTTAAGTTCTTTTTCAAACTCATTTTGACTTATTGTTTTATTTAAATTTGCTAGATACAAAACAACGAGCCAAAGTGTTATAACTTGTGTTGAAAAGGCCTTTGTAGAGGCAACTCCTTTTTCAATTCCAGCTCTTGTTAAAAGAGTATTATCAGCAAGTCGAACAATTGAACTATTATCAACATTACAAATTGCAAGAGTTTTAAGACCTGCTTCTTTAGCTATTTTTAAAGCCTCTAATGTATCAGCTGTCTCACCACTTTGAGAAATAACTATAAAAAGTGAGTTTTTTCTTAAAACTGGATCTTTGTATCTAAACTCACTTGCAACTTCAACTTTTGTTCTTATTTGTGCAACTCTTTCAAATAAATAGCTTGCTGTTATGGCTGCATGATAGCTTGTTCCACAAGCACACATTATAACTTCATCAATGTTATTAAAAAGCTCTTTATCAAGCTCTTCAAGATAAATTTGACTATTTTTTATTCTTCCCATTAGTGTTTCAGTTGCAACTACGCTTTGTTCATAAATTTCTTTTTCCATAAAAAATCTAAAACCCTCTTTTTGAGCAAAACTTCTATCGCTAGGAAGAGTTTTTTTAGCTGGATTTATCTCGTTTTCATCTTTAAAAAATTTAATATCGCCAAATTTAGCTACGCCATAAGTATTATCATCCAAGTACGCAACATCTTTTAAAAATCCTATTAATGGTGAATCTGATGAACTAAAAAAGATTTCACCATCATCGTTTTTGCCAGCTATTAAAGGAACTGCATTTTTTGCAAAAAATATCTCTCCATTTGCTTTTTTTGTTATTAAAAGTATCGCATAAGCTCCAACAAGTTTAGAAATAGTTTTTTTAAAAGCCTTAAATGGATCACTTTCTTTTTGATTTGTTTTTTCAAATAGTTTAACTATGACTTCTGTATCTGTTTGGCTTAAAAATTTAATACCATCTTTTTCAAGTTCATCTTTTAATTCTTTATAGTTTTCTATGATGCCATTATGGATTACAAAACTATATTCTCCAAAATGTGGATGAGCGTTTATCTCAGTTGGTTTTCCATGAGTTGCCCATCTTGTATGGCCTATTGCTATACCTTGTCCTGTTGAGCTGAAATTTTTAGTTTTTTCTTCTAAATTTTTTATTTTTCCAACAGCTTTAAAACAATCAATCTTTCCATTTTCATCCATAACAGCCATTCCTGAACTATCATATCCTCTATATTCAAGCTCTTTTAAGCCGTTTAATATTATACTTTTTTTCTCTTTTTTACCAATATAGCCAACTATACCACACATAAATTTATCCTTTTATATAACAAATATCTGTTTTTTAACTAAGCATTATACAAATTTAAGTTTAACAAAGGCAAATTTAGTAAATTTAACTTTAAAATTCATAAATTTATAAAAATAAAAGCTTTTTTAAGTGCAAAAGGCTTATAATGTAATTTCAATTTTATTTTTAGGATAAAAATGGAAATTTTAGAAAAATTAGAAAATGATATAAGACTTAATTACGAAGATGGATTAAAGCTTTATGATCTTGATCTTTATACTTTAGGAAAATTTGCTAATAAAAAAAGAGAGCAAATAAATGGCAAAAAAGTTTATTTTAATTTAAATCGCCATATAAATCCCACAAATTTATGTGCTGATGTTTGTTTGTTTTGTGCTTTTTCATCTCATAGAAAAAATGATAAAGCTTACACTATGAGTCATGAAGAGATTATGCAAATAGTTGATGAAACGGTAAAAAGAGGCACAAAAGAAATTCACATCGTCTCAGCCCACAATCCAAATGTTTCTTGGCAGTGGTATTTAGAAATTTTTAAAAAAATAAAAGAAAAATATCCTTTTTTACATATCAAGGCAATGACAGCTGCTGAGGTTGATTTTTTATCTAGAAAAAATGGTTTTAGCTATGAAGAAGTTTTAGAAAAAATGGTTAGCTACGGTGTTGATTCGATGCCTGGTGGAGGAGCTGAAATATTTGATGAAGAGGTTAGAAAAAAAATTTGCAATGGAAAAGTAAAAAGCAACGAGTGGCTTAAAATACATGAAATTTGGCATAAAATGGGGCGTGACAGTAATGCAACTATGCTTTTTGGACATTTAGAAACTAGAGCAAATAGAATTGATCATATGTTAAGACTTAGAGATGTGCAAGATAAAGCTATTAAAAACAAAAAAGGTGGATTTAATGCATTTATTCCACTTGTTTATCAAAGAAATAACAATTATTTAAAAATCAAGGAATTTTTAGGATCGGTTGAAATTTTAAAAACATTTGCTATTTCAAGATTAATGCTTGATAATATTAAACATATTAAAGCCTATTGGGCTACAACAACTATAAATTTAGCACTTGTAGCACAGGAGTTTGGATGTGATGATTTAGATGGCACTATAGAAAAAGAAAGCATTCAAAGTAGCGCTGGTGCAAGTAGCGATAAAGGCACTCAAGTTGGAGATTTTATAGAGCTTATTAAAACCTCTGGGCTTATTCCTGTTGAAAGAGATAGTTTATATAATGAAATAAAGGTTTATTAATGGATTTTTTCAAACTAAAAGAAAATCAAACTAGCGTTAAAACCGAGTTTGGCGCTGGATTTACAACTTTTTTAACTATGATGTATATAGTTCCTGTAAATGCAATAATTATGAGCAATGCTGGAATGCCTATGGAAGCACTCATCACAGCAACAGCTTTAATAACAATTTTTGCAACTGTTTTAAATGGAATTATTGCAAATACACCAATTGCAATGAGTGTTGGAATGGGGCTTAATGCTTATTTTACTTTTGGACTTGTAATGGGCATGAAAATTCCTTGGCAAACAGCTTTGGGGGTTGTTTTTATAAGTGGATTTATATTTTTAATTTTATCTTTTACTCAGTTTAGAGTTTGGATTTTAAAAAGTATTCCAAAAGATTTAAGACTTGCAATTAGTGCTGGAATAGGAGCTTTTATAAGTTTTGTTGGACTTAAGCAAATGGGTATAATAGTTCATAGTGATGCAACACTTGTAACTTTAGGAAATTTCCACGATACAAATACTTTAATTGGGCTTTTAGGACTTTTAATGGTGATTTGCTTTTGGGCATTAAGAGTAAAAGGAGCCTTTATAATAGCTGTTTTAACAACCTCAATAATTGCTTGGGTTTTTAAAATTTCACCTTATCCAACTAGCTTTTTTTCACTTCCAAGTTCGATTACTCCTATATTTTTAGAGCTTGATATAAAAAGTGCTTTAAGCTTAGCTTTACTTCCAGCAATAATTACATTTTTTATAACTCAGCTTTTTGACTCACTTGGAACACTTTCAGGTGTTGGAAATAGAGCAAGACTTTTTGATGATAAAAATGGTATGAAAAAATTTGAAAAAACTTTGGTGGTTGATGCTCTTGGTTCAACTACAAGTTCATTTTTAGGAACAAGCACAACAACGGCTTTTGCTGAGAGTGCAAGTGGTGTGGAAGAAGGTGGAAGAACTGGTTTGACTGCGGTATTTACTGGAATGTTTTTTATTTTAACTTTATTCATGCTGCCACTTTTTAAAGCAATTCCGCCAAATGCTATTTATCCAGTATTGGTTATGGTTGGGGTTTTGATGTTTAGTGAATTATCAAAAATAGATTTTAGTGACCAAGCTACAGCGGTTGCGGCGTTTTTTATAGTTATATTAATGCCTTTGACTTATTCTATAACAACAGGTTTGGCATTTGGATTTGTAGCTTACTTTTTTGTAAAGTTGGTAAAGAGAGAGCCTATAAATATCGGAATTTTAACTCTTGCTTTTATTAGCTTGTTGTCATTTATTATAAAATAGGAAAAAATATGGTTTATTACAGTTATGAAGAATTTGATAAAGATATAAGAGATTTAGCAAAAAAAATTAATGAAAATTTTAAGCCTGATGCTTTTGTTGCAATTGCAAGAGGGGGGTTAACAGCTGGACATTTTTTAGCTACTATTTTCAAAAGCAGAAATTTATTTGCACTAAATTCAGTTCATTATGATGATACAAAAAAACTTGATGAGGTTGAAATTTTTAATATGCCTGATTTAAGTAGTTATAAAAGAGTAGTTTTAGTTGATGATATGATAGATAGCGGTGAAAGTATGGTTGAAATTTATAAAGTTTTAACCAAAAAATACCCAAAAATTGAGTTTAAAATAGCGACTTTATTTTTTAAAGAAAGAGCTTTGATAAAGCCTGATTTTACAGTAAAAGAAGCTAATGAATGGATAGAGTTTTTTTGGGAAAATGATACCTTTGAATCAAAAATTTAAATTTTAAAATTTGGAGTTAAATTTAAGGATTTTAAGTGAGTAAATTTGAGCTTTTTGTGATGTATTTGTGTGCTATATTAACACTTTGTGTTATGTATGCCACCCAGCCACTGCAGCCACTGTTTGAAGAAATTTTAAATATCTCTAAATTTCAAGCCTCTCTTTTTACTACTTCTATTTTAACTCCTCTTGCCTTTGCAAGTATTTTTTATGGATATATTTTAGAAAAATTTGCTATTAAAAAGATACTTATTTTCGCTTTTTTAATATTTGGTATTTTAGAAATTGCTTTTGCAATTTCATCAAGCTATTTAGCTCTTTTGATGATTAGAGGGCTTCAAGGACTTATAGCTCCAGCTGCTTTGACTGGGATAATGAGTTATATTTCCATAAACTCACCAAAAAGTTCTGTTGGTAAAAATATAGGTATTTATATAGGAATTACCATTTTAGGTGGATTTTTGGGCAGATTTTTATCTGGATTATTTAACGATATTTTTGGAAATTGGAGAGTTTTTTTTATTGTAATTGGAATATTGCTTTTAATCGCATCGTTTTTAGTTACAAAAATTAGTGGCGCTAAAGGCTCAAATTTAATTAAGCCAAAAATAAGTGATATAAAAAATATGTTTTTAATAAAAGAAAATGCATTTATTTGTTTATATATATTTTTTATATTTTTCTCTTTTCAAGGAGTGCTTAATTTTTTACCATTTGAGCTTGTTAAAATAGATGGAAGTTATAGCGGTTCAAAAACAGGAATTATGTATGCAGGATGGCTTATAGGACTTATAATATCATTTAATATTGCTAAAATTAATAAATTTTTAAATGGTAGTAAAAATAGTATGATTTGTGGTGTGGTGATATTTATTTTAGGAACATTTTTGCTTCATACACATAATTTTTATATTATGTTTTTTGCTATGCTTGTTATATGTTTTGGTAACTTTTTATCGCACACTTGCGGCTCTGGATATATAAATTTAATAAATCTAAATCATAAAGGAATTGCAAACGGACTTTATGTAAGCTTTTATTATCTTGGTGGATCTATTGGTAGCTTTTTACCAGGGTTTATCTACACAAATTCCGGTTGGAGTGGATTTTTATTTTTTATGAGTTTTATGCTTTTTATATCTTTTATTTTTTCAATACTGCTTAAAAAGAGTTTAAATTGAGAAATTTTAATCAAATTTATAAAAATGAAGATTTTTTATTTGCTTTTATCTTTATGATAAATGCTATTTTTTTACTATATGCGATTTCAAATTTAAGTATAAGTTATTATGAGGCAAAGATTTTTTATAATGATACAAATCTAGCAAGTTTAATTATAAATTTATCTTGTAGAGTTTTTGGACAAAATGACTATGCTTTAAGGCTTCCTTTTTTAGTGATTAGTTTAGCAAATTCTATCTTGCTTTATAGGTTATCAAAAAGACTTTTAAAAAGAAAGATTGATAGGCTATTTTGCGTAGTTTTATATATGTTTTTGCCAGGAGTTATGACAAGTGCAATTTTAGTAAATATGGCAGGCATTTCTATATTTTTTACGCTTTTATTTTTGTATTTATTTGAGCTTAAAAAGACAAATTTAGCCATTTTTATTTTAATTATTTCAGTTTTTATAGATAAATATTTCAATATATTGTATTTAGGAGTATTTTTTTACGGGCTTTATAAAAATGAAAAAAAGCTTTTCATACCTTCATTTTTACTTTTTATTTTAACTTTTATTTTTTATGATTTTAATATAAGCGGAAAGCCAAAAAGCTATTTTTTAGATACTATTGGGGTTTATGCAGCTGTTTTTTCACCGCTTTTATTTTTATTTTTTATTTACTGTGTTTATAGAATTTGGGTAAAAGAGGAGAAAAATATCCTTTGGTTTATAGTTATAACCTCTTTTTGTGCAAGCCTTATACTATCTCTTAGGCAAAAGGTTGAATTAGAGGAGTTTTTGCCATATTGCGTTATAGGAGTGCCATTAATCATTAGAGTTTTTTTTAATTCTTATAGAGTTAGGCTTCCAAAATTTAGAAAAAAATATAATATTTTGGCTTTATTTTTAGGTTTTAGTTTGGCTTTTTCATCGCTATTTCTTGTTTTTAATCAGCTTCAATACTTTTTATTTTTTAAAAACAATCCACAAAAACATTTTATTTATAAATACGACATAGCAAAAGAGCTTGCAAAAGAGTTAAAAAAACTAGATTTAACTAAAATTGTAGTTTTTGACGATGAGCTTGCTTTAAGGCTAAAATTTTATGGCATAGAAAGAGGCTCAAGTCTTATCCTATCTAGTGAGGCAATCACAAATCCAAAACATATTATAAAGATAAAGAATACAGGAGTCTTAAAAGCAGAGTTTTATATTTTTTGATACAATATATAAAATTACTTTATAGGATTATATATGTTTTATAAAAAAGCTTTTACTATGATTGAGCTTATCATGATAATAGTGGTTGTGGGGATTTTATCTGTTGCCATTATACCCAGAATAGACAGAGATACTTTGCTTGAAGCAACAAATCAAATAGTTTCACACATAAGATACACACAACACCTTGCAATGATGGATAATAAGTATGACCCCAATGATCCTAACTGGCATAAAAAAAGGTGGATGATAGAATTTACTGCAAATGCTTATTCTATAAATAATAATAACTGTCAAGGAAACTGCCTAGCTTATCAAATTTATAGTGATACAACAACAAGTGGAAATTTAAACTCATCAAACGAAGTAGCAAAAGATCCTAATAATCCAAATAGATATTTAAGTGCTGGTTGGAGCGGTATGTCAAATTCCGATAAAGCAAAGAGAAATCCAAATTTAAATATAGAGAAAAAATATGGTATAAAAGAAATTAGTTTTTCCAAAAACTGCGGGGGAGGAACTAAAAACAATAATAGAAATAAATCAATTTCATTTGATGAAGTGGGAAGACCAATGCAAAAAGTTGCCACAACTGGCAATTATAAAAAAATAACTTATGAAGAATCCGTGCAAAGATATTTAAAAGACAATTGTACTATAACTTTAAGTGATGGCACAGATAAAAGAGCTATTATTACAGTACATGCAGAAACTGGATATGTGACATATAGGATAGAGTAGACTTTTTATCTAAGTTTTTATAAAAATATGCTATAATCTTAAATATTTATACAAAAGGTTGATTTTTATGAAATGTTATAAAAAAGCTTTTACAATGATTGAACTTATTATGATAATAGTTGTTGTTGGTATTTTGGCAGTTGCTGTCATACCTAGAGTAGATAGAGATACATTAGTTGAAGCAACTAATCAAGTAGCTTCACACGTAAGATATACACAACACCTTGCGATGTTAGATGACAAGTATGATCCTAAAGATCCTAATTGGTACCGAAATAGATGGAAAATAACTTTTAATAATAATAGTTATTCTATAACTTCAGGAAATACAAATGCTAAAAATCCACAAGCACCTGGTAAAGACTTAAATCCAACAGGCTCACCTGAGCTAAATCTTGAAAGAAAATATGGTATAACAAGTGTAAGTCTTATATGTGGAAATGATAGGCCAACTGAGATAATATTTGATGAGACAGGAAGACCTTATTCTAATTTCTCAGGCGTGGTTGGAGTAGATGGGCTTTTGGACAATGATTGCAATATAACAATAAGCGATGGTGGAAGTAAAAATGGCATTATCACCATATATAAAGAAACAGGTTATATAGCCCATTCAATACAATAAAAATAAAGATGAAATTTTAAATTTTATCTTTATTATCCAACGATTTTTATGTAGTGGTATAAATTTAGGGTATTTCAAAATAAATTTTTAAATATAGAGTTATTTTACTAATTTTATTCACAAAATCCATTAAATAAAATATAAAATTTTAAGCGTTTTAAAAAACTATATTTAATTAATTATTGCCTATTCGAATTTTAAAATTTTTGGTAATTTTACCATGTATTGGCTAATGATATATTTATTTGGTTTGTTGATAATACTGCTAAAATATTATTTTAAAAATTTTACAATATATTCAAATTTGTTAGAAATTCCAAAATCATTATAAAAAATCAGGGTAAAAATATGGCTCTTTAAAAATTATTATTTAAAAGAGCCATGTGTGTTTTTTAAATATATTTAATTTTTTGAAAAGTTCATTTCTATATAGTTTTTAAGCTCTCTTCCAATTTTTGGATGTTTTAGTTTTTTAATCACTGAGCTTTCTATTTGGCGAACTCTTTCTCTTGTTATGTTAAGTGCTTTTCCAATTTCTTCTAAGGTTCTATCGCTTTCATCGTCTAACAACCCAAAACGCATTCTAATAACAGTTCTTTCTCTTTCATTGAGTTGTTCTAAGACTGCATCAATTTGTTCTTTTAAATCATCGTTTAGTACATTGTCTATAGGTGAAGGTGAGCTTTTATCCTCTACAAAATCACCAAATTTTCCATCATCTTCATTTCCAATTGGTGCTTCAAGACTTATTGGCTCTTTTGTTATTTTAATAACTTGCTTTACCTTATCTATGCTCATGCCAATTTCTTCAGCAATTACATTAATATCTGCTTCTTTTCCTTCTTCTTGGATATATTTTCTATTTATTTTATTTATCCTATTTATTGTCTCTATCATGTGTATAGGAATTCTTATAGTTCTTGCTTGATCAGCAATCGCTCTTGAAATAGCTTGTCTTATCCACCAAGTAGCATACGTTGAAAATTTATAACCTTTTTTATATTCAAATTTATCAACTGCTTTCATTAAGCCAATATTTCCCTCTTGTATAAGATCTAAAAATGGAAGTCCACGGTTAGTGTATCGCTTAGCTATGCTTACAACAAGTCTTAAATTTGATCTTGCCATTTTACCTTTTGCTTTATCTGAAATATTTTTACCTCTTTTAATTTGCTCTAAAATAACTTCTAGTCTTTTTGGATCCATATCAAAGCTATCTTTACTTGCCTCTTTTGTTTGGAAAAGCTTTTTGATATCGACATAAGTAGAAACCATAGTTGCTTCAGGAACTCTTTCAGTTATTTCATCTTTGCTTAATTTTGTGATATCTTTTAAAATTTTAGCATGATTTTCCTTAAGCTCTGGGCTAAAAAGAGGGAGTCTATATTCAAGTCTTTTAAGCTCCTTATCAAAATGATCATCGCTTTTTAAAGCAGTTTCCATCTGTTTAACTATCTCATTTATAAGTTTGCTTGTAGGACCTAGATCCATAAGTTTTTCTTTTAAAATTTTCTTTTTAAAAGTAAGGCTAAGTTTTGCATAAAGCATATCTTCACCTTCTCTTATAATATCTTCGTTTTTTTCTGCATATTTAAGCCAGTCTTTTTTGGCTTTTTCTAGTGCTTTAAAACTTTCTGTGACTCTTACAGCTCTTTTATCGTTTCTTTTTTCTCTATTTGAGTTTTTATCCTCTTCATTTTCTTCAAAATCCTCATCTTCGATATCATCATCTTCTTCGCTATTATCTTCATCAAAGTTTTTAAATAGCTCTTTTACTCTTCTTTCGCGATTTATTAAAGGAACTTTATAATCAAGTATAAAGTCTATTAAATACGGAACCGAGCAAAAAGCATCTATTATGATATCCTCACCAAGCTCAATTTGCTTGCTTATTTCAATTTCTTCCTCTTTTGTTAGAAGTGAAATTTGTCCCATTTCTCTTAAATACATTCTTACTGGATTTTCACTTCTACCCCATTCTAAAAGTTCTGTTTCATTTGTTATATCAAATTCTTCATCTAAATTTTCTTCTATATATTTTTTAGCTTTTAATGCCTTTTTTTTGGCATCTTCGATATTTTTTATTTCCGCAACTTCAGCTGAGGTTTTTAGGGTAACTTTATATTTTTTAGCTAAAGACTCTATTTTTTTAGTATTTGCTTGGGTTGGACTTTTATCAAAAAGCTTAATAAGTTTTTCATAAGTTGCATACCCTTTTTCATTTTCTTTAAAAAGCTCTTCAACTTCTTCTAGTGATTGTTTTGCTGTAAGTGGTTTTTTTGTATTTGATGCCATTTGGGAAACTCCTTTGTAGTTTGTAGCAATAAAAGAATTAATTATACCGAAATTTTATTAAAAATAACTTAAATGAAATATATTTTTAAGGAAAATTATGTTAAAATCACAAATTTATAAAAATTTGGTGGAAAAATTGAAAAACAAAGATATTTTTAAGCTTACTTTGCCTGTTATGTTTGGTTATATTCCTTTAAGTATGGCATACTCGATTTTGGGTGTTAGCTGCGATATAGATGCTAGAGTGTTAGTGCTTTTTAGTTTTTTTGTTTATGCTGGAAGTGGGCAGTTTTTGTTAGTTGCTTTGCTTAGTGCTGGGACAAATTTAGCTGAAGTTTTTATAGCAACATTTCTTTTAAATTTACGCCACATGTTTTATACAATTTCATTAATGAGTGATATTGTAAATTTAAAATATAAATTTTATACTTTATTTGCTCTAACAGATGAGAGTTTTGCAGTTTTAAAAACTATTGAAATTAGTGATAAAAACAGAGATAAAATTTACTTTTTAATTCCTTTTTTAAATCAAATTTATTGGATATTTGGAACTATTATTGGTATTTTAATAGGCAAAAATATAGAGTTTAATAGCAGTGGAATAGAGTTTTGTTTAGTAAGTTTGTTTATAGTTTTAGCCTATGAAACCTTTAAACACAGTATGAATTTTAATCTTTTGGCTATTTCAATTTTGGTTGGAATTTTGGGCTTATTTTTACCAAAAGAGTATATGCTAGTTGCAAGCATTTTAGTTGGTTTTATTATAATTTTAAGCTGTAGGGAATTTTTTGGAGAGAATGTTGGATTTAATAAATTTAAAAATAGATTCAAATAGTTCGCTTTGGTTACTTTTATGTGTTATGGTTGTAGCAGGGGTTGCTACATTTTTAACTAGAGCTTTGCCATATTTTTTCTTAAAAAATAAATCGCAAAATAAAACTTTAATTTATTTAGAAAAAAATAGTGCTTTATTTGTAATGGTAATTTTGGTTTTTTATGCTTTAAAAACAACTGATTCAAACTCATACTACGTAGTTGAAATTTTATCAGTTTTAGTGTGTTTAATCATGCAAATTAGATTTAAAAATGCACTTTTAAGCATTGCAATTAGCACAATTTTTTATATGATTTTAGGTAGGGGTTTTTAAAAAAATCAGTTAAATACTTAAAATAATATTAAGCTATATAAATTTAAAGATAGTTTTTAAAATATAGATATTTTATTATATAAAATCGTAAATAAATTCATAAATTTTTAAGAGGACAAAGCCTCTTAAAAATTAAATGTGTTCCCATTTGCTTTCATCAAGTTCGCCTTCAGTTTTAGTAACCCAAATAGAAGCCACAACATCTCCAACGACATTCATAGATGTTCTTCCCATATCTAAAACTGCATCTATTCCTAGAATCATACCATAAGCAATTGCTACATTTCCTTCAACTTTTAGACCAATTGATTCAAGTATTAAAAGAAGCATTATAGCTCCAGCTCCAGGAATTCCTGCTGTTCCAATAGCTGCCAATATAGAAGTGATAACAATAGTTATATAATGTCCCATAGTTAGATCAATTCCACAAGCATTTGCTATAAAAAGTGAGCAAATTCCAAGATAAACAGTAGTTCCATTCATATTTACAGTTGCTCCAACAGGTAAAACAAAGCTATAAACACCTTTTGGAACACCCATTTTATGTTCAGCTGTATCCATAGAAATAGGCAAAGTTGCGTTTGAGCTTCTTGTAACAAAAGCTGTAAGCATTGGATCTTTTACTTTTTTTATGAAATCAATCGGATTTAGTTTCATAAGGAGACAAACTCCACAATAAACTAAAATTACTTGAAGTGCAAGTCCTACATAAAGTGCTATTGTAACATTTGCAAGTGATGAGAAAGCTCCAGCTCCACTTTTATTAAACACAGCAAACATTAGAGCAAAAACACCTATTGGAGCGTATTGCATAATCCAATGCACCATTTTAAACATTATTTCACTAACACCATCAAAAAAGTTAAAAACTGTATTTGCTGAGTTTTTTATTCTTTCATCACTGCTTTCTTTGCAAAAGGCTAAGCCAACACCAAAGAATATACAAAAACAAATTATTGCTAAAACATCTGTATTTGCCATAGAGCTTATTGGGTTTGTAGGAACTATGCTTAAAAATATTTCACTAATGCTTGGTGCGGTCGCAGTTTTAGAAACAGCAACTGATGCATCGCTTAGATCAAGCCCGCTTCCAGGATGAAAAACAAAAGCGCACGCTAAACCTATAATAATGGCAAAAAGAGTTGTTACAAAGTAAAAAAATACTGCTTTTCCACCAACTCTTCCAAGTTTTGATGGCTCGATTGAACTTGTTCCCATGATAAGAGAAGCTACAATAATTGGCACAATTATCATCTTTAAAAGTCTTATAAAAAGATCTCCAAATGGTGCAATTACGTTAAGTAAAGTTGTATTTCCAAATAAAATCACTCCTTTTGGAACCATCATTCCGATAATAGAGCCAATTACTAAAGCTCCTAGTATTCTATATGCTAAGTTTGATTTAAAATACCAGCCAAAAACTTTTTTCATCACTCACTCCTTTAAAATGAATTCATCGTTTCATTTTATCAAGTTTTGTTTTTAAAACAGCTATAAAAATGATTTTTACCAGTTTTTGTTCTTAAAAATGGAAAATTTGTTACAAATAAGCTTAAATTTATTTTAAAGTAAAAATTTCAACTACTAATTCATTAGGTTTTTTTGAATTTTTAATGGCAAATTCTTTTAAACTCATTTCTAAATTTGAACAGTCAAAGCTGTTTTTAGAACAAAATTTAGAAAAACTATTATTATTTATATCAAAGTAAAAAAGTGTATCATTAATGCTTTTATTAAGAGAAGTTTGCAATACATCGTTTAAAATTTTTCCTTTTTTTACTTTTTCTGGTTGTGGATAAAACAGATAAAAAACTACGCAAATTGTGATAAAAACAGCACCAAAAACAGCTCCTTTTTCTTTTGTAAAATAGCTTTTAAATGGCTTTAAATTTGTTATTGAATGTAAAAAAATATCTAAAATAAGTATTAATCCAACATATTCGTGTATCAAAACTAAGTTTTTTGTTTTAAGATCAATGAGCATTAAAACCACACTTAATCCAATTACTAAAAAACTCCACAAAATAATCGGTGTTGCAAATTTTTACTTTATTTTTAAAATTTAATAATTTTAAAGCCTAGTTTATATTTTTTTGGTAAAATCATAGCTTACAATTTTATTTTGAAGGAAAAAAATGGCAAAAGTTTGGAAATTTGGAGATAATATTGATACAGATATAATTATTGCTGCAAGATATTTAAACACATCAGATCCAAAAATTTTAGCAACACATATAATGGAAGATAAAGATAAAGATTTTTCTAAAAAAGTTAAAAATGGAGATATTATCGTTGCTGGAGAAAACTTTGGCTGTGGAAGTAGCAGAGAGCATGCTCCAATAGCTTTAAAAGCAGCTGGAATAGGCGCTGTAATAGCCAAATCTTTTGCAAGAATTTTTTATAGAAATAGTTTTAATACAGGACTTTTAATACTTGAATGTAAACAAAGTGATAAAATCGATGAAAATGATGAATTAAAAATAGATGTTAATAATGGTGTGATTACAAATTTGACTAAAAATGAAAAGTATAAATTTGAACCAATTCCTGAATTTATGCAAAAACTTTTAAAATCAGGTGGATTAATTAATTATGCAAAAGAAAATATTTTAAGGAAATAAAAAGTGAAAAAATATAATATTTGTGTTATAAAAGGCGATGGAATAGGACCTGAAATAGTTGATGAGGCTATTAAGGTTTTAGATACGGTTTCTAGCAAATTTGAATTTGAGTTAAATTACGAGCATGTTTTATTAGGCGGGGAAGCAATAGATGTTTTAGGAAATCCAATACCCAATGAAACGCTTGAAACTGCACTTAATTCAGATGCCGTATTGCTTGGAGCAATTGGCGGACCTAAGTGGGACAATTTAGAAAGAAACCTTCGCCCAGAAAGCGGACTTTTAAAACTTAGAAAAGGTCTTGGAGCATTTGCAAACCTTCGTCCTGCTATGGTTTTTGATGAATTAGTTGATGCATCAACTATAAAACCTGATGTTTTAAAAGGTGTTGATATGCTTGTTGTTAGAGAATTAACTGGCGGACTTTACTTTGGACAACCAAGAAAAAAAGAAGAAAATAATGCATACAATACTATGATTTATTCAAAAGAGGAGATTGAAAGAATTGCAGAAGTTGCTTTTGAAGCAGCTTTAAAAAGAAGTAAAAAAGTAACTTTAGTTGATAAAGCAAATGTTTTAGAAACAAGTCAGCTTTGGCGTGAAGTAGTTGCAGATATAGCTAAAAAATATGAAGATGTTAGACTTGATTATATGTATGTAGATAATGCAGCTATGCAGCTTATCAAAGATCCAAAGCAATTTGATGTACTTTTAACAGAAAATTTATTTGGTGATATTTTAAGCGATGAAGCAAGTATGATATGTGGCTCTATTGGACTACTTCCAAGTGCAAGTATTGGGGGCAAAGTTGGTATTTTTGAACCAATTCATGGAAGTGCGCCAGATATTGCAAAACAAGGAATTGCAAATCCTATCGCTACAATTTTAAGTGCTGCAATGATGCTAAAATATGCTTTTGGTGAGCATCAAGCAGCAAAAGCCATAGAAGAAGCAGTAAAAAAAGCTTTAAAAGATGGATATAGAACAAAAGATATTGCAAACTATGAAGCTAAAGAAGTTTGTACCACTGGTGATATGGGATCAATCATAAGTAATTATATAACAGATGATGAAAGATAATTTTACAAAAGCCTTGATTTATGAGTCTCAAGGACTTTTTTTAGATGCAAGCAGGATATATGAAGAAATTTTAAAAGATTATCCAGATGATGAGAGGGCAAAACTTTGCTTAAAAAGAGTCTTAGAAAAATTAAAAAACCCAATGTTAGAGCTTTTTTTAAGCAGTGATGAAAAAGATAATGAAAAATTTAAAAGGTGGCTTGTGGATATATGAAAATAGAAGAAATCACTAAAAAAATAATCGAAGAGTTAAAAAATTCAAATCAACTAAACTTTGATGAAAATTTCGATGAGCTTGAGTTTAAAGAAGATGAAAATAGCAAAGACTTTATAGATGATGCTGAAAAAAAAGAATATGAAAATTTACAAAAACTAGAAGAAGATAGCAAAAATTTAAAAGAGCATGAAGAGAAAGATTTAGTAAATATTTTAAGCCAAGAAGAATTTTTACTAAAAATAAAAGAGCGAATTTTAGTATTATTTGAAGGGCTTAATAGCTTTGATAAAGGCGATATTGAGGCAAGAGTTGAGTTGAGCTTGAAATTTATGGAGTTTTTACTTGCAAATATCGATAAACGAATTAGCGATATCCAAAAACAGTGATTTTATAAAAATTAAAGAATTACTTTCAAAACACACTAAAAGAGCGTATTTTGTAGGTGGTTTTGTAAGAGATTATTTTTTAGGCATTAATTCTTTTGACATTGATATAGAAATTTATGATATAAATGAGCAAGAATTTGAAATTTTAATGAGCAAGCTTGGTGCAAGCGGTGTTGGAAAAAGTTTTTTTGTTTATAAGTATAAAAATTTTGATTTATCACTGCCAAGAACTGAAAATAAGGTAAGCTACGGACATTGTGGCTTTGAAGTTAAAATTTGCAATAATGAAAAAATAGCTGCAAAAAGGCGTGATTTTACTATCAATTCTATTATGATTAATATCTTTAATGGCGAGATATTAGATTTTTATGATGGAACTAATGATTTAAAAAACAAAATTTTAAAAGTTGTTGATAAAAATACCTTTTGCCAAGATAGCTTAAGGGTATTAAGAGCTGTTCAGTTTGCTGCAAGATTTGATTTAAAAGTTGAAAATAAAAGCTTAAATTTAATGAAAACAATCAGCTTGGATGATCTTAGTGGAGATAGAATTCAAAATGAGCTTATTAAGCTTTTTAAAGCAGAATATCAAAGCGTTGGATTAAAGCTTATTTATGAGCTTAATATTTTTGAGTTTTTATTTTTAACTAAAATTTTAAAAAATGATTTTGAGATTTTGTCTAAAAAGTTAGAAAATGGCTCAAAATTTATTAAAAATGAGATGTATTTTCTCTATAATCTTTTAAATTTTTTAAACCTAAATAAAGAAAAAGTTTTAAAAAGATTAAATTTAAATACTAAGTTTAAAAAAATTGTAAATGAGCCATATTTAAAAAATCCAAGTTTAAAAGATTTGCTTATGATATCGCTTAAAATGCCTTTAAAAAATTGGTTAGGACTTGATAGTTTTGACTTAATACAAAAAGCTAAAAAATTAGATATTTACGATAATGTTTTTAAAACGAAAGTAAAAGCACAAGATATAATAAATGCTGGTTTTAAAAATGAAGAAATAGGTAAAAAACTTAAAAAAAAGCAAGAAGAAGAGGTTGATAATTTTTTAATTAATCTAACTAAAATGGCTTAATTTTAGAGTTTCAAAGCATAAATTTATCCAAATTTATGTAAAATAACAGCTTTATTTTAATAAGGAATTACATGAAAAAGTATATTTTAAAAATTTATAGTGAAGATGAAAAAGGACTAATTTATAGAATTTCAGATGTTATTTTTAAATTTGGTTTAAATATAGCTAAAAACCATGAATTTGTAGATCATGAAGTTAATAAATTTTTTTATAGAGCTGAAATTCACACTGATGAAGATATTGATAAGTGTGCTTTAACAGGGCTTTTAAGTGCGATGCTTGGCTCAAAAGCTCACATAGAATTAATAGAAGCAAAGAAAAAAAATATCGTTATTATGGCTACAAAAGAAACCCATTGTCTTGGTGATTTATTAATAAAAAATTACAGCAAAGAAATTAATGCAAATATTTTATCTGTTATTGCAAACTATGATGATTTAAGAGATTTGGTTGAGAAATTTGGTATAAAATTTCACTGTGTTGAGGCTGGAGATTTAGAGCGATTAGAGCATGAGAAAAAAGTACTAGAAGTTTTAAAAGAGTATGATATTGACTATATAGTTTTAGCAAAATATATGAGAATTTTATCACCAACTTTTGTAAATGAATATAAAAAGAAAATTATAAATATCCACCACTCATTTTTGCCTGCATTTATAGGTGCAAACCCATATAAACAGGCATTTGAAAGAGGTGTTAAGATAGTTGGAGCAACAGCTCATTTTGTAAATGATGATCTTGATGAAGGACCAATTATTACTCAAGATATAATTAGAGTAAATCATGAAATGAATTGGAAAGAGATGAGAGTTGCTGGTAGAAATGTAGAAAAAAATGTTCTTGCAAGTGCTTTAGAGCTTGTATTTGACGATAGAGTTTTTGTTTATAATAATAAAACAGTGATTTTTTAATGTTTAATATTGTTTTAGTCAATCCTCAAATACCGCAAAATACAGGTGCAATTGGAAGACTTTGTATAAATGCTAATTTAAATTTACATATCATAAAACCAACAGTTTTTAGTCTTGAAGAAAAAGCTGTAAGAAGAGCTGGATTAGACTACTGGAAGAAGCTTGATCCAATTATTTGGGATAGTTTGGATGAGTTTTTAAAATTTCATGAGGATAAATTTAATAAATTTTATTTTGCTACTACAAAAGCCAAAAAAAAATATTTTGACGTTAAATTTGAAGATGGGGATTTTATACTTTTTGGAGCTGAAAGCACAGGTCTTCCTATGTGGCTTATGGAAAGAAATTGGCAAAATGCAATAACAATTCCAATGGGAAAAAATGGAAGAAGTTTAAATTTAGCAATGAGTGTTGGAATAATCGCTTACGAGGCAATTAGACAAAATTTTAGCGAGATTAGCTTATGAGGTTATTTTTAACTTTAATTTTTAGTTTTTATTTTTTAGTTGCTGGTGAGCTTAAAATCGCTACTTTTAATGTTGAAAATTTATTTGACGCAACTATTCAAGGAACTGAATATAGTGATTTTAAAACAAATTGGAATAATGCTAAATTTAGAGCAAAACTTAAAAATATTTCAAATGTTATAAAAGATGTAAATGCTGATATTATCGCTCTTCAAGAGATTGAAAATAAAGGTGTTTTAAATGAACTTGCTAAAGAGTCTGGTTATAAATATATTTTATTTTCAAAAGATTTAAAAGCTCCAGTTGGAGTTGGAATAATGTCAAAAATTCCTTTTTATAACACAACTATAAAAAAAATAACAGAAGTTAAAACAAGGGATATTTTAAAGGCTGATTTTTTATTTGAAGGTCAGAAATTTAGTGTTTTTACAACTCACTTGCTAACATTTAAAAATGGTGAATACAAGAGAAAAATAAATGCAAAAGCCTTAGAAAATTTCACTAAAAATACTAAAAATGCTATTGTTTTAGGGGATTTTAATACGGAATTTAAACCAAATTCACTGGTTGCAGAAATATCTAAAAATAATAATTTAGTAAATTTATGGAGCACATTTTTTTCTAAAAAAAGCTCGCATATTAGCGGGCGAGCGATTGATCATATTTTACTTAGTAAAAGTTTTTTCAAAGATTCAAATTTAATTTATAAAAAAAATAGCTTTAATGTTTTTAATAATTCAAAATATTTTAATAGAAATTTAAATGTTTCAGACCATTATCCTTTGTTTTTTACTATCGTTACAAACTCTAAATATAAAACTCCAAATTTTATAAGCGATGTAAAAAAAATTGATGATTTTTATGAAAAAGATGATGTTTTATTTCCTTTAACGCTAAAAAACTTAGCTGTTGTTTATAAAGATAAATTTGGCTTTAGTTTGGCTGATGAAAACAAAAGAGGTGTTTATTTTTTTAGTAGAAATAATAATATAGAGCTATCTGATTTAGTAGAAGTTAAAATTTACAGCACCAATTATCATAATGGTAATTTTCAGGTTGATAAATTTGAGATAAAGAAACTAGGAAAAGTTAGAAATTTGACTGATTTTATGCTTGATAATCCTTTAAATTCAAGACATGGGGATGTTTTAAAAAGTATAAACGGCGATGTTTTTAATGGCTATATAAACACAAAATTTGGCAAATTTAAAATTCATAGTTTTAATAAAAAAATAAATAATGGTAAAAATCAGACCTTTGAGAATGTTTTTGTAACAAATTTTAAAGGCAGTAAGGAGCTTATTGTAAAATGATAAATTTTATTATAACTACATTGTTTATACTTTTTGTGGTATATTTAATAGTTGGTATGAACAAACAAATTTTAGATAAAAATAATAAAGATAGGAAAAAAGATGAGATTATTGATTGAAATTGGAGTTGAAGAACTCCCAGCAATTCCTTTTTTAAAGGAGTATAAAAATATTTTACCAAAATGGCAAAAAGTATTAGAAAAATATGAAATAAAGGCTGATTTTAGTTTTGATTTTACTCCTAGAAGAATGGTTTTAGATAGTAGTAATTTTCCAAATAAGCAAGATGATAGAGTCGTAGAGCAAATCGGTGCTCCAAAAAGAATAGCTATAAAAGACGGTATTTGGAGTAAAGCCGCAGTTAGTTTTGCTAAAAAATGCGGTATAGATGAAGATAAACTTGGATTTAAAAAAATAGGCAATGATGAGTTTTTATATTATGAGTACACTCAAAAAGGAAAAGATGTAAAAGAAATTTTATCTGATATGATAAATGACTTTTTAAAAGAGCTTCATTTTGGAAAAGAGATGAGATGGGGTAATGGAGAATTTGAGTTCATAAGACCTATTAGATCGTTAGCAGTTTGTTTGAATAATGAAAATGTTGAAATGCAAATTTATGGCGTGAGGTCAAAACTTGCTTTTTATCCGCATAGAAGCTTTGGTTATGATTTAGTTGAGTTTAAATCAGCTGATGAATACTACGAAAAACTTGCAAAAAATGGCATTATTTTAAACTCTAAAAAAAGAGAAGAAAAAATACTAAACGAGTTTAAAAATCTAGAAAAAACAAATTCATTTGAGATAGAAAAAGATAGAGATTTGTTAAATGAAGTAATAGCCATAACTGAACATCCAACTGCTTTAAAAGGGGAGTTTGATAAGGAATTTTTAAATGTTCCAGATGAAGTTATAATAACATCAATGAAGGAAAATCAAAGATATTTCCCGGTTTTTAATAATGGCAAACTAACTAACAATTTTGTGTTTGTAAGTAATGCAGTTTGTGATGATGACTCTCTTATTGTTAGTGGAAATGAAAGAGTTTTAAAAGCTAGACTTAGCGATGCGATGTTTTTTTGGCAAAGTGATCTTAAAAACGGTCTAAATCCAGATAGTTTAAAAAATGTTTTATATATAAAAGAACTAGGCTCGATTTATGATAAGGAGTTAAGAGAGATAAAAATTGCTCTAAATTTGGCAAAATTTTATAAAAATGAGCTTGAAAAAGAAGCTGGAAAAGAGTATGAAAAACTTTTAGAAAGAGCAATTATTTTAAGCAAGGCTGATCTTACAACTTTGATGGTAGATGAGTTTGGTGAGCTTCAAGGAATTATGGGAAGTTATTATGCAAAGGCAATGGGAGAAAATGAAAATATTGTAAAAGCCATAAAAGAGCAATATTTACCAGATGGTGAAAAAAGTGAGTTACCAAGCTCTATTTTTAGTAGTATTGTTGCACTTAGCTTTAAGCTCGATTCATTAATGGGGCTTTTTTCAGTGGGAAAAATTCCAAGTGGAACAAAAGACCCGTACGCTTTAAGAAGGTCTGCAAATGGTATAATAAAGATAGTTTTAAATAAAAATTTAAATTTTAATTTAAATAAAATTTTAGAAGAAATTTCTCCAAACTACACTAAATTTGACATTCAAATTTTACAAGATTTTATTTTTGATAGATTAAACACTGTTTATGATGTAAATATCTCTATTATAAATGCTTGTTTAAAAAGTGGTGAAAGTGACATTAAAAAGCTAAATAATTCAATTTTAGCTCTTGATGAAATAAGCAAAAAAGAAAGCTTTAAAGAAAATTTTTCTACATTTAAAAGACTTGCAAATATCATAAAAGATGAAAAAATTAAAAAAGTTGATGATAGCTTAATCTCACAAAATGCCGAAATGGAGTTAAATAATGCATTTAACTCTTTAAAACTTGATTTAAAAGATAGCAAAAGTTATTTAAATGAGCTTTTTGGATTAAAAGAAAAAATAGATAAATTTTTCGATGAAATTATGATAAATGTTGATGATGAGAGCTTAAAAGCAAATCGAATTGCAATAATAGGTCAAATTTATAATTCATTTTTAAAAGTAGCTGATATAAAAGAGATAAGTTTTTAAAATATATTTTGCCAAGCAGTTTAAAACATGCTTGGCTTTTTGTCTAAAGTGTTTTGTAAAAATTAAGTAGGAGATTAATCCTACTTTTTAAGTTTTATTTAACGATAAATTTATCAATATCGCATCTAAATTTTTCTCTATCATTTGCCAAATATACATTAAGAGCGTGTTTAAGCATCTTTGTATATTTTGAATCTCTTGGTGAACCATTTAAGATATCTTGGTAGTCATAGATTCTTTCATAATAATCATTTGTAGCTTGATCATCTATAACAATTCTTCCAAAATCTAAACTTGCTCCAAAATAAACACCGCTTGTTTTACCAGTTTTTACTATATAAGCTGAAACTTCAGGCAAATCAGTAGTTCTTCCTGCCATGCTTCCCTCTCCGATAGTTCCACCTGCATTTAAGCCAAGTAAATCTTGTCCTTTAAAAATATCTCTAAAAGATTTGCTTGTTTGGAAAAGTAGTATCATATCAGCTGATTCTATTCCTACTTGTGGACCTGCTCCAAAGCTTGAGTATGTTATCATAATTGGTGGTGTCCAGTTTCCATTTAAATCTCTCATAGAAAATACACCTTTTCCTCTTTGAGTTGAAGCAATAACACCTGTTCTAGTTACATCAGGGATAATTGCAACAGCTTTAATATTTTCTAGAAATTTTTCAGAAACTGTGTTGTTGTTATCACAACCAAAAGATTTTACAACATTAGCAGCAGCATAAACTTGTTCATTTTGAAAAACATCTGCACTAAGGCTTAAGCAAAATGCGAAAGCAAAAACTAATAATTTTTTCATATTCTACATCCTTTTGAAATAAAGTTTTATGTTATTATAACAATAAAATTTTATTTTGTCTTTAAATAGATGAGAATTTAACATAAATTTAATAAAAATGGAGCAAAAATGAGGAAAATCATTATTTTACTAGCTATTTTGCTAAGTTTAAATGCAAACGAGATTATAAATGGAGAAACTGAAATTCTAAAAGTTGATAGCAAGTTTGCAGGAAAACTTTTTATAAATGATAAAAAAAGCATTTGGCTTGATAATCCTGTTAAAAAAGGTGAAAAAATAGCTTTTGTTAGTTCAAATTATAGAAATAAAAATGATATTATTGTTAGGCATATATTTAATAACGACGAACAAATTATAAAATTTAAACTCATTGAGGGTAGTTATAAAAAAGAAAATATAACTGTTTCAAGCAGTAAAGCAAGTCCAAATAAAGAAAATTTAAAACGCATTAAAAAAGAAAGAGAGGAAGCTTACTCTATTTATAGAACAAAAACAGACAAACTTTTATTTAATTCCAAATTCGAACTTCCTATAAATTCAGTCATTACATCAAATTTTGGTAATGCAAGGGTTTTTAATGGAAATTTAAAAAGCTATCACTCAGGGACTGATTTTAGAGCTGGCGTTGGAACTCCTATAAAAGCTGTTAATGACGGGGTTGTAATGATAGCAAAAGAGAGATTTTATGCTGGAAATTCAGTTGTGATTAATCATGGTGGTGGAATTTATTCACAATATTATCATTTAAGTAAAATTAATGTAGAGGTTGGAAATTTAGTTAAAAAAGGCGAAGTTATCGGACTTAGTGGTGCAACGGGAAGGGTAAGTGGACCTCATCTTCATTTTGGAATAATGGTAAATGCAAATAGTGTTGAGCCTTTAAAATTTATAGAAGCTATAAATTATGCACTATTTGATAGGTAAAGCTTATTAAATTAACATTTTCTTCACAAATTTCATGCAAAGCAGACGGTAATAAAACTAAATTTATACTTGAATTTTAAAATTTAAACTAAGTTTTATAAGCTTAGTGTAAAATATCTTTTAAATTTTAAAACTAGGAAAACATTGACCGCTTTACTTCTAACTGAATATATTGGCATTGCATCAGCAGCACTTAGTGGTTATTTATATGGAGTTAAAAAAGAGTGTGATTTACTTGGCATTTTTATGGCTGCGTTTTTAACTGCTTTGAGTGGTGGAATTTTAAGAGATGTTTTAGTTGGTAGAGATGTTTATTCTTTTACTCACTATATGCCTATAAGTATTGTTTTGGTGGTGATTTTATTTGCTATGGCTTTTAAAATTCATACAAAAAGAGAAAGTCTTGATAAAAGCACACTTTTTGTTATGAGTGATGCTATAGATATAGTTAGCTTTTCAATTGTTGGCTCAATGGTTGCGTTAGAGTATGGATACAATATATTTGGAGTTTTATTAATAGCCCTTGCAAATGGCGTTGGCGGAGGAATTTTTAGAGATATGTTGTATAATGAAGTTCCATGGTTTATGAAAACAGGGTTTTATGGAACAGTTTGTATAGTAACTGGACTAATTTATTATTTTATGGATTTAGTTGGGTTAAACAATATGTTTTTTATAATGATACTTTTTGCTTTTGGTGTAGCTTTTAGGATGATTGCACATAAGAAAAATTGGAGATTACCAAAAATTGAGGAGGAAAAATGAGCTATTTAATGAGTAATTATAAAAAAGAAGATATAGTTTTTACAGAGGGGAAAAATTCTGTTTTAATAGATAAAAACGGTAAAGATTATATTGATTTTGCAGCTGGAATTGGAGTGTGTTCTTTAGGTCATGCAAATGATAAAATTTTAAAAACTATAAATAAACAAAGTAAAAAAATACTTCATACTTCAAATTTATATAAAAATGAAACGCAAGAAAAACTTGCTAAAAAAATATCAAAATTACTAGGCTATAAAACATACGCGTTTTTTTGCAACTCAGGTGCTGAGGCAAATGAGTGTGCGATAAAACTTGCTAGAAAATACGGCACCCAAAATTTTAAAGAAAAAAAATATGAAATTTTATCTTTAAAAAACTCATTTCACGGCCGAACAATTGCAACTTTAAAGCTAACTGGGCAGGATAAATTTCATCCCAAAGATTTTGCACCATATCCTGATGGATTTAAGTTTTTTGACTCAATTGATGAGATTATAGAAAACATTAATGAAAAAACTGTAGCTGTTATTATAGAGCTTGTTCAAGGTGAGGGTGGTGTAAAAGCTCTTGATAAAGATAGTGTTGCAAAGCTAAGCGAAGTTTTAAAGCAAAGAAATTTACTTTTAATAACAGATGAGGTTCAGTGCGGTGTATATAGAACTGGTGAGTTTGTAGCCTCTAAAGAGTATGGTATCAAACCAGATATCATAACATTTGCCAAAGGACTTGGTGGTGGTGTTCCAATAGGAGCTTGCGTAAGCAAAGAAGATATTTTTACATTTGGAGATCATGGAAGTACTTTTGGTGGAAATCATTTAGTAACAAATGTCGCACTTACAACGCTTAATGAACTTGTAAAACTTAAAAAAAGTGGTGATCTTGATAAAAATATTAAAAATTTTCAAAAACATTTAGATGAAATAATCAAAGATTATCCATTAATATTTGAAAAAAGAACCGGACTTGGTCTTATGCAAGGACTTGTTTTAAAAGATAGTAAAAATTTAGATATTATTTATAAAAAATGCCTTGAAAATGGACTTTTGATACTAAAATCAGGCACAAATATACTTAGATTTTTACCACCTTTAAATATAGATAAAGATGAAATCAAAGAGGGCTTTAAAAGATTTAAAACATCTTTAAAATGTTTATAAACTAGATGAAATTTAGTGAATTTATCGACAGCTGGCTTTTTAGAAAAGATGGATATTATCAAAAAGGTATAAAAATTGGCAAAAAAGGCGATTTTTATACCTCAGTAAGCGTGGGTTCTTTTTTTGGAATTTGTATTGCAAAATATATAATGAGTTTTAATAAAAACTTTGAAATAGTTGAAATAGGCGCAAACGAAGGGCATTTGATTTGTGATATAATCCAAGGAATTTATACTTTTGATAAAACAAAACTTAAAAATTTTGAATTTTTCATAGTTGAGCCATTTGAAAATTTAAGAAAAATTCAAAAAACAAATTTTGAAAATAAAATAGGAAAAGAAGTAAAACTAAACCATCTTTCAAACCTTAAAGAAGCTAAGTTTAAAAATGCTTTTTTTATATCAAATGAGCTTTTTGATACTTTTAAATGTGAAGTTGTGGATAATGAAAAGATGCTGTTTATTGAAAATTTTAAACCTATATTTAAAACGGCTTCAAAAGAAATTGTGGATTTAGCTAAAAAACAAGGCATTAAAAAAGGCGAAGTTGTTTTGGGATTGGATAAATTTTTATTAAAAATTTATCAAAGTTCAAAAAAATTTAGATTTTTAAGTTTTGATTATGGTGATTTTGCACCAAGAAATGATTTTACTTTAAGGGTTTTTTCAAAACATCAAGTTTATAATTTTTTTGATATTAAAAATTTAAAAGAATTTTATCAAAAAAGTGATATTACTTATAATGTTGTTTTTAAAAATATTAAAGATGAGTTTTTGAAATTTAAAGATGTGAAATTTGAGAATTTTTGCTCTCAAAGCAAGGCGTTAATAAATTTTAAAGCAGATGAAATTTTAGAAACTCTACTTAAAAATGCTGGTGAAAATGCCTATAAAAATGGTGTTTTGCAGCTTAAAAGACTGATTATTGAAATGGGTGAAAAATTTAAAATGATAGAGTTTAGCAAAGGATATTAAAAGTGAAAATTGCGATTAATTGTGAATGTTTGATTATGCAAAAGACTTTAGAAATTTTTTTAAAAGATTATTTGGTAAATGAAGAAGAGGCTGATTTTATCCTAAGTGATATAAACAAAAAAAGCAATAAAAGAGTTTTTTATATAGGAGATGATTCACCATATCTTACTCTTCCTTTTAGTAAAAAAGATCTTTTGTATGCACTTGAAGAGTTTGATTTTATTGTTAAAGATAGCAATTTAAAAGAAAATTTAGAAGATAAAATATCTCTACTTGTAGATGAGTTTAAGTCAAAATTAATAAAATTGGTAAAAGAGCATTATGAATAAATTATTTACTCAGATAAACAGCGGAAAATTTAAAGGAAAAAAACTCTTAATTCCTTCAAAGACAACAACTAGGAGTACAAAAAGCTTGGTTAAAAGCTCTTTTTTTGATACTTTTAGATTTGAGTTTGCAGATAAAGTATTTATAGAGATGTTTGCAGGAAGTGGCGTAATGGCGGCTGAGGCGTTAAGCAATGGTGCGAAAAAATGCTATGGTTTTGAAAAAGATAAGGCTGCATTTGAAATTTTAAAATCAAATTTTAAAGGTATAAGTAGTGATTTAATCGCAATTAACAGTGATTGTTTTAACGGCTTGCAAGCTCTTTTAAAAGAAAATAATGATGAGTTTATAATCTATTTTGATCCACCATTTGACATAAGAGATGGCTATGATGATATTTATAAAAAAGTGTATGAAACAATAAAAAATTTATCTAATTACAATGCTTTTTTAGTGGCGATTGAGCACAATAGCGATGTTAAATTTGATGAAACAATAGGCAAATTTAAACTTTTTAAATCAAAAAAATTTGGAAAAACAAGCATGACTTATTTTAAAAAAGAAATTTAATGCAAAATCTTAAAACCTTACTTGATTATCACGCTGATATTAAAAATTGTAACGAAAATTTATATGCGAATCCAGATCCACTTTGGGTTGCTGCTAAGTTTAAAGAGCCAAATATCGCATTAATTAGTGCTTTATTTGCTTATGGAAATGCTAGATTGATAGTTAAATTTTTAAATTCTTTAAATTTTGAACTTTTAAACGAAAACGACAATGAAATAAGAAATTTCTATAAAAATAAAAAATATAGGTTTCAAAACTCACGCGATGTTGCCGAGATATTTATAACTATAAAGCGACTTAAAAATGATGAAAATATAGAAAATTTGATAAAAAAAGGCTTTGAAAAAGGCGAAAATTTAGCTTATGGTATTAATAATTTAATTTCTACAATTTATTCACTAAACAATTATAGAAGCGATGGTTATGAGTTTTTCTTTGGTAAAAACTTTGATAAAAAACCAAAATCCCCTTATAAAAGATACAATATGTTTTTAAGATGGATGGTAAGAGATAAAGACATTGATTTGGGGCTTTTTAAAAGTATTGATAAAAAAGATTTATTAATGCCGCTTGATGTTCACACTCACAGAGTTTCTTTAAAATTAGGTTTAATGAGTAGAAAAACTTATGATTTTGAAGCAGTTTTAGAATTAACTAATAAACTTAGAGAATTTGATAAAAATGATCCCATAAAGTATGATTTTGGACTTTATAGGCTTGGTCAAAGTGGTGAAATAGATGAAATTTTAAAAGATATTTAACGGGAGAAAAAGATGGAGTTTGAAATTTGGCAAATTTTAATTTTAGTTGGAGTTGCTTTTATTGGCGGTTTTATTGATGCAATTGCTGGTGGTGGAGGACTTATTTGTTTGCCCGCACTTATGGCAGTTGGGGTACCACCTCACGCAGCACTTGCTACAAATAAACTTCAAGGATGTTTTGGGACACTTTCAGCAACTGTAAATTTTACTAGAAAAGGTTTTATAAATTTTAAAGAGATTTTTATAGGTATTATTTTTACGCTTATTGGTGCTTGCACAGGAACTATAAGTGTGCTTTTTATAGATCCAAAATTTTTAAATTATATAATTCCTATTTTACTTATTTTTGTTGTGATTTATACCATTTTTTCACCAAATTTAGGCGAAACCCAGAAAGAAGCAAAGATGAGTAAAAATGCGTTTTTTATTATTTTTGGGCTTTTGATAGGATTTTATGATGGATTTTTAGGACCTGGAACTGGTAGTTTTTGGACTTTTGCATTTCTTGGTGTTTTAGGACTATCGATGAAACAAGCTGTCGCAAACACAAAAATTTTAAACTTTACTTCAAATATTGTGGCTTTAATAGTATTTATATTTGGCGGGCATATTTTATGGCTTATTGGGCTTTTAATGGGTGTTGGGCAGATGATAGGCGGATATATGGGTTCAAATATGGTGATTAAAAAAGATGTAAAATTTATAAAAACTCTGTTTTTAATCATGGTTTGTGCGACAATTTTAAAAATTTTATATGATATTGTAAAATAAAAAGTAAAATTTAAATATTGTTTAACCAAAAATAGTGTAGAATAGCTTATTAATTTTTATTTATGGGGTTAGAATGCTAAAAGATATATTTTTATTTGCTGGTAGTTTGATTACTTATAATCATACTTTTATTTATGTATTTCACTTTTTGCTTATAGTTGCTATTGTTGTTTTACTTGCTAGAATGGCGACAAACTCACTTCAACTTGTGCCTTATGGTGCTCAAAATATTTTTGAAGCTTATATAAACGGCATTATTTCTATTGGAAAAGATGCAATGGGAAGTTATGAGTTAGCAAGAAGATATTTACCACTTGTTGGAACTTTAGGCCTTGTTATTTTTACTGCAAACATTGTTGGTATGGTTCCTGGTTTTGAGGCACCAACAGCTAGTTTAAATCTAACCTTAGCTCTTACAACTTGTGTTTTTCTTTATTATCACTATCAAGGTGTTAAAATAAATGGATTTTTTGGATATATGAAAAGTTTTTGTGGTCCAATAAAAGTCATGGCTCCATTTATATTTGTAATAGAAATAGTTTCTCACCTTTCAAGAGTTGTTTCTTTGTCATTTCGTTTGTTTGGAAATATAAAAGGTGATGATTTATTCTTATTGGTTATGCTTACACTTGCACCTTGGTTTGTTCCGATGATTCCTTATGCGCTTTTAACTTTTATGGCTATACTTCAAACATTTATTTTCGTTGTTTTAAGTTATGTTTATTTAGCAGGTGCTGTTGTAATCGACGAACATTAAAATTAAATTATTAAAATTTAGCTCAAAATTGGGCTAAATTTGCTTTTTTATTCTTTTTATTACAAAACTTTATCAAATTTAAAAACTTTTTATAGTAAAATAACGAATTAGAAATTTTATAAGGATTATTATATGGTATTTGAAACAGTTATCGGTTTAGAAGTTCATTGTCAGTTAAATACAAAAAGTAAGATTTTTTGTTCTTGCTCTACAAGTTTTGGAGATAAACAAAACACTCATGTTTGTCCAGTTTGCTTAGCGCTTCCTGGAGCTTTGCCAGTTTTAAATAAAGAAGCTGTTAAAAAGGCAATTAGTTTTGGAACAGCTGTAAATGCAAAGATTAATCAAAACTCTGTTTTTGATAGAAAAAACTATTTTTATCCAGATCTTCCAAAAGCCTATCAAATTTCTCAATTTACTATTCCTATTGTTGAGCATGGAGAGTTATATATAGACACAGATGAAGTAAGCAATAAGCGAATAGGCATTACAAGAGCACACTTAGAAGAAGATGCTGGTAAAAACAACCACGAAAAAGATAGAAGTTTGGTTGATTTAAATAGAGCTGGAACTCCGCTTTTAGAAATCGTTAGCGAGCCTGATTTAAGAAGTAGTGATGAAGCAGTTGCATATCTTAAAAAACTTCACTCAATTTTAAGGTTTATTAATATAAGTGATGCAAATATGCAAGAAGGAAGCTTTAGATGCGATGTTAATGTTAGTATTCGTCCAAAAGGTGAGAGTAAATACGGCACAAGAGTTGAGATAAAAAATTTAAACTCATTTAGATTTATACAAAAAGCAATTGAGTATGAGGTAGATCGCCAAATTGCAGCTTATGAAGATGGCAAATATGAAAGTGAAGTTGTTCAAGAAACAAGGCTTTTTGATACAACTAATTTGACAACTAGATCAATGAGAAGCAAAGAAGATAGTGCAGAATACCGCTATTTCCCAGATCCTGATTTGCTTCCTGTTCATATAAGTGATGAAATGATGAAAGAAGCTACTAATATACCTGAGCTTCCTAGTGCAAAGCTTAAAAGATATGTTGAAAAGCTTGATATAAAAGAAAGTGATGCAAAAGTTATTATTGATGACTATGCCATGGCTGTTTATTTTGAAGATTTGATCTCTAAAGGACACGATCCAAAGCTTTGTGTTACTTGGCTTACAGTTGAGCTTTTAGGAAGACTTAAAAATGGTTTAACTATAGAAACAAGCCCAGTTGATAGTTTAAGAATGAGTGAACTTTTAAAAAGAATTGAGGATAATACTATATCTCAAAAAGCAGCAAAAGATGTGCTTGATAATATGATGGAAAACAATGCAAAAGTTAATGATATTATCGATAAGCTTGGCTTAAAGCAAATTAGCGATGATGCTTCAATTTTAGCAGTTATAGACGAAGTATTATCTAAAAATGGTGATAAGGTTGCTGAATACAAAAGTGGAAAAGATAAACTTTTTGGATTTTTTGTAGGACAAGTTATGAAGGCCGGAAAAGGTGCGTTTAATCCTGCAAAAGTAAACGAGCTTTTAAAAGCTAAACTTTAAGGTTTGTTTATGGCTAAGATAGCAGTTATTGGAGCTGGAAAATGGGGAAGTGCGCTTTTTGATGCTTTTAGCTTTCAAAATGAATGCGTTATAACTTCAAGAACTAAAAAAGACATACCTAACTTTGTTGGTTTAGAAGAAGCTTTAAAATGTGAATATTTAGTTTTTAGTCTTTCATCTCAAATAACTAAGTCTTGGCTTGAGAAAAATTTTGTTTATAATAACCAAAAAATTTTAGTCGCCTCAAAAGGGATAAATGCCAAAAGTGGAGAGTTTTTACATGAAATTTTTGCTAAATTTGTTGGTGAGGATAGTTTAGCAACTCTTTCAGGGCCGTCATTTTCAAGCGAGGTTTTAAAAAAACTTCCTTGTGCTGTTGTAGTTAGTTCTAAAAACGATAACTTAGCAAAAGAGTTTTGCTCATTTTTTCCATATTATATTAAAGCTTACTTATCAGATGATGTTATAGGAGCTGAAGTTTGCGGTGCATATAAAAATGTCATTGCAATAGCAAGTGGAGCATGCGATGGGCTAAATTTAGGCAACAATGCAAGAGCTAGTCTAATTTCTCGTGGTCTTGTAGAAATAGCAAGGTTTGGTAAATTTTTTGGTGCAAAAGATGAAACTTTTTTAGGGCTTAGTGGTGCAGGGGATCTGTTTTTAACTGCATCAAGCAATTTATCAAGAAACTATAGAGTAGGCTTTGGTTTGGCACAAGGTAAAAAAATAGATGAAATTTTGGAAGAATTGGGCGAAGTTGCTGAGGGGATTTTAACCTCAAAGGCTATTTTAAAACTAGCAAATTTGCATAATATATATACACCAATTGCAAGAGAAGTTGCACTAACAATAGATGGAAAAGATCCTAAAAAAAGTCTAATTGATCTTTTAAGACATAAATAAAATCTAGTTTTATAAAATATTTCTATATTTTTAAAGGTCTAATTTTCATAGATTATTTCTATATTTTCATCATTCCATATTGCTTTTGGAAAAAGATACTCTTTTTCTAGTAGTGGTAAATTTACCTTTGTATATGAAAGATTCATTTCTTTAAATTTATTAAGCTCATTTACTATAAATGTTGTGCAGTAAAGTCCATTTTTATCAAGTGAAAACTTATTTCCAAGTTTTAATTTTAAATTATTTAGAAAAATTAAAGTGTTATTTTTGTCTAAAAATTTAACTCTTGCTACGCCAAAATCAGTAGCATTTTCTAAAAAATCATCTAAATTTTCTATAATAACACCATTTTTATTTTTATAATCATCTGGTAGAGAATGTATAACTTTTGTAGGATTTAGTGATAATATAACTCCCACATGTGAGTATTTAAAATCGCTTGCTTTTGTTATTAGAAAACTATCCATTGTGTTTCCATGTCTAAATATAAGATCCCCAAGCTTAAACTCAGGGATGTAGCTAAAATTAGGACTTTTTAGTTTGGTGTTTTTATATGTAAAAAAACCTACTAATATAAAAAATATTAATAAAAAAGGAAATATTTTCTTTATAATCTTATCTTCCACTTATTATTGATTTTTATAAGATCCATCGTGTCAGCTTGGGTTGAGCCATCTTTAAATGTGGTTTGGACTCTAATGCTGGCAGTATTTCCATCAATGTCTTTTTTTATAACATCAGCTTTTTTAAATCCTCCTCTTTTTTTTGCTTTTGCTTTATTTTGCTCTAAAACAGAATCAATTTTTTGAAATACAAAGTCCATATCCGCTTTTGTTGGTTTTTCATCACCTAAATAAAGCATATCAACAACTGTTTTTGTGTTGCTTGTATAAAGTTTTTGTGTAAAATCAACAGCTGTTTTTTCTGCACTTGAACCACCACATCCAATTAAAATAAATGTAAAAAAAGTTAAAATTGTTAAAATCTTTTTCACTTCTTTCTCCTTAATATATCATAAAACTGTATCTAGAAATAGCTAAATTTGGCTTTTAAATTTTTTAAGTGCCAATTCCAAATCTTCTTTCGTATCAATTCCAATGCTTTCAGTAACAAGCTCGCACATTGCGATTTTTTTACCATTTGATAAAGCGCGAAGTTGCTCAAGTTTTTCTGTGTTTTCTAAAATGCTTTCATCAAAATCACAAAACTCATTTAAGCTTTTTACGCTATAAGCATAAATTCCAATATGTCCTCTATAGCCATTAAAACTTTCTCTTGGATATGGAATTTTTGCCCTTGAAAAATAGATTGCATTATTTAAGTTATCGCAAACAACTTTTACTAAATTTGGATTGTTTGCATCGCTTTGACTTATTTTTTTATACGCACTTGCCATAAAATAACCTTTTTTTATTATGGCAATATTTGCAAATTCTTTAAATTTAGCTAAATTTTCAGTTTCAAAAAACGGCTCATCGCCTTGTAGGTTGATGATAATCTCATCATCTTTTAAACCTATTTTTAAAACAGCTTCATTAATTCTATCTGTTCCACTATTGTGTGATGTAGAGGTTAAAACAGCCTTAAAGCCGTGATTTAAAGCGATATTTAAAATACTTTTTTCATCAACTGCTATTAATACATCATCAACTTTTTTAGCATTTTGTGCAGTTTTTATAAACATTGGAACTCCGCCAATATCAGCTAAAATCTTATCTTTAAAACGAGTTGATTTAAGTCTTGCAGGGATTACTATCATTTTTTTATCCACTCTATTATTGTATTTTTAATCTCTTCTTTTTCGACTATTTTTTTATGCTTTTCTTCATTGCTAAAAAGAGATAAAATTTCATTTGGAACTTTATCATTAAACTCTTTTGCTAAATTTAGCATATCATTTTTTTCATCTTTTACTTCACCGTTTTTAATAGCTTTTATCATTGATGGTGTAAATTTCACCCAATGAGCAGTTGATGTTATAACAGTTGGTTTTTTAACTGGTGTAAATTTAAAACAAGTTGCAGTGTGTGGATCTATTAATTTTCCTTTTTTACTAATTTCTTTTATAAAATTTATGCACTCCTTATCAGTGCAAAATTTCGCCTCAAAACCTTCTATTTTAGGTATTTTATAGCTTTTATTATCTTTTAAATTTTGCATTAATTCTTTTGTTTTGATATCTCCAAATTTATCAAATAAAAGCCTCTCAACATTTGATGAGACTAAAATATCCATTGCAGGGCTTATTGTTTTAATTAAGCTTTTATTTTTTATATCATAAATTCCATTATTAAAAAGATTTGTCAAAACATTGTTTTGATTAGAAGCTATTTTTATAACACCAATTTTTGCCCCCATTTTTTTAGCATAATACGCTCCTAAAGCATTTCCAAAATTACCACTTGGAACTATGATGTCAAATGTTTCGTTACCTTTTAAAATGCCGTTTTTAAGAAAATTTACATAATCGTAAAAATGATAAATAATTTGAAATAAAATACGACCAAAATTTACAGAATTTGCAGCACTTAAAAATAAATTTTCTTTTTTTAATGTGTTTTTAAAATCCTCATCGCCAAGTAAAGTTTTAAGAGCTTTTTGTGCATCATCAAAATTTCCTTTTATTCCGATAACTTTTAAATTTCTATCATTTGAAGTTACCATTTGTAGTCTTTGAACTTCGCTTGTTCCTTCATATGGATAAAGGCAAACTACCTTTACATTTTTTGAGTTTTCAAAAGCTTTTAAAGTGGCTGGTCCAGTGTCACCACTTGTTGCACAAATTATTAAATAGTTTTTATTATCTTTTTTTGCAAGCTCATCTATGATTATGCCAAAAGGTTGTAAAGCCATATCTTTAAATGCTCTTGTAGGTCCATGATACAGCTCATTTATATATAGGTTTTCGCTAATTTTTTCTATTTTTAATGGAATGTTTTTATCATCAAATTTATCATAAGAATTTAAAGCAAGTTTAAAAATTTCTTCATCTATATTAAAATCAAAACTATTAATTATCTCAAGTGCAAGCTCTTTATAGCTTAAATGAACTGCTTTTTTAAAAAATTCATCATCAAATTTAGGAAAATTTTTGGGAACAAAAAGTCCACCAAAATTTGCACTCGGGTTTAAAAGTGCATAACTTAAAGCAACACTTTGGGTTTTATCTCTTGTGGAGGTTAAATTCATTTTTATCCTTTTATGCTATTTTTAATCCATTTTTTATATTTTTTATATACTTTATTAAATTTTAGAGATATTATCTCAGGTGTATCGTAAGAATGGTGTTTTAAAAGAATTTTTTTTACTTTTTTATAGTTATTTGTTTTTATGATAAGTTGAAATTCTTTTTCTTTATGAAGTTTTTCTTTCCAAAAATAAAGGCTTTTTATCTTATAAAAATTAACACAAGCCGCTGCTTTTTTATCAAGAAGTTTTTTTGCTATGAAAATGGCTTCTTTTTTAGATGAAACTGTTGTTAAAACTATCATTTTACCAAAGTTCCTATGCCAGTATCTGTAAAAATTTCAAGTAAAATTGAGTGAGAAATTCTGCCGTCTATGATGTGAGCTCCATTTACACCATTTTTTACACACTCCAAACAAGCATCTATTTTTGGTATCATGCCTCCACTTATCGTGCCATCATTTTTAAGATTTTGAATTTCATCGCTATTTAAAGTGCTTATTAATTCACCATTTTTATCTAAAACGCCTTTTGTGTCTGTTAGAAAAATAACCTTATCAGCTTTTATGCATTTTGCGATACTACTTGCGCAAAGATCGGCATTTACATTATAGCTTTGTGAATTTTCACCAACTGAAATTGGCGCGATAACAGGTATATATCCACCATCTAAAATATAATCAAGCATATTTTTATTTACACTATTTATCTCTCCAACAAAGCCATAAGCTCCATTTTTAAGTGGTTTTGAGCTAAGCAGGTGCGAATCTTTCCCACTAAGTCCAATTGCTTTTGCACCATTTTCATTTAAAAGTGCAGTTATTTCTTTATTTATTAGACCGCTTAGTACCATTTCAACGACATCAATAGACTCTTTTGTTGTAACTCTAAGACCATCTTTAAACTCGCTTTTTATTCCAAGCTTATCAAGATAGTAGTTTATCCTTTTTCCACCGCCATGAACTACTATAACCCTTACGCCAACCATACTCATTAGCACTATATCTTTTGCAAAATCACTTTTAAGCCCTTCATCTATTTGAGCCGAGCCACCGTATTTTACAACAAAGATTTTATCTTTGAATTTTCTTATGTATGGCAAAGCTGAGAGGATTATCTCAGCTGTTCTTGACTTTGCCATTTTTAATTTTTTTTGCATTATTTTGTTTTAAAATTTGTAATTTGACTTAATTCATCGTTTGTGTTTAAAATTTCGTAAGTGAAATTTGACGCCACACCAAAATCAGAAAGTCTTTTTTTATGCATTGTGATATAGTTTTTAGCATTTTCTTCATTATCAAATGCATATATTCCACCAGCTTTTTTATCGTCTTTGTTTTCTGTCCAAATTTTCCATAAAAAGCCTTTTTCTTGATTTATTGAATTTGCTAAATCTTTACACTCTTTATACATCTCATCGCCAAAACCGCCTTTATAATCAAACAATACTTGCAAAATTACCATTTTTTCTCCTTTAAAAATTTATCTTATTTTAGCATATTCTTACTTTATGTAATTTGAAATAGCTTTTATAAGAGTTTGACTAAGCGAAATTTCAAGTTTTATAATTGAAGTTGGCAAACCAAAATCTTTGATTTTAACATAATCTTTCATTGTCACTAGAAGTGAAGTTGCATTATATTTTTCTAAAATTTGAGAAAGTTCATCTTTTGTAAAAGCATGATGATCTGGGAAAAATTCTTTTCCAATACATTTATTAAAATGCTCTTTTAAGCGCTTCGGATTTGCAATTGCGGTTACTAAAACCATATTTTTAGTTTCATTTTCTATAAAAGAGCGCTTTTTGTTTTCGCTATTTTCTACTATAAAGTCTCCAAATTTATAAAAAAACAGTGGATATCTATAAGCTCCACTTGGTAAAGCAAAGTTAAAATATGGTCTAATCGGTGGTTTTAGTAAAATATTAAATTTCTTAATATTAAATTTAGAAAACCCATCATCTAGAATAATTAAATTTGCTCCTAAGCTTTTAGCTTTTTGTATTGCATTTATCCTATTTTCGCTAACTATTACATTTGCGCTATTTAGTGCATATTCCATAGCCTCATCACCACTTTGTTTTACATCAACTAAAATTTTATTATCAATGCAAACTTCAACTAAGCCTTTAGAAGATCTTTTATATCCTCTTAAAATTATAAATGTTTTATAATTTTTACTAAAATGTTTATAAAGTGCAAGCGTTAATGGGGTTTTTCCACTTCCTCCAATTATTAAATTTCCAACACTTATTATTTTTATATTTAGATCTTTTTCTTTGCTTAAAATTTTTTTAATAATTACTATAAAAGCATAAATATAGCTTAGTGGAAGCAGTAGTTTTGCAATGAATTTTTGCCAAAAATTTGGTGAGTAAAAGTATTTGTTTACCCAGTTGTGAAAATTTTTTTTAGACATGTTTGCTTGCTACAAATTTTACTTTTTCGCAGACATAATGTGCCTCTTCATCACTTAAATCAGCATAAATTGGTAAAGATAAAATTTGTTGATAAGTTTTTAAAGCTATTGGAAAGTCATTTACTTTATGTCCGTATTTTTGTTTATAGTATGAAAGTAAATAAAGTGGAATATAATGAAGTGAGACATTTACTCCGACTTCTTTTAGTTTTCTTGCAAAATCATCTCTATTTCTATCTATTTTTATGATGTATTGAGTATAAATGTGATCTTTTTTTGCTACTGGAGTAGTTACATGAGGGCAGTTTTTAAGCTCTTCGTTATAAATTTGAGCTATTTCTTTTCGCCTTTTTATGAAATTTGGTATTTTTTTAAACCAAGATGAGGCAAAAGCTGCGCAAACTCCACTTAAATCATACTTTTCACCAATATCAACAACATCATAAATATAATCCAAACTTCCATCTTTTTGAGTATTTGTAACTATTGCATGATTTCTTATAAGTTTTGCTTTTGAAGCAATTTTTTCATCATTTGTTGTGAAAAATCCAGCTGTTGCAACTGCTTTTTTAAATTGTGGATTTAGCTGAAAAGTTGAGATAAATGAGTCATTTATAGAGCCTATTTTTGCATTATTATACATAGCTCCTACGCCGTTACTTGCATCATCTATGACTTTTAAATCAAATTTTTTAGCAAGTTCATAAATACTATTTAAATCAGCACTTTGACCTGCGATATGAGATACAAAAATAGCTTTTAATTTTTTATGATTGTGTTTTTGCAAAACAGCTTCTAAGCTTTCAATATTCATATTAAAATCAGATTCATTAATATCTGTAAAAATTGGCTCTGCATCAAAATGTCTTATAACTTCAGCTGTGCCTGGGAATGAATTTACAGAGCAAATTATTTTATCTGCTCTTTTTATGTCCATAGCTCTTAAAGCAAGGCGTTGAGCGGTTGTGCCGTTGTTTGTAGAAATAGCGTATTTGGAGTTAAAAAAATTTTTAACTTCATTTTCAAAACTTAGTACCGCATCAAATGTTGGATCATCTAAGATTTGATTTATACTACTTTTTTCATCATCTGTAATTTGTGGTCTAAAAAATGGTATTTGCACTACTTTTCCTTATATTTGCAATTTTTGGCATACGCCTTTTAAAGCTATTTTGCTCTATTTTAGAAGTTATAAATTTAACTAAACTCTCATCAAAAATCTCACAAAGTTCTTTAAAGCTTAATCCATCATCATAAATTTTTTTAAGTACTTTATCCAAAGTTTCATAATCATACCCAAGATCTTGTTCATCACTTTGACCTTCAAAAAGATCAGCTGATGGTTTTTTAGAAATGATTTTTTCATCTATCTTTAAAAATTTGGCAAATTCAAAAATTTCAGTTTTAAAAATTTCTCCAATAGGATTAAATGCACATGCCAAATCACCAAAAATAGTTCCATATCCAAGCATTAACTCACTTAAATTTGAAGTTCCTACAACGACAGCATCAAGTTCTTCGCTAAGATCATATAAAACCATCATTCTAATTCTAGCAGATAAATTTCCAATTCTATGAGTAGAGATTTTTTTATTTAAAAAGATTTTTTCATAAGTTTTTATTAGTTTGTCAATTGGGCAAATTTCATAGTTTATATCAAATTTTTTGCAGTGATTTATCGCATCATCTAAATTTGCTTGATTTGATGAGTTTGTGGGCATTATTTTTGCATATGTTGGAGCTACCTTTTTACAAAGCACAGAAACAACAGCTGAATCAAGCCCGCCACTAACTCCTAAAATAAAATTTTTTCTACCTGTGGCTTTTAGGTTTTTGTCTAAAAAAATCAATAAATCTTTTTCTAAATTTTTAAAATCCATAGTTTTTCCAAAATAAATAATGTTGTATTTTATCATAGTTTTGTTAAAATATGACTTTAAAGCATAACGACAATTGCATTTAAAATTTTTAATAAAACATAAAAAATAATAAAAATTATAAAGGAAGAAATGTGCTAAAAATAGAAAATTTCGATGAGAATATATTTGATAAAATTTATGTTTTTGGAGATCTTCATGGAAATTATGATTTGTTTATTAAAATGCTTGAAAAGATAAAATTTACAAAAGATGATTTAATTGTGATTTTAGGTGATAGTTGCGATAGAGGCAATAAAACTGCTGATTTATACTATAAATATAAAGAGCTTATGGAAAATGGATATACAATAAAACATATCCTTGGAAATCATGAAATTATGATGTATAAAGGTGGATTTTGTAATGATATAGCAATAAAAAGAATTTGGAGATTAAGCGGTGGTAAAAATACAGAGTTATCTTTTAGAAAATATCCTAAATTTAAAAGTGTTTGGCATGGATTAGATGGCGAAGAAAGCTTAAAATGGCTAAAAGAGTGGCTTGAGAAAATGCCTCATATTTTAATCTCACAAAGCTATATTTTTGTTCATGCTGGATATGATGGGCGAGTTGTTGAACAAAATGAGGATTTTGTGCTTTGGAGTAGGGAGAGTTTTTGGGATTATAATACTACTGGTAAGGAAATCTATCACGGACACACACCAAGCGTAATAAATCAAATCCACAAACGACCTAATAATGTTTATAGTATGGATGTTGGAGCTAACTTTTGTAAAAATTTAAAGATACTTGAAATTAAAAGCAAAACTGAGTTTGAGGTTGAAATTTGAGTTTTAAAATAAAACAAAACTAGATAAATTTGCCAAATTTACCATAATTTAAAAAATAAAAGCTAGAATTTGAAATTATTTCTTTTAAGGAGATTTATGTATTTATTTACATCAGAAGTTGTAAGTCCTGGTCATCCTGATAAATGCGCTGATATTATAGCTGATAGCATTGTAGATGAGGTTTTAGGAAAAGATAAAGATGCAAGACTTGCAAGTGAGGTTTTCGTTGCAGGAAACCATATAGTAATAGGCGGTGAAGTCAAATCAAAAATAAAATTTAGTCAAAGTGATTATGAAAATATTGTAAAAAATGCACTTTTAAACATAGGTTATAGTGCAAATCCACACTTTACAAAAGAGCAGTGTCTTCACCTAGATGATATCGAAGTTCATGTATTTTTAAACGAACAAAGTCCTGATATAAGTACCGGAGTTGATCAAAGCTCAGGTGAAATAGGAGCTGGAGATCAAGGTATAATGTTTGGTTTTGCAAGCAATGAAACAAAAGAATTTATGCCAGCGGCTATCACTTATGCTAGACTTTTATGCGATAAAGTTTATGAATATGCAAAAGCTCATCCTCATGAGCTTGGAGTTGATATCAAAACTCAAGTAACGCTTGATTACGGCTCAAAAGATAATTTTGAAAACTGCAAGCCTTTAAAGATACATACTATCGTTGTTTCAGCTCCGTGTGTTGAGAGCATGAGTATTGAAAAAGTTAGGGAGTTAATAAGCGGTTTGATCGATGAAGCAGGACTTCCAAAAGAGCTTTTTAATAAAGATGAAACTATAATTTATATAAATCCAACAGGTAGATATGTAAATCATTCAAGCCTTCATGATAGCGGACTAACCGGTAGAAAACTTATAGTTGATAGTTTTGGTGGATATTCGCCAATTGGTGGTGGAGCACAGTCTAGTAAAGACTATACAAAAGTTGATAGAAGTGGACTTTATGCTGCAAGATGGATCGCAAAGCATATAGTTGCTGCAAATTTGGCTAAAAAATGCATTGTTCAGTTAAGCTATGCTATTGGTGTGGCAAGACCAGTTTCAGTTAGTGTTGATTGTATGGGAACGCATGTAAAAGGCGTTAGCGATGAAATTTTATCAAATTTTGTATTAGAGAATTTCCCTCTAACTCCAAAGTGGATAACTGATAAATTTGGACTTGATAAACCTAGTAAAGATACTTTTTTATACGCAAATGTTGCAGCTCATGGACAAGTTGGAAACCCAGACTATCCATGGGAAAAACTTGATAGTTTAGAGTTTTTTAAAAATATATTAAAATAAATTTAGGCTTTTTAGCCTAAATTTATAAATTAAGTTTTTTCTTGAAATAATCTTTTACGAAAATTTTAATAAACAAATTAATTTAAGCTTTTAAACGATAAAATATAGCATTTAGTTGAGTAATAAAAGGCTAAAATTTGGATGATGAAAAAAGAGAAAAACTTAGAGAGTATCTTAGAAACAATAGACCTAAAAATAGAGTGAATTTAGGCAATAGCTCTGATAATAAAGAGAATTCTAATAAAAATTTAGAAAACAAATCAAATTTTAAAAAATTAAATTTGCGAAATTATGATGAAAATCCGATTGTAATAGGTGATTTTTCGGTGTTTTCATTGTTTTATCTATTTTGGTTTTTGTCCTTATTTGGCTTATTGTTTTTTGCTTATATTGTAATTTTTGCAGATAATTTTACCAATAGAAATATATTTGGTTTATTTATTGCTGTCTATCTCGTATTTGTTTCTATAAAAAATTTCATAACAATGAAAGAATACAAACAACAAAACAAAAGCTACTTTTCTTTCACAAAACAATCAATCACAAGCACAAGAGATTATATAATTTCTGATTTATTTTCTAAAAATAAATACATAAGCGAAAACAAAACTATTCCAAACCCTGCATTAAATTTAGAAAAGGTGTATTTTTGCGTGGTTTGCGAATTGCAGTCAAATTACGGCAGATTTCATTATTTCACACCTTATGAGCTATACAAAAAATCGAGCATAGGCGTTCATATTGGTAAAATAGTGCTTTATATGAGACATTTTATTTTGTATATGCTTTTTGCCTTGCCTTATAAATTTTACAAACTAAAAAAAGCAAATGAACCACTTTGGCTACTTAAAAAGAATTTTGTCATTAGGTGCAAAAATAGAAATTATCTTTTAGTAAATGTCTATTCAACGAAAGAATACAACGAACTTTTACAATATTTTCAATCGCTAAATATTGAGATAGAAAACAAAACAAAATTTATCCCACATATTCAAAATGACGGTTGGTTTCAAGATAAAAACGAAATTTGGAGCGATGATTTTAGTGATACAGAAATTCCAAAAGATACTTTTAAAAAGAAACTTAGGAGATTTTTTAGTTTAGATTAAAATTTGGACTTATAGTCAAACATTGATAATAAAATTTAAAAAGGAGATAGTATGAGTGATACTACGCAAAACAATAACACAACAAACAATGAGAATAATAGTTCTTTAACGGCAGTTGAGATTGCAAAAAATGCAGGATGATGAAAAGTATAAAAAAATAAAAGAAGCGCTGGATAGGCTTCACAAACAAAAACAAAATTCTAAAGAAAATTTAAATTCTCAAACTTTATGCAACAATAATACTATAAACAATCAAAACTTAAATTTAAAAAATATCAACTTACCCAATTCGAAAGATAATTTAAATAATCAATCATATTTGCAAAACAACGCAAAACAAAATTTTAAGAATTCAGACAATGATTTAAATTTCAATAAAAATAAGAGCTCATCAAATTCTACAAATAAGCGAGATTATGATAAAGAACCGCTTTTTATAAAAAATCATAATCCAGATGTTTCTAGTTTTCGTGGGTTTTGTTTTTTAGTATTAGTTTTTATTAGTTTATTTATTGCTGATATTCCTACGGATAGAAAAATATTTAATTTTTTTGCTGCCATTATTCTTGCTAGTAGACTTGCAACCGACCCAAATAAAGGCAAAATAATAGAATTTAAAAATGATAAAATAGTATGTTATAAAGAATCATTTCAAAAAGAGATAAAAATATCAAGCAAACTTAAAATTAAAAAAACGGTACAAATGTTCTATGGATTTTACAACTATAATTTAGGAAACTTTAAGCAAAATATACCTTTTTTTATAGTTTTGTTTTGCTTTGCTTTGATTTTTATCCAAATTTTTATAGAAAATTTATATTTATTTATCTTAATTTTTATTGGTATAATCTCTTTATTTTTTCTACCTAGTATATTGATGCATTTAAAAAGAGACAAAGACATACCTGATTTGATTTTTGACAATATTGTTGTAGATGATGGAGAAAACAAAACTAGTATATTGGTTATGAGTCTTGATGAATATTTAGCAATAAGAAAATATTTTTTAGACATTATTCTTATTGACTTGGATAAAAAACTTAATTTAAAGAGTAAACCATGAGTAGAGAAAGCGTTGAAAAAACAGCTTGAAATTTAACTATAAAAAACAACAAATTTTTTTATAGTAATTATAAACTCATTTTATTGTAAATCCACCATCAACGACTAAATTTGCTCCTGTTATCCACTTTGCTTCATCACTTGCTAAAAATAACGCTGCATTTGCCACATCTTCTACGCTTCCAACACCGCCGAGTGGATGAGGTTTGTTAAACATCTCATCAAACGCCTCATTTCCGATTTGTTTTTCTAAATTTGCCACGGCATTAGTTTTTATGGTTCCAGGAGATATTGAATTAACTCTTACATTAAACTTTGCCACACTTAAAGCATCTTGTTTTGTCATGGCTATTATCGCGCCTTTGCTTGTGCTATATACGCTAAAAGCCTCACTTGCAACCATTCCAAGAACGGAGGCGATATTTACTATATTGCCACTTTTTTGTTTGATCATTTCTAAAAGTGCGTATTTACTCATTAAAAAAGTACCATTTATATTTAAGTTTATTACCTCGCTCCATTCATCAAAGCTAAGTTCAAATGATGGTTTTGTCGGACCTGTAATTCCTGCATTGTTTACCAAAATATCAATTTTCCCAAAGCTTTTTATGGCAAATTTATAGATTTCTTTTACACTGTTTTCATCTGTTATATCAGCGCTAAAAAATTTTGCATTTTTCCCAAGATTTTTAATAAGCTCTTCGTTTTTATGTCTTGCTATGATTAAAACTTTAGCTCCGTTTTTTATAAAAGTTTCAGATATTTTTGCACCAATTCCACTTGTTGCACCAGTTATAATAGCGACTTTATCTTTTAATTTCATATTATTTTTACCTCTAATTTATGATTTTTAAACTCTATATTTTCACCTTTTAAAAGTGATAAAAACTCATCTGCCATTAGTATATAGAAGTTATTTAAACTTCTATTTTGCGCTTTTTGAAGCTCTTTACTAAGTGTGTCAAACATATAAAAAGCTCTTTTATCATTTACTAGTAAAAAATCAGCCCCACTATCATAAGCGTTAAATAAAATTTCACCTGCCAAATTTAAAGCAACTTTTTTATCAAATTTTAAAATATCATATCCGATATTTTCATTTTCAAGCTCAAAATTAACTAAATTTGCTACAACTTTAACCAAATTTTGCAAATTTTCATCATTATACACAGCAATATTAAATTTTGAAAAATCAACTTTTTTTGTTGCATTTTTTATCTCTTCATCGCTTACCATATTCTCTTTTTTTGAGAAATTGAAATTTAACATTTTAGCTAGATTTTTTATGATCTCATCGGTTTTAAAAGGATCTTTTAGTAAAAATTGTGGTTTTATATAATAGATTATTTCATTTTTGATTAAATTTAAAATTTCATCCTTTTTACAAGGAAATTTTTCTATTAGATAGTTTGAAAAAACAAATGCCGAATTTCCTAAAAAATCCTCTTTAAATTCTCTTATTTTACTTGAATAAAACAAAGGCTCTAATTTTAAAAAAAACTCTTTTTCATCGTTTTGGCCTAAAATTTCACTAAATTTATCATAGGTTTTTATAAAATCATCATTATTAATTATCAAATCTTTTGTAGAGCGAATTTGGCAAAGTGCAGAGATTTTTATAAAATTGCCAGTTTTTTTAAAAATTTCATCTAAATTTTCATCCAAATTTACAATTTTTTCATTTATTTTTACAAATTCAGTTTTTCCAAATTTAAAGTATGGATCATTTCTTTTAATGTCTAGTAAAAGCTCTCTTAAAGTTAAAAACTCAAAATCCTCATAAATATAAGGCTTATAATAACTTTCTGAATCTATTTTTCTATCAAAACGAAAAAGCGATATTTCAACCATATTTTTCCTTTAAAATTTCGTTAAATTGTATCAAATTTAATCTTATAAAGAGTTTTTTATCAAAATTAATATAAAATAATAAGTTATGGATAAAGAAAGTTTTGTAATATCAAAATTTAGTAATAAATTTATCGGAGATGACGGCGCAGTGCTTGGAAAATGGGTTTTAAGCAAGGATCTATTTTTGGAAAATTCCCACTTCAAAATGGGCTGGTTAAGCTTTTATGAAATAGGAAAAAAGGCAATGAGTGTAAATTTAAGCGATGCTATTGTGATGAATGCAAAGCCCAAATTTGCATTAATTGGTTTAATGCTTCCTAAAAATATAACTTTTAAAGAAATTGATGAACTTAAAAATGGAATTTTAGATATTTCAAAACAATACGGAGTTAAGATAATTGGTGGAGATACAGTAAAGTCCGATATTTTAGGAATTAGTGTAAGCATTATATCTTATGCGAAAAAACCAATTTTTAGAAAAAAACTTAAAAATGGTGAGCTATTAGCTTTTACAGGGAATTTAGGAGAAAGTCTAAAAGGACTTAAAACGCTTCAAAGATGTGCGAAAAACTATAAAATTCTTGGAAAAAACTCACGATTTAGAAATATTACTTTAAGGGATAAATTTTTTTACAACTCATCAAAATTCATAAACTCAGCTATGGATATAAGTGACGGGCTTGCGTGTGATTTGCCTAAATTCGCAAAAAATAAAAATATTAAATTTATAAAAAAGCTTAAAAAATACGAGTTTTTAAGTGGTGAAGAGTATGAGGTGCTTTTTAGTTTTAGTAAAAAAAACAAATTTAGAATCATAAACGAGGCTAAAAAAGCTAGGATAAAACTTACTATTTTTGGAGAAACAATAGATGGAAAATATAAAAAACGAGCAAGAAATTGGCATTTTTAAACCACTTTTCACTCTTGATCATTCACCCATAAATGTACATTTTAGTAAAAATTCAGATGATTTTGTAGTTAGAGAAATTCCACTTTATGAATTTAGCGGTGAGGGTGAGCACTTGATACTAAATATCGCTAAAAAAGGACTTACAACTTTTGATGCACTTCATATTTTAAGTGATTACTCAGGCGTTAAAATGAGGGATTTTGGATATGCAGGACTTAAAGATAAAGAGGGTTTTACAACTCAGTTTATCTCACTTCCTAAAAAATTTGAAAAAAACTTAGCAAATTTTTCTCACGAGAGTTTAAAAATAACTGATACTTTTACACATAAAAATAAACTTAGAATCGGTCATTTAAGCGGAAATAGTTTTTTTATAAGACTTAAAAAAGTTAGTGAGGTTGATGCTTTAAAGCTTAAAAATGCTCTTTTAAATTTGGATAAAAATGGCTATGCAAACTATTTTGGCTTTCAAAGATTTGGTAAATTTGAAGATAATGCAAAAGAGGGTGAGGAAATTTTAAGTGGAAATTTAAAGATGAAAAACCCAAAAATTAAAAATTTCTTAATTTCAGCTTATCAAAGTGATCTTTTTAATAAATGGCTTAGCAAAAGAGTTGAAATTTCAAAATTTGTAAGAGATTTTAATGAAAATGAAATAAATAAAATTTATGGATTTGATAAAGAAATTATAAAAGATTTAAAACTTCAACCTAATTTTTTCAAGATTTTTAATGGTGATGTTTTGGGGCATTATCCACATGGAAAACTATTTTTATGCAAAGATTTAACAAGTGAGGTTGAAAGATTTTTAAAGCGCGATATTACTCCTTTTGGCTTGCTTCCTGGAAATAAAGCTTTTTACAGTGAAGATTTAGCTAAAAATATAGAAGATGAAATTTATCATCCTTCATTTAAATTTATTGAAAAAATGAATGGAAGTAGGCGTTTTGCATGGTGTTTTTTAAAAAATGTTAGTTATAAATACACACCTGAATTAGCTCAATTTAGCATGAGTTTTGAACTTACAAAAGGAAGTTATGCAACTGTGGTTTTAAGAGAGATTTTGCATAAAGAAATTTTTGATTAAGTCAAGTTTTTATAAATTTATTGTAATATAAGGTTTAAATTTACAAGGAGAGAGTATGAAAATAGCAGTCATCGGCGGAGGGATAAGTGGCTTAACAACAGCTTTTTATCTAAATTTTTTTGGTAATAGCGATGGTGATAAATACGATATAACAGTTTTTGAAAAAGAAAAAGAACTTGGTGGAAAAATGAGAACTAAAAACATAAAAGGGTTTTTAGTTGAAGAAGGAACTAATGGTTTTTTATCAAATAGACCTGATACCTTAGAGCTTTTAAAATATGCAGGCATAGAAAATTTACTTTTAAAGAGTAATGACAATGCAAGAGTTAGATTTATTTATAAAGATAAGCTTTATAAAATGCCAGAGAGTGCAAAAGATTTCTTTTTAAGTGGGATTATGTCGCCACTTGGAAAAATCAGAGTTGCATGTGAGTATTTTATACCGCAAAAAAAAGATGACATGGAAGAAACACTGCAAGAGTTTGGTTATAGAAGAGTTGGAAAAGAATTAACTGAAACTTTTTTAGATCCAATGGTTGCAGGAGTTTATGGCTCAAGTCCTGATAAAATTTCAGTTAATGCAAGTTTTGAGAAGATAACAGCTATGGAAAAAAAATATGGCGGACTTATAAAAGCAATGCTTGCTATGAGAGCCAAAAGTGCTGCTCCAAGTGGAGTTTTAATGAGTTTTAAAGGTGGATGTGAGACTTTAATAAAGGAAATTGCCAAAAAGTCAAACGCTAAGATTATTACGAATTTTGAAATTTCAAAAATAGAAAAAAAAGATGATAAATTTATACTAAATGGTGATAAAAATTTAGAGTTTGATAAAGTTATTATTTCAACTCCTGCTTATAGAACTTGCGAGCTTTTAAACAAGCTTCTTCCAGATACTTCAAAAAGACTAAAAGCTATTGAATACACTCCTATTTCTGTAGTTGGGCTTGGATATGAAAACCTTGATCACGCTTTAAGAGGTTTTGGACTTTTAACAACAAGTTCATCAAAGCAACCAGTGCTGGGAATTTTATGGGATAGCTCGATATTTTTTGATAGAGCACCTGATGGTAAGGTTTTACTTCGCGTTATGATAGGCGGTCAAAGGGATAAAGATCTAGCCTTAAAAGATGAAAAAACATTAGTTGAGCTTGCAAGACTTGGCATAAGAAATACGATGGGAATTTCTGATGAGCCGGTAATGACATACGTAAAAAGACACGAAAAAGGCATACCAAATTATAATTTAGGTCACTTATCAAATGTGGCTGAAATTTTTAAAGATATAAGGCAAATAAAAGGACTTTATTTAAACTCAAACGCCTATAAGGGTGTTGCTATGAATGATTGTATTAAAAATTCACGAGAATGCGCAAGGGATGTTTTACAAGGTTAAAACAAAACTTAGGAAAAATATGTTAAAATCAACCTTTCGGTGCAATGAACGATCGCGTTAATACGAGGAAAGTCCGAGCTGCTCTAAGATGTAGTTCCATTTAACGAATGGCTGGGGTAACCCAAGGGATAGTGCAACAGAAAGTAAACTACCACTTTATTTTGATGAGGTGGAAAAGGTGAAATGGTGGGGTAAGAGCCTACCAGCGTTTTTGGTAACATCAACGGCTTTGCAAACCCAACTTGCAGCAAGAAGGGATGGTTTAATCTTAGAATAAAACCCTTCGCTTGAACTAAATTGTAAAATTTAGTCTAGATAAATGATCGTTTGAAAAACAGAACTCGGCTTATAGTTGCACCGAAATTTAAATAAAATATTAAAGCTATTATTACTATTTTTTACATTTTATTTAATTTGGTAAAAATGACTTTGGATATTTGCATTTGTTTATCAAAATGGTATTATAATATAGCTTTAAAATGATTTACAAAAAGGTAATATTATGCAAACAATTTATGACCTTGCCATTATAGGTGGCGGACCGTGTGGGCTAGCCTCGGTTGTGGAGGCCAAAATAAGTGGAATTAATAAAGTCTTACTTCTTGAAAAAGGCTCAAACCACTCTCAAACAATAAGAACTTTTTATAAAGAAAATAAAAGAGTTGATAAAGAATATAAGGGCTTAGATAGCGAAACAAAAGGTATGGTAAAGTTTGAAACTGGCACAAAAGAAGATGTTTTAAACTATTTTGATACCCTTTTGGATAGTGAAGATATTGATGCATTTTTTAATACAGAAGTTGAAAAAGTTAAAAAAAATGAAGATGGATTGTTTGAAATTTATGCTCCAAAAGCTCATTATTACGCTAAAAAAGTAATAATTGCAATAGGAAGAATGGGAAAACCTAATAAGCCTGATTATAAAATTCCAAGGTCACTAAATCCCGTTGTAAATTTTAATCTTGATAAGTGCGGAAGTCATGAAAAGATTTTAGTTGTAGGTGGTGGAAATTCAGCTGTTGAATATGCTATAAGCCTTTCTAGTAATAATATTGTAACACTTGCTTATAGAAAAAGTAATTTTACAAGATTAAATGCGATAAATTTAAAAGATATCGCCCATGAAGAAAGATATGGAAATATTATTTTAAGATTAAACTCAGATATTGAAAGTCTTGAAAATGAAGAGGGAAAAGTTGTTGTTAAATTTAAAGATGGCAAAGAGTTTGTTTATGATAGAGTTATTTATGCCATAGGTGGCACAACTCCGGTTGATTTTTTAAAAAACTCAGATGTTGAAATAGATGAAAATGGTATTCCAATAGTTGATGAAAATTGCCAAACACATATCAAAGGTCTTTATATTGGTGGTGATTTAATAACAAAAAATGGCGGATCAATAGTATTTGCCCTAAATCACTCAAGTAAAATTGTAAATCATATAAACTCTTTATGATAATTTATCAACTAAAAGATGGCTATCGCTACAATAGTGATACCATCATGCTTTATAATTTTATTTTTGATATTAATCCAAGAGGTGATATTTTAGAAGTTGGGGCTGGATGTGGAGTTTTAGGACTTTTATTAAAAAGAGATTTAAAAAATGCAAATTTAACTTTAATGGACATACAAAAAGAAAATATAAAATTATGTGAAATAAACTCGGGCAAAAACAGACTTGATATAAATACTATTCTTGCTGATTTTAAAGAGTTTAAAAGCGATAAAAGATATGATGCAATCATCTCAAATCCACCATATTATCACGATGGAGTTATAAAAAGTGAAAATTTACATCTAAATATAAGCAGATATTCATCAAATTTAAGCCTAAGTGATTTAATCCAAAACTCAAGCACTCATCTTAAATCGCACGGATCTCTTATATTTTGTTATGATGCAAAACAGCTTATGAATGTAGCTTATTTACTTTTAAAAAATAAATTTTGCATGACAAAACTCAAATTTATTTATCCAAAAATTGGTAAAAAAGCAAAAATTGCCTTGATAGAGGCAAAGAAAAGTTCAAAATCTTTATGTTTGGTTGATGAGGGATTTTATTTAAGTGATGAAAATGGCTATACAAAAGAGGCTTTAAAACTTTTTAAAAAAGCCAATTTAGAAAGTAAAGATATTGTTTTAGGTAAAAATTATGATTAAAAAAGATGGGTTTAATTATTGCTTTGATGAAAAAAAATGCGAAATTTGCAAAGGAAAGTGCTGCACTGGAGAAAGTGGTTATATTTGGATAGATGAAAGTGAAATTAAAGCTTTGGCAAAATATTTAAATTTAAGCTTTGATGAGTTTAAATTTAAATATTTAGAAAAATTTGGAGTTAGGTATAGTATAAAAGAAAGCGTTTATAAAAATGGTTATAAATGTGCTTTTTTTGATGAAAAAAATCTAAATTGTTCTATTTATGAATATCGCCCAAAGCAGTGCAGAACTTTTCCGTTTTGGGAATATTTCAAGAAAAATTATAATGAATTGGAGAAAGAATGCATAGGTGTAAAACAATTATAAAATGCCTTTTTATAGCACTTTTTTGTGTAAATTTAAATGCCTTTGATACAAAATCTTACGATGAAAGCTTAAATGTATTTAAAGCGCTTTTACTAGAAGAAAAAGACCCAAAAGATTCAGTTTCAATTTTTACATATTTATATGACAAGACAAAAAAACCTGAGTATTTAAAAGAGGTTATAAAGATACTTTATAATTATGAGGATTTTACAAATTTAGGTTTTTATCTTGAAAAAGGAAGTACTGTATTAAAAGATGATGATGAGTTTTTAAGGATAAAAATAGCCTATCTTTTATCTAAAAATAGCCTTTATGAAGCTTTAAATTTAGCAAGAAATCTTACTAAAGTAGATAATAGCTCAAGAAGTTTTATTATTTTAGGAAAAATAGAAGAAGTTTTAAATTTGCAAAATGAAACTTTTAAAAGCTATAAAAAAGCCTATGAGTTAGATGAAAACGAGATAAATTTTTTAAGATATGTAAAAGTTTTATTAAGTATGAAACAAACAGATGAGGCATTAAAAGAGCTAGAAAGCTATAAGAAAGAAAATGGCTGTTCTTTGGCAGTCTGTAGTATGTTAGTTGATATTTATAGACAACAAAATGACTTTGACATGGTTGTAAAAATTTGCGAAGAGCTTTATGAAGATACAAAAAATAACAAATTTTTAGACTATATTCTTAGTTTTTACATAACCTTTGAAGAGTATGATAAGGCTGTAGATTTGTTGAAAAAATATGACTATAAAAATAAAATGCTAGTTGAATTATATGGTTTTTTAAAACAAAATGATGAGGCCATAAAACTATCAAAAGAGTTTTTTAAAAAGACAAATGATACAGAGTTTTTAGCACTAGAAGCGATGAATTTATATGAAAAAAATGCTCCTAATGTAAATCAAAAATTACTAAAAGAGATTTTAGATAAATTTGATAAATCTATTAAAGACTTAAATAATGCAACTTATGAAAACTATTATGGATACTTATTGATTGATCATGATGTTGATTATAAAAAAGGCATTGAGCTTGTTAAAAAGGCACTTTTAAAAGAGCCAGATTCTCCTTATTATTTAGATTCGCTTGCTTGGGGGTATTATAAGTTAAAAGAGTGTAAAAAAGCTGATGAAATTATGAAGCAAATCAGCTATAAATTTAGTGATTTTTTAAACAGTAGCGAGGCAAAAGAGCATCTTGAGGCTATAAATAAGTGTTTAAAGAGCGGAGATATAAAATGATACTTGATGAAATTTTAAAAAAAACAAAATCTGATTTAGAAAAAAGAAAAAAAGATATCCCTTTTGATGTTCTTGGTAGAAGCCTTTCGGCTAATCCTTTTATCCCAAGAGATGTAATAACTGCTTTAAAAACAGAAGAAAAAGATAAATTTAAAATAATAGCTGAAATCAAAAAAGCAAGTCCTAGTAAAGGCGTTATAAGAGATGATTTTGAGCCAGTAAATATTGCAGTAGAGTATGAAAAAGGTGGAGCAAATGCTTTTTCTGTTTTAACAGAGCCACACTATTTCAAAGGAAATTTAGAGTTTATCCCACAAATTAGACGCTATACAAAAATACCAATTTTAAGAAAAGATTTTATTGTTGATGAATATCAAATTTTGGAAAGTTTAGTTTATGGGGCTGATTTTATTTTATTAATTGCCAAAGCACTAAGCAAAAATGAGCTTAAAAATTTGCTTGAATTTGCTCATAGATTAGGGCTTGAGGCTTTGGTTGAAACACATGATAAAAAAGATGTTAAAAATGCTATTTTTGCTGGAGCAAAGATATTTGGTATAAATCACAGAGATTTGCAAACTTTTAAGATGAATATGAGCTTAAGTTCTGATTTGATTCCACTTATTCCAAAAGATAAAATAATCGTTGCTGAAAGTGGGCTAAAAGACAGTGAGCAATTAAAACAATTGCATAAAATCGGTGTTGATGCATTTTTAATAGGTGAAACTTTTATGAGACAAGACAATGTTAAAAAAGCTGTTTTAAAAATGAAAGGTTTAGAATAATTTTTTAAAAAAAAGGAATTAAAATGGGCAATAAGTTAGAATATCTTTGCGCTCCTTGGAGAAGCGAATATTTTAGTCATAAAAAAAGTGAATGTGTATTTTGTGATATTGTAAATGGTAGAGAAAATGATGAAAAAAATGGTGTTATTTTTAGAGCAAAATACTGTTTTGGTGTGATGAATTTATATCCATACAGCCCCGGAGCTTTTATGGTAATTCCTTATAAGCATATTGACAATATTGAGGGTTTAGATGATGAAATTTGGACTGAAATGAGCAAATTTGTTAAAAAAGGTGTTGAAGTCTTAAAAAAATATATCGGTGCAAGTGGCGTAAATATAGGCATGAATTTAGGAAGTGCAGCAGGAGCAGGGATTGCCCAGCATGTGCATTATCATTTAGTTCCAAGATGGAATGGGGATACAAATTTTATAACTACAATAGGCTGTGTTAGAGTAAATGGTGTGCCTTTTGGAGATATTTATGAAAAAATTCAATTAGGTTTTGAAGAACTAAAATAATAAGGAGAAAAAAATGGGTTTTGCGAGTATAGAAGAAGCTATAAAAGATATAAAAAATGGGAAAATGATAGTAGTTGTTGATGATGAGGATAGAGAAAATGAAGGAGACTTAGTTTTTGCTGGAGCTTTTAGTGATGTTGAGAAAGTAAATTTTGCCATAACTCACGCAAAAGGAGTTTTATGCACACCAGTTAATAAAGAAATTGCTAAAAAACTTGGTTTTGATCTTATGGTAAAAGATAATACTTCAAATCACGAAACCGCTTTTACTATAACAGTTGATGCCAAAAAAGCAACAACTGGAGTAAGTGCAGTTGAGCGTGATATGACTATAAAGCTAATTACAAATTTTTCAACTTCGACAAAAGATGATTTTGTCTTTCCAGGACATATTTTTCCATTAATTGCAAAAGATGGTGGAGTGCTTGAAAGAATTGGTCACACAGAAGCAAGCATTGATCTTTGCAAACTTGCTGGACTTGCCCCAGTAAGTGTAATTTGCGAAATAGTAAATGAAGATGGAACCATGGCAAGAAGAGATGATTTAGATAAATTTTGTAAAAAATTTAATTTAAACATGGTAAGCGTGGCTGATTTAGTAAAATACCGTCTAAAAAATGAGACTTTGATAAAATTTAGCGAATTAAAATATGGAGAATTAGCTGGCATTAAGGTTAAGTTTTATGAGGTAATTGACCATAAAAACAACATTCAAAGAGTTTATATTTTTGGAGATATTTCAAAAACTTCAAATGTTAAATTTCATAAAATTTCAAGCGATTATGAGTTTTTAACAACTGATAAATTTAATGAATTTAAAAGAAGCTTAGATATTTTAGAAAACGAGGGTGGGGTTTTAATAATGTTTGACGCACTTCAAAATGGCTCTATGAAGGATTATGGTATAGGAGCTCAAATCTTAGCTCATTTAAAAATAGAAAAAATAAATATTATTAGTAAAAGTCATAATAGAGATTTTGCTGGACTTAGCGGTTTTGGACTTGATATTATAGGCTATAAATAGGTTTAAATTTGATTTTACACATTGATTTAGATTGCTTTTTTGTAGCAGCTGCAAGGATAAAAGATAAAAGCTTAATTGGTAAAAATGTAGCTGTTATTGGAGGTGGGCTGAATGAAGACTTTGGCGAAACTAGTGGTGATATAAACAATTCAGTTGTTTTAAGTGCTAGTTATGAGGCTAGAAAGTATGGAGTAAAGTCTGCTATGGTATTAAAACAAGCTAAAATACTTTGCAAAAATTTAATAGTTGTAAAATCAGATCACCATTTTTACAAAGAACTTTCAAAAAAACTTTATAAATTTTTATATACATTTACTCCAGATATCGAGCAATTTAGTATTGATGAGTTTTTTTTGGATTTAAGTGGAACAAATGCTATGAAAGATCCATTAAAATTTGCCAAATTTTTACAAAATGAAATTTTAAATAAATTTGAACTTCCATCAAGTATTGGCATAAGTGATGCAAAATTTATAGCTAAGCTTGCAACTGATTTGGCAAAACCATTTGGTATAAAATTTATAAAAAAAGATGAACTTGATACGACTTTAAAAAATATTGATATTTCTAAATTTCCTGGTGTTGGAAAAAGCGCTTTAAAGCGCCTTAATAAGTATGGTATCTTTACTCTAGGAGATGTAAAAGAGTCTAAATTTATTTTTGAAAAACTTGGTAAAAATGGTATAAAATTATATGAAAACATTATAGGAAATGGTAAAAACATAGTCGAAACAAACTCAAAAAGAAAGAGTTTTTCGCATGGCAGGACTTTTAAAGCTGTAAGTAGTAGAGATGAGATTAAAAGGCGAATTTTAATTCTTTGTAGATATTTGTGTTTTGATATCTATAAATTTGGTCAAAATCCAACTAAATTTGAACTCAAAATAAAATATTTAGATAAAATTACTATCACTAGATCTCTAACTTATAAGTTTAAATTTTATGAAAGTGTTTTGCATAAAATTATGAATGAGCTTTTTCAAAGATGTGATGAGTTTATAAATAAGCCAATTATTTATATAAGTGTTGGAGTTGGTGGTTTTGTTGAAGAGAAAAATATAGAAAAAACTCTTTTTAATGAGATAAAACAAAGTGATATTGAGATAGATAAGGCAGTGCAAGTTATACGAGAAAAATACGGTGTAAATTCACTGCTTTTTGCAAAAGAGATAAAAGCTAAAAATTAAAAGGAAAAATATGAAAGTAAGAGATCTTTATGCGATGATTTGTGTGATATTTGCTACAAATTTTAAAGGTGTTATCAGCGAAGATAATTTTAAAAAAATGGCTCCTAAGTGGATTTTACAAAATGAAACAGTATCCAATAAAACAGCTCATGAAATTTGGCAAAAAGCTTTAAAAGAAGACTATGGTGAAATTTGCAAAGACTATGATAATTTAAAAAAGTTTTTTAAAATGGATTATTACTGCCTTATAAGTAAAACAGATATGAGTTTGTTTTTTGAAAAAGCAAGATATCAAAAACCTTTTAAAGAGCTAGATGAAAGCCATGCTGCAAATATGCTTGCATTTTTAGCAGCAATTTTAAAAAGCGATGATGGAGAAAAAACACATAATTTTTTAGGTCTTTATTTAACAAAATATTTTATGGAAAGTTTTAGAGCTTTAAGTGAAATTTTAAAAACAAAATCAAAAAGTGATTACTATAAAGCACTTGGCTGGTTTTTAGAAGATTACTTAAATATGTTAAAAACTACTTTAGGGCTTAAAATTTAAAAAATTGGAAAAATATGAATTGGTGGAATGAAATTTATAGCCATTTTGATCCAGTGGCATTTGAAATTTTTGGCCTAAAAGTGCATTGGTATGGACTTATGTATGTTATAGCGCTATTACTAGCACTTTTTTTAGCTAAATATTTCGCAAAAAGAAGTAATTTTCCTTTTAGCGATGAAGTGCTTGATAAATATTTCATATTTGTTGAAATAGGTGTTATTTTGGGTGCAAGACTTGGATATATTTTTATCTATTCAAATGAGCAAATTTTTTATTTAACTCATCCTTGGGAAATTTTTAACCCATTTTATAATGGTGAATTTGTAGGGATTAGTGGCATGAGTTATCATGGCGCTTTAATTGGCTTTGTGATTTCTACTTATATTTTTTGTAAAAAGTATAAAGAAAATTTATGGCTTTTGCTTGATTTGGTGGCTTTAAGTGTTCCGCTAGCTTATGTTTTTGGAAGAATTGGAAATTTTTTAAACAAAGAGCTTTTTGGTAAAGTCACAGAAGTTCCATGGGGAATTTATGTGGATGGAGCTTTGCGTCACCCAAGCCAACTTTATGAAGCTTTTTTAGAAGGCATTTTAATTTTTATAATTTTAATTTTTTATAAAAAATATAAGAAATTTGATGGAGAGCTAATATCTATTTATGTTATATTGTATTCATTAATGAGATTTATAAGTGAAATATTTAGAGAGCCAGATATCCAGCTTGGTGTATTTGTAGGCTTTAGCATGGGGCAAATTTTATCTTTTTTAATGCTTATTTTAGGTGTAATTGTTTATTATTATCGTTTAAAAAAATATAAACAAACAATCAAAAAAATTTAAGCAATTAAAAAGAAATTTTAAGATATAATTAAACAATAGTGAAACATAGTTAAAATTTTACTAGTAAAGGAGTTCTTATGGTAAATAAGATTGAGGGATTTTTAGGTAAATCCGTTGATGGCAAAAAGAGCCGTATTCCGGCACTTCAAGATAAGTTACAAAGTATCACTGGACTTATTTTGGCAGCTTTTATGATCTGTCACATGCTTTTTACAGGTTCTATCATCATCGGTAAAGGTGTTTTTGAAGGCATTGTAAGTTTTGCTGAGCCTTTTGGAATTTGGCAAATTACAAATTTAATTGCTTTTTTTATCTTTTGTGTTTTTGTTCTACATGCGTTTTTAGCAATGAGAAAATTTCCGCAAAATTATGCGGCTTTTAGAGCATTTAGAGCTCACAAAATTAGATTTAATCACTGCGATACTACTTTATGGTGGTTTCAATTCATTACAGGATTTTTATTATTTTTCTTTGCGAGTGCGCATCTTATAACTATTATTTTTGGTGAACAAATTACAGCCGAGGTTTCAGCTTTTAGATTTGGTCAGTTACATCTATTTTATTTTGCACTTTTACTATTTACTGTAGTTCATGCTGGCATTGGAGTTTATAGACTTTATGTAAAGTGGGTAAGTATTGATGGTGCCAAAAAAGAGGAAATGATAGCTCATAGACAAAAAGTTAAAAAAATTATATTTATAGTTTGGGGCTGTTTATTTGTGCTTTCAGTAATAGCTGATTTTGTTTGGATAGCTCAGTAAGAAAGGGAAATTTATGAAAATAATATATTGCGATTCTTTAGTAATTGGCGGTGGTTTAGCAGGTCTTAGAGCTGCTGCGGCAACTGCTGCAAAAGGAAATAGCACAATAGTTTTAAGTCTTTGTCCGGTTAAAAGATCTCACTCAGCTGCTGCACAAGGTGGTATGCAAGCAAGTTTAGCAAATTCAAAAATGAGCGAAGGCGATAACGAAGATGTGCATTTCGAAGATACAGTTAAAGGAAGCGACTGGGGATGTGATCAACAAGTTGCTAGGATGTTTACTCAAACAGCACCAAAAGCAATTAGAGAACTAGCTAGTTGGGGTGTTCCTTGGACAAGAATAACAAAAGGCGATAGAGATGCGATTATTAACGCACAAAAAACAACTATCACTGAAAAAGATGAAGTTCATGGCTTAATCCACTCAAGAGATTTTGGTGGTACTAAAAAATGGAGAACCTGTTTTACAGCTGATGCTACAGGACATACAATGCTTTTTGGTGTTGCGAATGAATGTACAAAACACGGCGTTGATATAAGAGATAGAAAAGAAGCTATTGCACTTATCCATAAAGATAATAGATGTTATGGTGCTATAGTAAGAGATTTAATAGATGGTAGAATAGAAGCCTATGTTGCTAGAGGAACTTTAATAGCAACAGGTGGTTATGGAAGAATTTATAAACAAACTACAAATGCTACAATTTGTGAAGGAATAGGTGTAGCAATAGCACTTGAAACAGGCGTTGCACAACTTGGAAATATGGAAGCTGTTCAGTTTCACCCAACACCAATTGTTCCAAGTGGAATTTTATTAACCGAAGGTTGTAGAGGTGATGGTGGAATTTTAAGAGATGTTGATGGACACCGTTTTATGCCTGATTATGAGCCTGAGAAAAAAGAACTTGCTAGCCGTGATGTTGTTTCAAGAAGAATTATGGAACACATCAGAAAAGGAAAAGGTGTAAAAAGCCCTTATGGTGATCATGTTTGGCTAGATATTTCTATATTAGGAAGAGAGCATATAGAGAAAAACCTAAGAGATGTTCAAGAAATTTGTGAAACTTTCAATGGCATTGATCCAGCAGATACTGAAAAAGATGAAAATGGTATTGGAAAAGGTTGGGCTCCAATTTTACCAATGCAACACTATTCAATGGGTGGTATTAAAACAAAACCAACTGGAGAAAGCCCTACATTAAAAGGACTATTTAGTGCTGGAGAAGCAGCTTGTTGGGATATGCACGGATTTAATAGACTTGGTGGAAACTCAGTTGCTGAGACAGTTGTAGCTGGTATGATAGTGGGTGATTATTTTGCTGATTATTGTAAAGAGCATGATATTGATATAAACACAAAAGATGTTGAAAAATTTGTAAAAAAAGAAGAAGATTATTTAAAAAGTCTTGTCGAAAAAGATGGCAAATACAACGTTTATGAGATAAAAAATAAAATGAAAGAAGTAATGTGGGAAAATGTTGCTATCTTTAGAACAGGTGAGGGACTTGAAAAAGCTGTAAAAGAACTTGAAGAACTTTATAAAAAATCACTTGATTTAAAAGTTGAAAATAAAGCTTTATTTGGAAATCCTGAGCTTGAAGATGCATACAGAACACCTATGATGCTTAAACTTTCACTTTGTGTTGCAAAAGGTGCGCTTGATAGAACTGAAAGTAGAGGAGCTCACTATAGAGAAGATTATCCAAAAAGAGATGATGCAAACTGGCTAAAAAGAACCCTTGCTTCATGGAAAGAGGGCGATACAATGCCAACTATCACTTATGAGCCGCTTGATATAATGAAAATGGAAATTCCTCCTAAATTTAGAGGTTATGGTGCAAAAGGAAATATCATTGAGCACCCTGATAGTGCAAAAAGACAAAAAGAGGTTGATGAAATAGTTGCTAAAATGAAAGAAGAAGGAAAGAGTAGATATGAAATTCAAGATGCGTTAATGCATTATGAGTTGCAGCCTAAATTTAAAGCACCAAATGAAAGAGTAGGAGTTGGAAATGAGTAGAAAAATAATTATAAAAGCATTAAAATATAATCCTTTAAGTAAAATTTCAAAGCCACATTTTGCTTCATATGAGCTTGAAGAAACTTCAGGTATGACTTTGTTTGTGGCACTAACTCAAATAAGAGAGAAATTTGACCCAGATTTAAGTTTTGACTTTGTTTGTAGAGCCGGAATTTGTGGAAGCTGTGGTATGCTTGTAAATGGCAAACCAAAACTTGCTTGTAGAACTCTAACAAAAGATTATGAGAGTGGAGTAATTGAGCTTATGCCACTTCCTGTGTTTAGCTTAATTAAAGATTTAAGCGTAAATACTGGAAAATGGATGGCAAATATGGATAAAAGAGTTGAGAGCTGGATACATACTACAAAACAAACTGATATCTCAAAACTTGAAGAAAAAGTTGATCCTGAACTTGCTCAAAAAACATTTGAGCTTGATAGATGTGTTGAGTGTGGGCTTTGTGTTGCAGCTTGTGGAACAGCCATCATGAGAAGTGACTTTTTAGGAGCTGTAGGACTAAATAGAATAGCAAGATTCCACCAAGATCCACTTGATGAAAGAACCGATGAGGACTTTTATGAGTTAATCGGAGATGATAGTGGTGTGTTTGGCTGTATGTCGCTTCTAGGATGCGAGGATGTTTGCCCTAAACACTTACCATTACAAAATCAAATAGCATTTATACGCCGCAAAATGGCAAGTGCGAAGTAGAAATTTACTACACAAAATTTAGCAAGGTTTTTTTCCTTGCTAAATTTACTTTTTTTACACTTTTAAACTAAAATTTTAAAAATAATCATTTTAGACTGGTTAGTAAATTTATATAATATTTTAATAAATAATAGAATTTATAACGCTATAAATTTAACAACTGTAAAAATTTAACTATTAAATAATTAAATTTTCACAAGTTTAAAGTTAGTCTAAATTATCAAATTCTTTTGTCATTATTCTGTATGAATTTAATGAAGCAATAAATAGTGTTACAATTGCAGGCCCTAGGATAATTCCCCAAAAGCCAAATGTTGAGAGTCCAGCAAGCATGGCAAAAAATATTAAAAGCTCATTTATATTAGCAGGGCTACTTACAAGTTTTGAGTTTATGAATCTAATTATTAATGGTTTTATAAAGTTATCAGCAATAGTTGCTATCATAATGATTGAATATAAAAATATTATAATTGCATTTAGTGTATTGCCATTGGCTAATTCATAAATACTAATTGGCACAAATATCAAAGCTCCACCAACTATTGGCACAAGTGATGCAAAGGCATATAAAATTCCCATTAAAAAGCCATCATATCCATAAAATGATAGAAAAACACCAAATAAAAATCCTTGTAAAACAGCAGTTGCTATGGTTGAGTATAAAACAACACTCATTGTATTTGCTACTTCATGAGAGATTGAATCTATATGTGAAGCCTCAACTGGCAAAGTTTCTTTTAAAAAATTCATAAGAGATTTTCCATATAAATTTGCAAAAAAGTAAAATGCTATTATAAGACCCATATCTACAATAAATTTTGCACTTGATTTGCCTATGGTAGAAAGATAAGTTGCGCCTTGTTTTACTAAGGAATTTATGTTTATTGAGGCTATAAATTCTTTTATCTTTGGTTCAAAAGATGCAAATTTTTCAGGCAAGTGAAAATTAAAATTTTGTATATAATTTAATACAATAGATGTATTTTTCATATCAAAATTTGATGCGTATTTTGCAAGTTCAATAACTGCATACATAAATGGCACTAAAAAAAATAGTGCTAAAACAAGAGTTGTAGAGGTTGCTGAGAGTAGAGTTTTATCATTTGTTAGTTTAAGGAAAAATCTATTAATATTTGCAGTTGAAACAGCTAAAAGTATCCCAATAGCAATTGTAAGCAAAAAACCGTTAAAAAGATAAATCACAAAACAAAATAAAAAAAGTATAAAACCTACAAAAAAGTATTTACTCGTCTTCATCAAAAAGTCCTTTTTGGTATGGAATTTTAAGCATTTCATAGCTTTTGTAAGTTGCAATTCTACCTTTTGCTGTTCTTTGTATATAGCTATTTGCAAGCAAATATGGCTCTATTACATCTTCAATAGTTCCTTCATCTTCGCTTAATGCGGCTGAAATTGTATTTAATCCAAGTGGTTTTTTATTTGCTTCAAATAAAATTCCCAAATATTTTAAATCAAGCTCATCAAAGCCAAGTTCATTTACTCCAAGTTCATCCAGTGAAGTTTTTGCTCTATTTAATGATATGTTTTCTTCATCATTTATATCAGCAAAGTCTCTTATTCTTTTTAGTAGCCTTAGTGCTATTCTAGGAGTTCCACGACTTCTTTTTGCTATTTCAAGTGATGCATCTTTATCAATGCTTTTATTTAATTTTAAAGAAGCTTTTTGAGTTATGCTAGCTAGCTCATCTGGTGAGTAAAACTCAAGTCTAAAAGAAATTCCAAACCTATCTCTAAGTGGAGCTGAAATCATACCAGCTTTAGTAGTTGCGCCAATTAGTGTAAATTTTGGGATATCTATTTTGATAGTTTGTGCAGCAGGACCTGAGCCAATTATAATATCAAGTCTAAAATCTTCCATGGCAGGATATAAAATCTCTTCAATAGACGAGCTTAGGCGGTGAATTTCATCTATAAATAAAACATCACCTTCTTCTAAATTTGTTAAAATAGCTGCCAAATCACCAGCTTTTTCTATCATTGGTGCGGCAGTTATTTTTATATTTGCATTCATTTCATTTGAGATTATATGAGCCAATGTTGTTTTTCCAAGCCCTGGAGGTCCATAAAAAAGAGTATGATCCAAAACCTCAGCTCTTTTTTTTGCAGCGCCTATAAAAACTTTTAAATTTTGTTTTATTTTTTCCTGGCCTATGTATTCATCAAAATTTAGCGGTCTTAGGCTTACTTCATACTCTTTTTCAAAATTTACTTTTTCTATTTCGACGATTCTGTCCATTGCTTTTAAATTTCACCCTTTAACTTTAACTCTTTTAGTTGTGTTTCATATTTGCAACCTTGCTCATGTCCTAAGTCACAACCTTTTGCAAAGTACTCACCAGCTTTTTCAATATCGATTTTTACACCATTTCCATTGGCATAAAGAGTTCCTAAATTTGTACATCCTTCACCATATCCAAGTTGGCATGATTTATCATAGTATTCAAAAGTTTTATGGATATTTGTTTCTACACCATCGCCAAATTCATACATATATCCAACTTGCGCACATGATAAAGGGTGGTTTAACTCACAAGCTTTTTCATAGTATTTAAAAGCTTTTTCAAAGTCCATTTCTACAACTTCACCTTTAAAATACATTGTAGCTATGTTCGAGCAACCCTCGGCACTGCCTAATTCACAGCCTTTTTCGTAAAGCCTTATAGCCTCTTCTTTATCAACTTCTACACCTAAACCATTATCTAAAAGCCATGCTAAATTTGTACAGCTTTTGCCATCGTTTTCATTACAAAGTTTAGTCCAAATTTCTTTTGATTTTTCATATTTGTTTTCAACAAATGCTTGATGCCCATCATCAACATTTAAATCTTCACTAAAATAATCTCTTGTTTTTTCACTTGCATTTAGACTAAGTGATAATAAAATAGATAAAATAATAGTTTTTTTCATTTTTGCCCTTTTTTTTGTTAAAATTAAATGTATATTCTACCAAAATAATATAAAAATTTGACAAAAAGTAGTATTTTATGTAGAATTACGCACATTTAAATGGGGGTGACTTGGCTTCGACAGGAGTTAAACGGTCACGGTTGCATGTCGCTTTGAGCAAAGCGTTAAAAGCTCAAATTAAAATTAAACGCAAATAACGTTAAATTTGCTCCTGCTTACGCTAAAGTAGCGTAAGTTCAGTTGAGCCTTGCATTTGCTGATACTATTTAGGCAAAGTAGCAAGTCATTTAAATAGTGTAGTTTAAATGTTTGACAAGCATTTAGATGAAATTCTTGTCTTAGTTTAAGAGTTTGGTTTTTTGCTTAGTTGTTATTTTAACTGCTAGCAAAATGAAAGTGGGCCTTCTTAAACGAAATTTCACTTTCGCTAAACATGTATAGAGACTTTGGTCTTTTGCTTTTGGACTGCGGTTCGACACCGCACACCTCCACCAAGTAAGTTTATTTTAAGTTTTCTTAAGTTATTTTGATTTATTTTTGTTGAAACAATAAGCCGTTAAAATAATGTTTTAACTTCTTTTTACTTCTTTTTACTTCTTTTTATGTTACAATAAACTCTAAATTATTAAGGTAGTTTTTAAGGTAGTTAGTAATTTTTTATGGGAGTTTAGCAAATACCCGTGAAGTGAGATTTTAAAATTAGTGTTTAGCTACTAATTTTTTTTACTTAACTATAAGCAAATAAAAACTAATTCTTATATTTTTTTAAAAATCATAAATTTAAGGTAAAGTTATGGCAAATGTAACAAAAACTTATTTAACCGATAAAAACATAAGGGAGTTAAAACCAAAATTAAGGCAGTATAAAAAAGTTGTTGGAAGTCCTAAAGAGCTTTATATTTGGGTAAATCCAAGTGGAATAAAAACCTTTTTTTTAAGGTTAAAAAATGATAAAACTAAAAAAATAAATGAGTTTAGAGATGGAATTTATGGTGTTAATGAAGCTAGAAAAGAAGCGGTTGATTTACTCAAAAAGCTAAATATTGGGCTTAGTTTAGAGGCTTTATCAAACCAAGACCAATACTCTTTTAAGGGTTTATATGATAGATTTATTAAAATTAAATCAGATAGTGTTAGTAGTGAATATTTAAAAAATATCAAGCGTAGGCACGAGCTTTATACTTTACCAAATTTAGCAAAGCTTGACTGCAAAGAGATAACCTCATCAAAACTTAGCGATATGTTAAGACCACTTTTTAATAAACACAACACAGACCAACCAACAAGACTTGAAACAATACATAGAATAATAAATGATTTAAAAAATATCTTTGATTTAGCCATTAAAGATAGGTATTTGACTTACAACCCCGCTTTTAAATTGGAAGATGAATTTCCAACTTCACATAAATTTAATAAGAACAAAGGGATAGATACTCGTTATAGTGCGATTATAGATAAAAACTTATTAGCTGATTTTATAAAAGATTTGAAATATGATAACGCAATGGACTTACAAACTAAAAGAGCAATTTATTTACTTCTTTTAACGGCTAATAGACCCGCTAATATTGTAAGTGCAAAATGGCAAGATATTGATTTAAACGCCAAAAAGTGGGATATTGTAGCTACTGATATGAAGATGAGATTATCCCATACAACTGCATTAAGTGATGAATCTGTAAAGATACTAAAAGAGCAGTTTATTTACTCACAAAATTATAAATTTGTTTTCCCTAGTATGACAACCAAAACAGGGTATTTAAACAGAGATACATTAAGCAAAGCTATAAGAACGCTAAATAATGGAAAGTATAAAGGTGTCGCTACCCCGCACGGATTTAGAGCTACTTTTAAAACAACTTGCACTTTGAATTTATCTACTCTTTACAGGTTAGGGATAAGTGAAAAAACAATAGAGGAAGTATTAGCACACAAAGAAAATAACAAAATAACACAAGCATACGAACGACAAAGGGCTACATTTAACACAAAACTAAAACTTATGCAGTGGTATAGTGATTATTTAAACAATTTAGAGAATTTAGGAATAGGTGGTTAAAAATGGCTTACAATTACGAACAAAAAGAACAAAAAGATAAAGAAACAGACAAGCAAGTTTTAGATTTTTTTAAAGAAGTTAAAAAAAATTTAAGTAAGAGAGAAAGGGTTATTTTTTACGAAGATATTATAAATAGTGAAAACATATGGATAAAAGAGGATGAAGACACGTATATTAAGGCAGTAGAGCACGATAAATTTGATGATATTTTAAATAATGCTTTATCTGAATTTAGAAAAATGGAAATAGATATTAAAAATGGAAACACTGAAAATTTAAATTTTAGTGATTTTGAACCATTAACTAGATTTAAAAAATATGAAATTGGATACCTTTGTGTTGTTTCAGAATTTGCACTATTTTTTATAAAAATTACACAAATTAAAAATATTATTGATGATAACTCTAAAAGTGAAAATTTAATAAGATATGAAAAATACTTAGAAGCTATGAAGTTGTTAACATTTGCAATTGGTGGAGTTAGTAATATTGTAATAGAAACCGAAAATTTAGAAAATAAAATGCAAAAATCTTTTATGGAATTTTATGAAAGTGCAAATAACTATTTTAAAAAAATAGGTGCTTTTGTAGAAAAAGAAAATTTCGATATTAAGACAAATTATAATAAAAATATTAGCGATATTATTTCTAATTTTAAAAATTCAGTGTTAGAAAGTGCAAAAATTTATAATGTTGATATTGTAAACACAATAGAAAGGAATGAGCTTGCAAACAAAATAAAAAAATATTTTCAAATAAAATAGATACCTTTCACAAATGGCTTTGTGTTTATTGCAAAGCCCCTTAAAATAAGACTTTTAAACTCACACAACAATAAAAATTTTATATTTTTTTCTCATTAAACACAAGCACTTTTGCGTTGCTGTTTTTTAAAATTCTTTTTAAAATGCACTCAGAATAAACGAAACTAGCTAGAAAGTTTATCAAAATAACTTAAATAGGATAAATAAATGCAAGAATTAACAACTTTACCGAGCAAAGAGAGCTTAGGCACCGAGTGGCTTACCCCTGCAGAGCTAGAAAAAGAATTAGGGTTAGCTATTTCATATCAAGAAAAATTAAGGATGAGAAAAACGCAGTTAAATAGTAAAAACCCTTTACCATTTGTAAAAATAGGGAAAAAGATACTTTATAACAAAGACCAAATTCATAGTTGGTTATTAAGTCATCAAAAAAGTAAAGCAATTTCAAAGGATGAAAAATGACCCTTAAAGCTTTAATTAAAAATTACAACTCTTTAGATAGAGATTATATAAATAGCCCTTATCCTTTAATTGATTTTTCAAATTTAAAAGATTTAGGAATAGATACTAATAAGCTAATTTTAGGTATTGATTTTAAAGTTAGACAAGTAGCCTTTAAAACAGATACAGGCTTTATCTCTTACAATAAAGACCCTTTTTACTTTACAACAAGAGGGCTAAAAAAACTTTATAAAAATAAAAAGGTAAGAAATAGTTTAGAAGCCATTATTAACAAAGCTTTGGAGGATGATAATGAGTTATCCAACAATAGCCGAAATTAAGCAACAGCTAAACAGAGATATTGTTATAGCTATACTCAACAGCCAAGGCTTTAACATTCCTCCTAAAGGCAATTTTAGGCTTAGAGATGATGATAAAAACCCAAGTGCTTCAATTGCTAAGAATGGACTACTAATTACAGACTTTAACGGTAGTTTTAGTGGTGATGTTATTGATGTCTTACAGAATTATAGAGGTATGAGTTTTAAAGAGGCTTTAGAGTATGTAAAAGGCTTTTTAGGTATGGGAGCTATACCAAGTAACACATTTGCAACCTCATCGCTTAATAAGCCTATTAAAGAGCCTATAAAAGAAAAATTTGAACCAAATTTACAAGTCGATGAGGTTATAAGTAGAAATAATGATTTTCTTAAAATTATCTTTGATAATGGATTGGCTAATAATCTTTTGATAATGCCAAACGCTAAATATAAAGATGAAACTAAGATAATAAAAGACTTCCTAAACACTCACTTAGGAAGTAGCTTTATAACTTACTTAGACACTCAAGGAAGTTTATTACACTTTAAAGAGGCTTTTATTAAATACATTGCTTTTTTTAATAATGAAGTGCAGTTAAAATTTACTGATGAAAATAACCATTTAAGGCTACTTAAATACAGAGTTGATAAGTGGTGGTTTTCAAAAGAAATAAGGTTTAAAAATGGCAATAAGATAAAAAATATCCCAATGGATACGAAGTTTATATCTCATCATTGCTTTAAAACTGATGATTATATTTTTATCAGTTTTCACGCAATAGATAGCTTTATATTTCATTCTTTAGGACTTAACTACATAGTTTTACAAAGTAGTAACACTTATGTAGATAATAACACCTTTAAAGAAGTAGTTAAAAGCTTTGGAGCTAATGCAACGGCTGTTTTTTTAGTGGATTATGACAAAAAAGAGATTTTAGACCTAAATGCTGATTATAAAGCAAGTGAAAGGCTAAAAGACTTCTTTAACTTCTCTTTTTATAGGCTAATGGGCATAACACAAAACGAAAAAGATATAAAACAAGATTTAAGAGATATGTTATTAAGCCTTGATAACTTCTTATATGAAAATGCACGCCATTTTTTAAAAAATATAAAAGAAATATTAATTAAAAAAGGAAAGGACTTTAAAAATGAAAATAAGTAATACCAATAAGGAATATCATAATTTTTTAAATGAAATTAATTCTTTTGACCCATATAAAGATGATGAAGTCGATGAGGTAAGCAATGATAAAAATGCCCCCTTGACCGACAAAAAAGGGAGCAAAATGATAAAACGCGATAACGTTATTATACCAAAAGAAAGCAACAATATCAACGTTTTAGCCAATAAAAGAAAAAAAGAGTATATACCTCTAACACCTGATAATATTGATGACTTTGCACTTACACCCGAGGAAATAGAGGGCTTTGATGATAGTTGGCTTATAAATGGCTTTATTACTAATCAAAGCTTAGGAATGATTTACGCAGAGGCTGGAAGTGGAAAAAGCTATTTTTCGATATTTTTATCCCTTTATATGTTAAAAAATAATATTGCTAAAAAGGTTTATTACCTAGATGCCGACAATGGCAATCAAGTTGTTAAAAAAAGGAAAATAGACAAAATTATAAGGTTTAGCGATAATAAAATAAAATATTTACACTCAAAGAAGTTAAACCCATTTAAAAAAGATAGGCTATTAAGCGATTTTGTTAAACCCTTAGAGCAAAAACCTAGCGACTTTTATAATGATACATTTTTTATCTTTGATAGTGCTAGAAACTTTATAAGTGGTGATTTAAGTGCTGATTATAAGGTAAAGCCTTATTTAGATGATTTACAAACTTTAAGAGATTATGGAGCTAATGTTATATTTTTACACCACCAACCAAAACAGCCACTAAACAAAGATGAAAATAACGGCTTATACAAGGGAGCAACTGCATTTAATGACAGTGTAGATTATTCTTATCACTTATCATCTAAAAAGCTAAGTGATGATAAAATGCTTATCCTTTTAAAGGCAATAAAGAGCAGGAACCTAGAGAAAAATCAAGCTTTTATATTAGACACTATGACTTTTAACCTTGAATTCGTTGATTATGATGATTATTCAATGAGTGATAAAGAGTTAGACACAATAGAGGTTATACAAGAGATTTTAAACGAAAATAGGGCAGGTATAAGCAAAAGAAACCTTATAGAGAAAATACTAGAAAGAGCAAAGTTTAACAGAATAGAAGTTTTAGGAGGTAACGCATTAAGGGAGTTTTTACCAAAGCTAAAAAATAAGTTTTTAACTTTTGAGAAAACAGATGAAAAAAAGCGAAATTCATTAGAGATTTACAGACCTCTTTAACTCTTTTTTTAATGGCTTAGTTGTATTAATCATAGTAGCACACTATACATTACGATAAAAAGGGACTTTTAAAGCTTTTAAACATAGCTGTGTTAAGCTGTGTTAAGCCTTTAACACAGCTCCTAACACCGATAATAAGGGGCTTTGTGATATGTGTGTGTTAAATATCTTTATATGTATAGATTTTTATAATTATTCATTCTTTTTTTATCGGCTGTATTGATGGTTTTTTATATAAATACACAACTTAACACACCCCCCAAGCAAACACCCATTACACCGAGTTTAAGAGCTGTGTTAAGCCTTTAACACACCTTAACACACCTAATTAAAACACCCATTTTTAGGGGATTAAGCTGTGCTACCCCTTTAACACAGCTATAAACCACCATTACAAGGGAGTTTTAACGATTTTTCCTTTAAAGGATAAAGCCACTAATTAAAAATTTACCATTTTTTAGCTAGACTTCTAAAAAATTAAGTAAGGGAGTTTTACAAAATGCAAACTATAACTTTACACGCTGATAAAAATGCAATAGATAAAATATTAGAGTTTATAAGTGCTAATAACTTAAATATCAAAATAGACAAGCAAGACAAAATTAAAGATGAGCTTTTAAAGGATATTAACGACTATAAAAACGGAAAATTAAAAGTAAGTCCGTTAGGCAGTAATTGGAAGTATCTAAATGCTAATAATTGAAAGTAAAAGATTTACTGATGAATTAAATAGTATTTGTGATTTTATCGCAAAAGATAGCATTAACAGAGCTATTGCATTTCAACAAGAGCTTAAATCAAAGCTTGATAACATTGCTTTTATGCCTTATCTAAATAGAAAATCAATTAAATTCAATGATGAGAATATAAGAGACTTCATTTTTAAAGGCTATGTGATACCTTACTTAATAGATGATGACAAGATAGTTATTTTAGGCATTTATAAACGCAATCTTTGGAATAAATAGCAACTTTTTTCTTTAAAGGCTAATAAAAAGCCATTAAAAGCAATAAAACGCTAATAAACGAACGCTAAGGCACTTAAAACGCATTTTAATCAATTAGACACCTAATCACAAAGGAAAACATTTTTAAACGGCTAATTTTAGCCACTAGAGAAAGATTTTATTTTAATATTTGCAAGTTGCAATTACCATTACAAAAGCACTTAATAAACCTTATGCGAAAATAAAGCTAACTTTTTAAATGATTAAAAATGTAACTTAAATATTACTTTAAATAGATGAGGTTAGAAGTTGTGTATTTAAAGGCTTTATGTATAAAGACCCCTCACCCTTTAATTTTTCTACAAAGTTATTATATTATCCTACACAGAAAATTTTTAAATTTTTCAAAACTCATCTACTAAATAGCTAAAAATAAATTTCTCTTTTTAATGGCTTTAGTAATCAAAAAAGGTTAAATGTGATTAATTTAAATTAAAAAAAAATTTTTGCAAAGTATATAATATAATATTAATAATATAAATAATACTACTTATATTTTATACTTAGGAAAGAAAGCGAATTTTAATCTCTAGTAAGGAAAAAACAGCTTTTATTATTAGTAACCCTTTAAAACCTTTAAAAAAGAAAAAAGCCTTTTTATCTTTAAAGGAAAAAAAAGAGCTGTAAGCGTAGATGATTTATTAATGAGATGAGAGGGGAGAGGTTAGACCCAATAAAGAGAAAGAGCCTAAAAATTAAAAACAATCAAGCTAAATTTAATTTATTTTCGGTAAAATTTCATCTTTAAAGGTAACATTAAATAAAACAATATGAGTTTAAATGATATTACCTTAAATTAAGAATTGAGTAAAAAAATGATGAAAATTCATCAATTCTTAAGAGAAATATAACACTTTAAGGTTACGAACCTTAAATTCACTTTTAAAGAAAGTTAGAAACCGTCTAAATAGGGCTATTGTAGTTTTTTGTATTGAAAATTATTGTTTTCATTAGTTTTTTTAAAAATGATGAAAACTTAAGGCGGTAAATGATTTAACTAAAATACAAAAAGAAAGGAATTTTTAAAATGGAAAATACCATTACAAAACAAACCCCTAGAATGTTAAGAGCTAGTCAAGTTGCCAAATTATACAGCGTATCAATTCCAACAGTATGGAGGTTAGTTGCTAGTGGCAAATTAAAGACTATAAAGCCAACAGCTAATATTACGCTTTTTAAAGCTGATGAAGTAGATGAGTTTTTTACAACAGATATAAGAACCGATAAGAAAGATTAGAAATGTTAGCTAATTTTGAAGTTGATAAAAAGTGCTTTGGCTATGGTAATAAGGCACTTATGAAAGAATTTAGAAAAAAACTTTATCTTTATAGGATAAAAGACACTAAAGAAATACCAAAAGAAATGTTTAACCTAGCTTATGACTTATTTTATATCACAGAATGACAAAGAAAAAGTATCTATTAAAATTTAATAAAAAAATGTTTAGGCTTGTTGCATTCTATTTATAGCCATTAAGGGAGTAATTAAGGTAGTTATTTATTTTTTGTAATCTTAAACTACCAAATTATCAATGTTATAAGGGTGCAGTTAGAGAGAGCACACCTCCACCAAGTGATAATATTAAGGCTTTGCTATTTTTAAGTTAAATTTATAAAATACGCCTCATATCACACCTAGTATTATGCAAAAACATAAGCTATCAATATGTTTTGTAACTATAAAATATTTCTAAATTTAAAAATTAATATGTTTTAATCTAAACAATATTTTAAATCCAAATTTGATACAATATCCCAGAAATTTAAGATTTATGTTTTATTTGCCAAAAGGATTAAATTTTGAATAAATTTAAAAAATACGCATTAATTTTATATATAATTTTTGCGGTAATTGTTTTATCTCGTGCTTTTGCACATAAAAAAGAACAAATTGCATATAAAGATTCACAAGGTTCTATCAGTTATACAAATCCAAAAATTTTAAAGAAAAAATGTAAAAATGGTGATTATAATGCATGTGCTCATCACACCGAGCTTTTAGGTTGGCTTGAAAAAATAAATATAGATGAAGCTTACAAGAGATACCAAAAATATTGTGATTTGGGTGGTGGTTATGGATGTATGATGATTTACTCAAGTATTCAAGGAAATAGTGATGGAGGTTATAGCAAAAAAAAGTTTAACTTACTTGAAAAAGCTTGTCAAGGTAACGACTCGGATGGTTGTATGCGTCTTGGCAATTATTATTTTTATAATGCAGGTCAAACAAAAGAAAACATTGACAGAGCAATGAAGTATTATGAAAAAGGTTGTGAAGTTTTAGAAGATAAGATGACTTGCGTTATTTTATCTCAAATATATACTTATGATACAGAGTTTGTAAAAAAGAGCGATGAACTAAGCAAAAAATATTTTGAGTTAGCAGAAAAATTTGAATCTTACGATGAAAAAAATGCTGTAATTATGGGAACACTTAAATATTAAATAAAAAGGAAAAAATATGAGCAGAGAATCAGAAGCAAATAGAGTTTTAGATACTATTTTTATTGACTTTGATAAAAAATTTAATTTAAGGAGTAAATCATAAGTAGAGAAAGCGTTGAAAAAAACAGCTTGAAATTTAATTATAAAAACAACAATTTTTTTTAAAAAACATTTAAGATAAGATAAAATTTGAATAGTATTAAAATTTAAACTATTAAAATAAAATAGTTTTTATAAAAACAAAAAAGACTAAAATTTGAGCGATGAAAAAAGAGAAAAACTAAGAGAAATATCTGAGAAATAATAAGCATAAAAGCAAAATAAATTCAAATAATAGTTCTGGCAATAAATAAAATTCTACTGAAAATTTGGATAATTTAAATTTAGATAATAACTCAAATTTTAAACAATAAAATAAATTTTTAAAAAAGAGATTATGATAAAGAACTGATTATTATAAAAGATAATAATTTAAATTTAATAAACAATTGCTTATTAGCTAAACAAGCAAAAATACGAAATCCAGTTATAAATCAGTTTTGAAAATGACTAATTTTTGGATATAATGTCTAGTATTTTTGAAAAATAAATGTGTAAATATAAGGAATTTTATGGAAAATAATCTTTTTGATGAAAATGTCGAGATAATAGATGTTGAGGATTCGATAAAGACTAGCTATCTTGATTATTCTATGAGTGTTATCATAGGTAGAGCTTTACCTGATGCAAGAGATGGGCTTAAACCAGTTCATAGAAGGATACTTTATGCTATGAATGACTTGGGTGTTGGAAGTAGAAGCCCATATAAAAAATCAGCCCGTATCGTAGGAGATGTTATTGGTAAGTACCACCCACATGGTGATACTGCAGTTTATGATGCATTAGTTAGAATGGCTCAGCCTTTTAGTATGAGAATAACAACTGTCGATGGACAAGGAAACTTTGGTTCTGTTGATGGTGATCCTGCTGCTGCTATGCGTTATACAGAAGCTAGAATGACAAATTTAGCAGAAGAGCTTTTAAAAGACTTAGATAAAGAAACTGTTGATTTTACACCAAATTATGATGGAAGCATGAGTGAGCCAGATGTTTTACCTGCACGCGTTCCAAATTTGTTATTAAATGGCTCAAGCGGAATCGCAGTTGGAATGGCTACAAACATCCCTCCGCACAGCCTTGATGAGCTTGTTGATGGACTTTTGGTTTTACTTGATAATAAAGATGCAACACTAAAAGAGTTAATGCACCACATTAAAGGACCAGATTTTCCAACAGGTGGTGTTATATTTGGTAAAAAAGGCATTATTGAAGCGTATGAAACAGGTCGCGGACGAATTAAAATAAGAGCAAAAACTCATATTGAAAAGAAAAATAATAAAGATATTATCGTTGTTGATGAACTTCCTTATCAAGTAAATAAAGCAAATTTAATAGAAAAAATAGCAAATTTAGTAAAAGATAAAGAAATTGATGGAATTAGCGAAGTAAGAGATGAAAGCGATAGAGAAGGTATGCGTATGGTAATTGAGCTAAAACGCGATGCCATGAGTGATATTGTCTTAAATCATCTTTTTAAATCAACCATGATGGAGACAACTTTTGGTGTTATAATGCTTGCCATTGATAACAAAGAGCCAAAAGTTTTCACACTAAAAGAGCTTTTACAACTTTTCCTAAATCATAGAAAAACTGTTGTTATAAGAAGAACTATATTTGATCTTCAAAAAGCAAGAGCTAGAGCTCATATTTTAGAAGGTTTAAAAATAGCCCTTGATAACATAGATGAAGTAATTGAACTTATTAAAAATAGTGCAGATACCAGCTCAGCAAGAGATGGATTAATGAGTAAATTTGGACTAAGTGAGCTTCAATCAAACGCTATTTTGGATATGAGACTTAGTAAGCTTACTGGACTAGAGAGAGAAAAACTAGAAACTGAGTTAAGAGAAATTTTAGAATTAATTGAAAATTTGGAAAAAATATTAAAAAGCGAAGAGCTTATTGAAGGCATTATAAAAGATGAGTTATTAGAAATAAAAGATAAATTTAAGTGCCCAAGAATTACTGAAATAGTTGATGATTATGATGATATTGATATAGAAGACTTAATACCAAATGAAAATATGGTTGTAACCATAACTCACCGCGGATACATAAAAAGAGTTCCAAGTAAAACCTACGAAAAACAAAAACGAGGTGGAAAAGGAAGAGTTGCATTAACTACTTATGATGATGATTTTATAGAGAATTTCTTTATCTGCGATACTCACGATACGCTTATGTTTATAACAGATAAAGGACAGCTTTATTGGTTAAAAGTTTATAAAATTCCAGAAGGAAGCAGAACTGCAAAAGGAAAAGCAGTTGTAAATTTAATAGATCTTGCACCTGATGAGCAGATTATGGCTATCATCCCAACAACTGATTTTGCTGATAATAAATTCTTAACAATATTTACTAAAAATGGAATTGTAAAAAGAACAAAACTAAGTGAATATGCAAACATAAGAAGTGTTGGAATAAAAGCTATAAATTTAGATGATAATGATACTGTAGTAACATCTTTAATTATAGAAAAAGGCGAGCTTGATACAGATGATGATGAAATCATTGATGATGAAAATATAGATGATGAAGTAGTAGATGAGATAGAAGATGAAAGCGAAGTCGCACCACATGGTCAAATGCTTTTGGTTGCTACTAAAAAGGGAATGTGTATTAAATTTAATGTAACTGATGTTAGAGAAACTGGAAGAGTTACAAGAGGTGTTACTGCAATTAAATTTAAAGAAAAAGATGATAGTGTAATAGGTGCTGCAGTGCTACAAACAAATGATCAAGAAATTTTAAGTGTTGCAAGTAAAGGCATTGGCAAACGAACCACAGCTGAAGAGTACAGACTTCAAAAAAGAGCTGGAAAAGGTGTTATTTGTATGAGACTTACAAATAAAACAGGCGATTTAGTTGGCATTGTCATAGTTGATGATGAGATGGATTTAATGGCCTTAACAACTAGTGGTAAGATGATTAGAGTGGATATGCAAAGCATTAGAAAAGCAGGTCGAAATACAAGTGGCGTAAAAGTTGTAAATGTTGATGGAGAAGAGGTTGTAAATATTGCAATTTGTCCAAAAATAGAAGATGAAGAAACCAGTGAAGAGTCAGATCAGTTAAATTTAGGAGAATCCGATGAGTAAAGAGCGTTTTAATGTTGCAGTTGTAGGAGCTACAGGTGCGGTTGGAGAAGAAATTTTACTAATACTTGAGGAGATGAATTTTCCTATTAATGAATTACTTTTACTTGCAAGTTCAAGAAGTGCTGGGGAAAGGCTAGAGTTTTGCGGTAAAGAGTATGTTGTAAAAGAGCTTACTGAAACTATTTTTGATGAGCATGATGTTGATATTGCATTTTTTTGTGCAGGCGGTTCGGTATCAGCTCATTTTGCTAAATTTGCAACTCAAAGTGGAGCTTTGGTGATTGATAACACAAGTCATTTTAGAATGGAACCAAATGTTCCTTTAGTTGTGCCTGAGTGTAATCCAAAAGATATAAATTTATGGCAAAATACAGGAATTATTGCAAATCCAAACTGCTCAACAATACAAATGGTGCAGGTTTTAAAACCACTTGATGATATTTTTAATATTTTAAGAGTTGATGTAAGTACATATCAAGCAGCAAGTGGAGCAGGAAAAGAAGGAATGGAAGAGCTTGTTAATGAAATGCAAGCGTTTTTTGCTTTTAAGCTTGATGAGTTTGAAAATAAAGTTTTTCCACACCAACTTGCTTTAAATGTAATTCCTCATATTGATGTATTTTTGGAAAATGACTACACAAAAGAAGAGATGAAAATGGTAAATGAAACTAGTAAAATACTTCATAAAAATATTCCACTTTCAGCAACTTGCGTTAGAGTGCCAGTTTTAAGAAGTCATAGTGAGGCAATTACTATTAAATTTGAAAGAAATTTTGAAGTTGAAGAAGTTAGAGAAATTTTAAGAAATGCTCCAAGTATAAAGCTTATTGACGATGTTAAAAATAACTCTTATCCAATGCCAACTATTTCTACAAATACTGATTATACTTATGTCGGTAGGATTAGAAAAGATAATTTTGATGAAAAAATACTTCATCTTTTTTGTGTAGCTGATCAAGTAAGAGTTGGCGCTGCTACAAATGCTGTGAGAATTGCACTTAAATGGATAGATTATCAAAGATAAATTATGAAATTTATAAGCCTAGTGGAAATCCCACGGCTTTAATTTATATTAAATCTAGTCAAAAACTTGATAAAAGTTTAAATGATTTGATTATGCAAAAACACCCATTTGTTGAACAAGTGGGTTTTGTTGATGATGATTTTAACCTTTACATGGCAGGTGGTGAGCGCTGTATAAATGCCATAAGGTGTGCAGGGCTTTTTTATATGGATAAATTTAGTCTTGATGAGATTAAGGTTAAAAATTTAGGTGAAGTTTTTAAATGTGGCAAGGATGAGTTTGGCATTTTTACAATTTCAAATTTTAGTGATAAATTTGATATAAAAAAGCTAAATGATTTTGAATATTTAGTAAATTTAGATGGTATTACTCATATTATAAATTTAGAAAATTTAGAGTTTAAAAGTGATGATGAATATAAAAAATTTGGCTTTGAAAAGATAAAAAGTTTAAATTTGACTAACCTTAAAGCAAGTGGTTTTATAAATGTAAAAGATGAAGTTTTAAAACCTGTTGTTTTTGTAAGAGATATTAATACTTTATTTTATGAAAGTGCTTGTGCAAGTGGGAGTTTGGCAGCTTCAGTTGTTTTAAATTTAATTAATCACAAAATTTTTTTTAAGCTTGTTCAACCAAGCAATAAACCACTTTTTGTTGAAATTTACAAAGAATTTGATAAATTTATTAGCTTTAAAATAAGCGGAGAAATTTTAAAATAAAATCAAATAAAAGGATAAATAATGATATTTGTAGATGCGTGTTTAAAAAAAGAAGTTCCTTATACTCCAGTTTGGATGATGAGGCAAGCGGGGAGATATCTACCTGAATATAGAGCAGTTAGAAAAGATGCAGGTGGTTTTATAAGTTTATGTAAAAATCCAAAAAAAGCAAGTGAGGTTACACTTCAACCAGTTGATATAGTTGGTGTTGATGCCGCTATTTTATTTAGTGATATTTTGGTTGTTCCTATGGAAATGGGAATGGATTTAGAATTTATAGTTGGTCGCGGTCCAGTTTTTAGTGATCCAGTTGTTTGTGAAGAGGATTTAAAAAAGCTAGATATCCAAAAAGCTGTTAAAAATCTAGATTATGTTTATGAAACTATTAAAATCACTAGAGAAAAACTTGCAAAAGACAAAGCATTAATTGGTTTTTGTGGGGCACCTTGGACTGTTGCAACATATATGATAGAGGGTGGAAGCACAAAAAACTATGCAAAATGTAAAAAACTTTTATATCAAAATCCTGAATTTTTACATCAGATTTTAAGCAAAGTTACACAAGCAACTAAAATTTATCTTGAAAATCAAATAAAAGCTGGCGTTAATGCTGTTCAAATTTTTGATAGCTGGGCAAGTGCGTTAGAAAAAGATGTTTATTTTGATTTTAGTTGGAAATATATTTTAGAAATTGTTGATTACTTAAAGGCAAAATATCCTGAAATTCCAATTATTGTTTTTCCAAAAGGTATTAGTGCATATTTAGATAAAATTGATGGAAATTTCGATGTTTTTGGAGTTGATTGGAGTACTCCTTTAGCTCTTGCAAGAGATATTTTAAGCCATAAATATACACTTCAAGGAAATATGGAGCCTTGCCGTCTTTATAGTAAAGATGCTATTAAAGAAAGCGTTGAAAAGATAGTAAAAACAATGAAAGGAAAATCTCATATTTTTAACTTAGGACATGGAATTTTACCTGACATTCCAGTTGAAAATGCAAAATATTTTATAAATTTAGTTCACGAGCTATCGGCCAAATAAAGATATTTTACAATGGTTTTGAGGTGGTTTTTAAGCTTAGTTTTAGTTTTATTTTTTGCTGGTTGTGCCACTAAAAATGAAGTAATAAACCAAAATCAAAAATATGAAATTTTAAAGCTTGAATTTCCTCAAAACTCTAAAATTCTACCAAAAGTTAAAAATCCTAAACTTTTTGATAAAGGACCATTTTTAGAGCGTTTTTTTAGAGTTTGGGATTTTAGTCAAGAAAACAGACCCAAAATTTCTAAAAAAGAGGCTTTTTGGGCGTTAAATGCATATAAAAACACAAAACATAAAAAATATTATTCACCAAGTAGAAGAGTTTATGATGATAAATTCTTTGATGAAATTTATGAAAATGCAAATACTAATAAATTTGGTGAGTTATTTCTTCCTGCAATTACTTTAAAAAATACTTTTTTAAGAAATGCTCCAACAAATGAACCAATTTTCACAAGCTTTAAAGATGCAGGCGAGGGCTATCCGTTTGATTATTTTGCAAACTCAACTTTAGGAGTTAATTACCCAGTTTTAATTTCTCATTTTAGTAAAAACAGAGATTTTGTTTTTGTACAAACTGACTCTGCTTGGGGTTGGATAGATGCAAGAGATATAAAAATTTTATCGCAAAATGAAACAAATTTAATAAAAAATTCTAAATTTATAACTATTTTAGAGGATAAAATACCACTTTTTAATTTAAATAATAAGTTTTTATTAAATGCAAGAGTTGGGACACTTTTAATGCTTCATAGATATGACGATAAGTATTATTATGGTGAAATTTTCACAAAACATGGTTTAGAAAATTATAAAATTTCTAAAAAAAGTGCTTCTAAATTTCCTGCTGCTTTAAATGATGAAAATGTTAAAAAAGTAATAAATAGTATTTTGGGTGAGCCTTATGGTTGGGGTGGGTTTGGATATTATAGAGATTGTTCACTTTTTACAAAAGATGTTATGACATCTTTTGGCGTATGGCTTGGAAGAAACTCAAAAGCCCAAACTGTCGGGCATAAAAGCATAGATTTAAGTTTTTTAAGCAGTGATGAAAAGCTTGAAACAATAAAACAAAATGCTACGCCATATCTAGCTCTTATTTATATGCCAGGGCACATTATGCTTTATAGTGGTATTATAAATGGTGAAGTTAGTGTTATTCATAATGTTTGGGGCTTAAAAACAGTAGATAATGGACGAGCTTTAATTGGTCAAACTGCAATCACATCTTTAAAAATAGGTCAAAATAATCCAAATATTATGCAAAGCAACTTACTTTTAAATAAAATCACAAAACTTATTTTACTTGATTAAAAATTTTAAAATTTCTAATAATTATAATTTTTTTATGAATATATTTTAAAATATTAATCTATCTTTAAAAAAAATATCTAATTTTTAATTTCTATTTTAAATTTTTATTTGATTTGATAAAATAACTTTTAAGTTACATTATCATATAAAAGGAGTTAAATGATGAGTGAAATTTCAAGAAGAGATTTTTTAAAAACTGGCGTTTTATCTACTTTTTTTCTTTCTAATTACTCTTTTGCTGATTCTTTTAAATTTGAAGATAAGAATTTCTTAATCTATGATGAAAATTTAAAAATAAGCAAAAACTATGCATTTACTTTTGTAAATAAAGAAAAACTAAGGATAAATCAAGATGTAAGTGAGATTTATTTTGATTTAAAAGATAAATTTAAAAATGACTTTATCTCATCTGGCATAACATCAAAAGAAACTTTTTTTGTTATTAAGAATATAGCAAAAGATTTTTACTATCAAAGTAAAGAAAAAGTTTTAGATGATGGTTTGATATCTTGGATTTTATTTCCAAGCAGTAATCTAAATATAAAAAGGAGTTTAGCATGATTTTACCAAATGGTGTAAGTGTTGAAAATTTTAAAAAAGCTGTAAAAAAATTTAAAGAAATTGTAGGCGAAGATAATGTTATAGATAATCAAAAAGATATATATTTGTATAGAGATGCTTATTCTCCTGAATGGGATGAAGAAACTGAGCCAATCCCATCACTAGCAATAACTCCTAAAACTGCCGAAGAGGTAAGTAAAATTGTTAAAGTAGCAAATGAGTTTAAAACACCACTTTTTCCTATCTCAACAGGCAAAAATTTAGGCTATGGCTCTTCAGCCCCAAATAACCGTGGTGATATAGTAATTGACTTAAAAAGAATGAATAAAATCATAGAAGTTGATGATAAGAGAAATTTCTGTATTTTAGAACCAGGTGTTAGTTATTTTGACTTTTATAAATACTGCGAAGATAATAACTTAAATGTTTTTATGGATATGCCAGATCCTGGTTGGGGAAGTCCTGTTGGAAATGCACTTGATCATGGTTGGGGATATACTTATGGAATGTATAGAGATCATTTTGGAGCACATTGCGGAATGGAAGTTGTTTTAGCAAATGGTGAGATAATGCGAACTGGCATGGGAGCTTTACCTGGAGCTAAAACTTTTGCTGAAAACAAATATGGATATGGTGCTTACTTAGATGGTCTTTTTGCTCAATCAAATTTTGGAATCGTTACAAAAATGGGCTTTTGGCTTATGCCTAAACCTGAGTATTACGCACTTTACTCATTGGAAGCTAAAAAAAGAGATGACTTAATAAAAATAGTTGAGATATTAAACTATTTGGAAGATTCTTTTATTATCGGTTGGCCACTTTATAGAAGTCCTTTAAATCCACCTCATGGTAAAGAGATGAATGCTGAGTTAAAATCATATCTAACCTCAAATGGTGGCAAACCAGATCTTGAAAAAATTCAAAACTACGCGTTAAATAATAAAATTCCTTACTGGCAAATTGATATCCCAATTTATGGAAACAAAGAATCAGTTAGAGCAAATGCCAACTATATAAAAAGTAGATTTGATGAAGTTGAGGGTTCAAATTTCAAGCTCGTTCAAGAGTTTTCACTTCCTTTAAGCAAAGATGATATTAGTAAAATGAAACATAAAATTTCCCTTGGAATTCCAAATATGGAGATTTTTTGGCTTAGTACAAGAGGAGAAAGTTTAGAGCCTCAAGATGGGCATGTGTGGTTTTCGCCAATTATACCAAGAGATGGAAAAGAGCTTTTAAAATGTCAAGAGGTATATATAGATGTTTTTCACGAGCTTGGCATGCCTTCGCCGATTACACCATTTTCACATCCTAGAAGCTGGATGTATAGAGCGTTTTGTTTTATGCTAAATTTTGGAAACTCAAGAACAGATATTGAGCATAATAAAAATTTAAGAAAAGCTTATAGAAAGATGATTGAAGTTGCTGCAGAAAATGGCTGGGGAGATTATAGGGCTGCTCCAACTTTTCAAGATGATGTTTATAATGTATATTCTTTTAATAACCATATATTAAAAAGATTTACACAAGAGTTAAAAGACGCAATAGATCCAAATGGGATAATTGCACCAGGAAGAGGTGGAATTTGGCCAAAACATTTAAGAGGAAAAAAAGATGAAAAACTTAGTTAAGATTGTGATTTTTATAGGAATTGTTTGTTTTATAAATTTAAATGCTAAAGAAAAAGATGCTTTAAGTGGTGGCGTTGAGGCAAAGATGCCAAAAACAGGAGAAGAAATTTATAATTATTGGTGTCTTCCATGTCATGGGGCAAATATGCCAGGAACAAATGCATTACAAGTATTATATCAAGGTTCAATTCCTGCTGAATTAACAAAAAGAGATGATTTAAATCCTGAGTTGATTGAGTTTTTTGTAAGAGAGGGAAAGCATAGTATGCCTTTTTTTAGAAAAGTTGAGATAAATGATGAGGAACTAAAAGCTTTAGGTAAGTACTTATCAAAAGAGTAATTAAAATGCCCAAATTTTTGGGCATTTGTTTAAAAACAATCTGTAAAATTAAGCATTTAAATAAAAGGCTTAATTTTGGATATAAACTTATCACTTTCAGGCGGAGCCGCAAGAGGCGCATATCATTTAGGCGTTCTTCAAAAACTTGATGAAATTGGCGTTTATGTAAAGCGCATTAGTGGGGCAAGTATAGGATCATTTGTAGCTGTGGCGTATGCAAGTGGATTTAAACCGCTTGAAATTTTAGAAATTATTAAAACTAATGAGTTTAAAAGCGCATTTAGTTTAAATTTAGACTTTAAAAGCTTTGCAAAAATTAAGCTTAACAACAAAATTATACAAAATTTGCTTAAATTTGAACGCTTAGAAGACCTTAAAATTCCTGTTTATTTATCGGCACTTGATTTAAAAAGTGGTGAGATAATTTACTTTAATAAAGGCGATACTTTAAAAATAGTTTTGGGAAGTTGTGCATTAATACCTATCTTTGAAGCGGTAAAATATGATAACTATTTTTTAGCAGATGGTGGATTTAAAGACAATCTCCCAACAAAACCTTTTGAAAAATTTAAAGAAAAAACCGTAGCTGTTGATTTACAGCCAATTTCAAATTTGATAAATAAATATGATATCTCACTTCCTTTTAAAAAACCAAAATTTAAAGATGATTTTAATCTAATAACTGGCGTAAATAGAGCCTTAAGAGTTATGCTTAGTCCCCAAAAGCCAAAAATATCAAAAGATACAATTTACATTTCATCAAATTTGATTAAAAAATATTCACTTTTTAGTTTTAAAAACTTTGATGAGCTTTTTGAACTTGGTTATAATAGTGTTGATGAAGAAAAATTTAGATAAGGAAAATTATGACTTTAACAGTTTTTGATCTTGATAAAACACTAATTAATGGTGATAGTTATGATTTGTGGCACGAATTTTTACTTGAAAAAGGTATTTTAAAAGATGATTTTATAAGAGAAAATCAAAAAATGATAGAGCTTTATGATGAAGGAAAGCTTAATATGGAAGAGTATTTGAAATTTTCAATAACTTCACTAAAAAGCCTTAGTTTGGATGAAATTTCAAACTTAATACCTGAGTTTTTAGAAACTAAAATTAAACCTATTATTTATAATGAAGCTAAAATTTGGATAAAAACTCTAACTCCAAATTTGATAATTTCAGCAACACCATCTTATATAGTAAATCCAGTTTCAAAATACCTTGGAGTAAAAGAGGCAATTGGCGTAAATCTAGTGGTTAAAAACTCTCATTATACAGATGAGTTTATACCTCCTTTAAGTTTTCAAGAGGGCAAAGTTGAGGCTTTAAAAATTTATTTAAAAAACAAAAATTTAAATCCACAAAAAATAGTTTTTTATACAGATTCGATAAATGATCTTGCAATGTGTGAGTTTGCACACTCTACAAACTGTATAAACCCTGATGATAAGTTAAGAAAAATAGCACTTGAAAAAGGTTGGAATATTATAAATTTAAAATAAAAAATTTACTTAAAATCTTAGCAAATTTCAATTATTTTATAAACTCGCACACATTTCCAACTGCTTGGTTGCATGGAACTACCGAAATTGAGTTATTAGGAGATCCATCAACTAACTTATCAGAGTAGGCTAGATAAATTATTGCATTATCTTTTTCATCATACATTCTTACAACTTGCGTTTTTTTAAATAAAACTGAACTTCGTTTTTTAAAAATATTTTCTTTGTCTTTTGAGATATCTTCTTTTATGGTAATCTTTTTTGCAGTTTGCACACATGAAACTGAGGCATTGCTAGTATCTTCTTCAAGTCCTACTATTTCGCTTGCTCCACCTTTTTTAGCGTAAGATAAAAAACAAGTTATTCCATCTATTTTTGGATCTTTTACAGATATTATCTCTATCCTATCATTTTTACCAAGCAGTTTCCAAGCCGTATTTACCGAGTCTATTTTGTTTATAGCATCATCATTTGCAAGCAAATTTAATGTTAAAATAGAAAGTATTAAAAATATGTTTTTCATTTTTTTCCTTTTTAAAAAGTATTAAAATTTTATCTTAAAAAGTTAAATTTTCAAATTTTAAGGAAAAATTTGCTATCATAAATTCCCGAAAATGGAGAAACACAATGAATTACACACGAAAAGACTTACTTGGACTTAGGGATTTAAGCGTCGATGAGATGAGCTGTTTTTTAAACTTAGCTAAAAAATACAAAGCTCTAAACAATAGTGATATTAAAAAAAGTGATGCTTTGCGTGGCAAAACTGTGATAAACGCTTTTTTTGAAAACTCAACTAGAACTAGAATTTCTTTTGAAACTGCTGCTAAAAGACTTGGTGCTGATGCTATAAATTTTTCAGCTGCAAGTAGTAGTACAAAAAAAGGCGAAACTTTAATGGATACCATCAATAACCTAGAAGCCATGAAAACTGATATTTTTGTCCTTAGACATTTTTCCTCAGGGGCTGCATCATTTATCGCAAAACACACAACTTCATCAGTTGTAAATGCAGGCGATGGGTTAAATGAACATCCTTCTCAAGGACTTTTAGATATTTTTACCATAATGGAACATAAAGGTGATTTAAAAAATCTTAAAATTTCTATTATAGGCGATATCGAGCATAGCAGGGTTGCAAGAAGTGATATTTGGGCAATGAGTAAATTTGGTGCTAAATTAACACTTTTTGGACCACCAATGATGATGCCACTTGGCGTAGAGGCTTTTGGTTGCAAGGTAGCAAAAGATATGGAAGAAGCAGTTGATGGAGCTGATGTTATTATAATGCTTAGAGTTCAGCTTGAAAGACAAAACGCTTCAACACCTTTTCCAAGCAACCGTGAATATAGTAAATTTTTTGGACTTACAAAGGCAAGAGTTCTTTTAGCAAATGATCCTTTAATAATGCATCCAGGTCCTATAAATAGAGGCGTTGAAGTAAATTCAGATGTACTTGAAGGGGATTTTAATATGGTATTTAACCAAGTTGAAAATGGAGTTGCTGTAAGAATGGCTATTTTAGATATTTTAAACTCAAATAGGAGAAAAGCGTGAAAACTCTAATAAAAAATGGTCTTATAATAAATCATGATAGTTCAAAAAAAGCAAATATTTTAATAGAAAATGATAAAATTGTAAAAATAACTGATGAAATTTTAGAAGCTGATAAGATAATAGATGCTAAAAATATGCTTGTAATGCCAGGTTTAATTGACATGCATGTGCACTTTCGAGATCCTGGATATGAGTATAAAGATGATATTAATTCAGGAAGCGAGTGTGCAGTTGCAGGTGGTGTGACAACTGCACTTCCTATGGCAAATACAAATCCAGTAAATGATAATGCTGCCATCACAAGAGATATGATACAAAAAGCTAAAAGAAGAGGACTTATAGATCTTTTGCCAATTGGCGCTATTTCAAAAAGCCTAAAAGGTGAGGGCATAACTGAGATGGGTGATATGATAAGTGCTGGGGCTGTGGCGTTTAGTGATGACGGGCTTCCAGTAAGTTCTAGTGATGTCATGCGTGCAGCACTTGAGTATTCAAAGCATTTTGGATCGTTTGTTATAAGTCATTGTGAAGACTGTTCAATGTGTAGAAGTGGTGTAATGCATGAGGGAAAAGTTTCAGCAATTCTAGGCTTAAAAGGTATGGCAAGAGAAAAAGAAGAGATTATGGCAAGTCGTGATATGCTTTTAGCAAAGTTAACAGGCGGGCATATTCATATTGCACATGTTAGCTCAGAGTATTCACTAAAACTTATAAAAAGAGCAAAAGAAGATGGTATAAATGTAACTTGTGAGGCTACACCGCATCATTTTAGCTTTACAGATGAGTGCTTAATGGACTATAATACAAATTTTAAAATGTCTCCACCTTTAAGAGAAGAAAGTGATAAACTTGCTATTAGAAAGGCCTTAAAAGATGGGCTTATAGATGTCATCGCAACAGATCATGCACCGCATAATGTAGATGATAAATTTACAGAATTTGACAAAGCGAGTTTTGGAATTTTAGGACTTCAAACACTTATACCGCTTACTTTAAAACTTGTTGAAGAAGATGTTATAGATTTAAACGATATGGTAAGGCTAACTTCTTTTAATCCTGCTAAAATTTTAAATTTAAAAAACAAAGGTGAGATCAAAGAGGGATTTTTAGCTGATATTACTATAATAGATCCAAACTTAGAGTATATGTATGATGAGTTTTTAAATAAATCAAAGTCTTTAAATTCCCCACTTCTTGGTAAAAAACTAAAAGGCATAGCTTTTATAACCATAAAAAGTGGAAAAATAGTGTGGGAATATCCAGATTTTATAGCTTAAATTTAGATATTTTTATAAATTTATGTAAATTTGCAGATTTTTTATAAAATTTTGCAAATTTACTTGACAAAGAAATTTTTTTGTATTATAATTACAACTCTTTTTTACAGAGTTTTAGTTTAAAACTTCTACTTTATTCCGGATTAGCTCAGCGGTAGAGTAGGCGGCTGTTAACCGCTTGGTCGCTGGTTCGAATCCAGCATCCGGAGCCATTAAGAAAACTTTAAGTTTACTTTCCCTATATATTGTTATTCTACTAATCAAAATCTTTAAGAATTAGTTCCATAATCTTACCAATAATTTTACTATCAAGTCAATAAAAAAATACCATTAAATTCATTTAAGTGTGAATAATTTAAATTTGTAAAATATTAAATAATTTAGTTATAAAAAATGACTAAAATTATAAAAACAAAAAAATGATATATTTTAGAATAATTCTTAATAGTAACTCTTATATAAAAACTTTGTAATTATAATATAGATAGTAAAATTATATATTTTTTATTCTCATTATTATTATAATTAGGATAAAACACTATTTTATCTGAATGAATAATTTTCTCTAATTATTTAAATTTTTATTTTATTTTTTTTAAATATCATGCTTATGAATATCACCGCGTTTCAAGTAAATACACTAATGAATAAAAGAATAAAAGATGAAATATTTCAATTTTATAAAATAGTTTAAATTTATTGTTTATGGTATTTTGATTTGACTTCCCATGAAGCTGAGTCTCAGCTAGTATGTTATTGTCTTTTTAAAATTTTAGTCTATATATGGCTTATTTTTTCATAGAAAAAAGTAAAGTTAGCAGGTGAAAAGTAACTAACTAATAACTAAAAATATTTATAATTTTAAAAGTTGTAAATTTGCTGCATAAAAAAGGAAAAACAAATGGGATTTTTTTATAAAAAATGTGAAGTTTGTGGAAATAAAATGAGTATATTAAAAATATTTTTAAAAAATCCTACTACATTAGAATGTAAAAATTGCAAAACTAAATATCAGGCGAAAGAGACTGGATTATATACGGCAATTAATTTTTTGCTTGAAAATTTAGGTGTTTTTATAATTCTTTTTTTTATCCGCTTATACTACTTGTTTATATTGATAGTGAAATTTATAAACTTGATGCTGGGTTGTTTTTTGGATTAATGGTGTTTTTATGGTTAATTTTTTGTTTTATATTTTTGTTTTTCTACCTTTTAGTTATATCAAATTTAATTAAATTTGAGATAATAGAATAAAATAATAAAAAAGATTAAATATAAAAATAAATTTTATAATTTGTTTAATTATTTTAAAAAGGGAAAAATATGAAAATTCTTAAAAAAAGCTTCGGGATTGCTGTAACAAATTGTTATATTTTAAAAGGCTCAAGCGGCGATATTGTAATAGATCCTGGCGAAAATGCGTATGAATGGGTTAGAAAAAACTCAGACAATGTTTTAGCTGTTTTTAATACTCATGGTCATTTTGATCATGTATATGATGATTATAAATTTAAAGAAGATGGTGTTAAAATTTATATTCATAAAAATGATGCATTTATGCTTGAAAATGATAACTTCAATATGCTTGAAAAAACTTGCAAGGCAGATGTTTTAACTGCTGATAAAGATGAGTTTAAAGTAGGGGATTTTAAAGTTATTTTTCACCATTTTCCGGGCCATACACCAGGATGTTGTATGCTTGAAGTTTGTCAAAATGATGAAAAGCCAGTATTGTTTAGTGGGGATTTTTTATTTAAAAATAGCATTGGAAGATATGACTTTCCTTTTTCAAATGCCTTTGATATGAAAGAAAGTATTTTAAAAGTTTTAAGTTTTAAAGATGATTTTGAGCTTTTTCCAGGTCATGGAAATAGTAGCTTTTTAAGTGCTGAAAAACCAAATTTAGAGCATTTTTTAAACTATTTTTAAAGTTTATAGCTATCTTTAAATTTAAAAGTAAGTAAATTTTGAAGCATTCCAAACAAACACATAAAAGTTATAAAGCTACTTCCACCATAGCTAAAAAATGGCAATGGAACGCCCACAACTGGTGCTAACCCGATTGTCATTGAGATATTAACCCCTGCATAGATAAAAATCAAAACCCCAATGCTTGTTGCTACAACTCTTGTAAAGTAGTCCTCTTTTAGTTGATAATTTAATGTAATTAAGTGTATTATCAAGCATAAATAAAGCACCATTAAAAATAAATTTCCCATAAATCCAAATCGCTCGCTATTATACGCAAAGATAAAATCACTTGTTGCAATCGGCAAAAATTTAAAGTGTGTTTGAGTGGCTTCATCTTTTGGTTTTCCACTCATTCCACCATTTGAGATAGCGATGATTGACTGCTTTACATGGTAGCTTGACTCTTCTGATAAAAACTCAGTTATTCTTTTTTTTTGATAATCATGCAAGCTTTGATACATCACAGGTGAGGCCACAGACATGGCTAAAAACAAGCTTATCCAAATTTTTTTATTAACATGAATTATAAATAGTGTGCCAAATCCGCCAAGTAAAAGTATCATAGCTGTTCCAAGATCTGGTTCTTTAAGTATTAAAATAAATGGTAAAAGTATGATAAAACTAAATTTTAAAAAGCTTTTTAAGTCGTATCCGTTACTAGGCGGAGGATTTTTTTTAACCATATAGGCAAGCATTAATATAAATGCCGGTTTTATAATTTCACTTGGTTGGATTGTAAAATTTATAAGTGGTATTTCAAGCCATCTTTTTGCGCCAAGCTTGCTTACGCCAAACAGATCAACGCTTATTAATAACACTATTCCAAACCAGTAAAAAAATGGAATTATCCATTCAAGCTTTCTAAAAGGAATTATAAAAAAAAATAAAAACACTCCAAAGCCAAGTGCGTAGTAGATGTATTGTTTAAAAGCTAAAATTTCATTTGCTTCAGATATTAAAATATGCGATAGCACCAAAATAGGAATTATAAAAAGTAGCTGAACAAAGTCAAAATGTGCTAAAATACGCTTATCAAAAATTATCAATTATGTCTCCATTTAAAATTTCTAAGGGGATTATAACAAAAAAAGGTATCAAATTGAGTGATTTTATAGTAGATGAGAGTTTAAGATTAGATGTTTTTGTAAGTAAAATGTTGCAAATATCAAGAAATAAAGCCTCAAATTTAGTAAAGGATGGTTCAGTAATTTTAGATAAAACACCTATTTTAAAGCCATCTTTTATAGTCGAAGTTGGAAAAAAGATTTCTATAAATTTGGATGAAAAAGAAGATAAAAAAGAAAATTTTAAAACTGATTTTAAAATACCAATAATTTATGAAGATAGTGATATTTTAGTTATAAATAAACCTGCAAATTTAGTAACTCATCCAGCACCAAGTGTAAAAGAACCAACTCTTTCAGACTGGCTTTTAGATAAAAACTATGCTCTTTCAAATTTGAACAATACAAGAAAAGGTATTGTTCATAGACTTGATAAAGGTACAAGTGGTGCACTTGTTATAGCAAAAACAAATAAGGCACATTTGAGTTTAGCTACTCAGTTAAAAGACAGAACAATGGGAAGAATTTATCTAGCTTTAATAAATTTAAGCTTAAAAGAAAACTTAGTAATTAATAGACCAATTGGTAGAAATCCCAAGAATCGTCTTAAAAAAGCGATTGTGCAAGGAGCAAGAGAGTCAAAAAGTGCTTTTTTAAATTTATATAATGATGATGAGGTAAATTTAATTGCAGCAAAGCTTTTTAGCGGGAGAACTCATCAAATAAGAGTTCATCTTTCAAGTATAAATCGCTACATAATAGGTGATAATTTATATGGATTTAAGAGCCAAAATGATAAAATTGTTCGTTTAATGCTACACGCTTATATTTTATATTTCAAACATCCAATAACTGGGGAAAATATGAAATTTGTAGCAAATTTAGATAATGAATTTTTAAACTATAAAAATATTAAGGAGAAAGCGTATGAAAAATTTTCACCAAATTTTATTATCGGTAGTTTTGATGATTTTCATAGCTGGTTGTGCCTCACATAAAGTTCCTATGGTAAAAGATAGTTCTTTACCTGCAATAAATGATATTAGAACAGTTAGTTCTTCAAAATCAATTGGTCTTGAGTGGAGCGATCCAAAAGATTTAGATGTGATGGGATATTACATTTATAGGGCCAATTTAAACGAGTCTTTAAAATTAGTGGGTACTATAAAAGATCGCTTTGCAACTCATTATTTAGATGATGGCTTAAACCCTGCTACAACCTATAGATATGCTATTAAAACATTTGGTCAAAATGGCATTTCAGCAGATGGCATAGTAGTAAGTGCTAGCACTTCTAAAGGAATTGAAACAGTTTCATTTGCTCAAGCGATATACGGACTTCCTGAAAGAGTTAAGCTCATTTGGAGACCACATGCAAATTTAAAAGTTGGCTCATATATAATCGAGCGAAGAAAAGATGAAAAAAGTAGTTGGTCTAAAAAAGCCGAAGTTAAAGGAAGATTAAGTGCTGAATATATAGATAATAGCGTAAAGAGTGGGGAGATGTATCAATATAGAATTAGAGTAAAAACTCTTGATGGTGATATTTCAGAACCATCAAATGTGTTAACCGCTCAAACAAAAGAGCTTCCACTTGGTGTTATAAATCTTCAGGCTACAATTGATCAGCCAAAAAAAATAATTTTAACTTGGGATAGTCCATTAAACGAGGCTTTTTCACATTATCAAATTTACACTTCAAGAGGATCTATTTTGCCACTTGTTCCACTTGCTAAAACAGATAAAAATAGCTATGAAGATTTAATTAATGCAAACGGGGCTAAGAGGTATTATAAAGTAACTTTAGTTGATAAAGACGGGCTTGAGAGCTTAGCTCAAGATGAAGCTATTATGGGACAAACACTAGCTGCTGCAAAAGCACCTGTTTTAGGTGAGCCTGTAGTTAGTAAAAACTCAATTTCACTTAACTGGCATACTGGGGCAAATTATGATAAATTTGTTCTTACAAGAGATGGTGGTGGTAGTACAAAAACAGTTGATAATATAAAAACAATGTCTTATGTAGATAGAGAAGTTGCAAAAGGGACAAAATATAGCTATAGAGTTTATAGTGTAGATGAGTATGGGATAAACTCAAATGTTTCAAATAAAATGAGCGTAGAGTTTTAATGCCAAATTTTAGAGTAAAAAAACTTAAAAATTTAACTCTTCCTTTTGAAAAAAATGGAGTGAAGTTTTTAAAACTTGCAAAAGGAAGAGTTGTAGATTTGCTTTTAACTGAAGTTTTTGGTGAAAAATTTTTTATAACTATAAAGCCTAGTGGGGATAAATTTATCATAAAATCTGAAAAAATTACCCGTCCAGCAAGGCTTGAAAACCTGCAAATTGCTTTAGAAATTTTTAGAGATGAATTTACTCAAGAGCTCATTACAAATTCAATCAATGCTAAAAAAAGCAAATTTAAAAAAAGCCAAATTGTAAAAGATGAATTAGAAGCAATAAATTTTTTAAATAACTCTAATAAAAAAGCAATTGAAATAGGCTTTGGTTCTGGAAGGCATCTTTTATATAGAGCAAAGCAAAACCCTGAAATTTCGTATTTGGGTATTGAGATTTATAAACCATCAATTGATCAAGTAGAAAATTTAGCTATAAAAGATAAGCTTTTAAATTTGGCTTTACTAAACTGTGATGCAAGAAGTTTTTTAAGTTTAGTTAGGTCAAATTCCATAGATTTTATCTATTTGCATTTTCCAGTTCCTTGGGATGATTCAGAGCATAGAAGAGTAATTTCAAAAAGCTTTTTAGAAGAGGCTAAAAGAGTTTTAAAAGTTAATGGCAGGTTTGAACTAAGAAGCGATAGTAGAAATTATAGTGAGTTTAGCATAAATAAAATGCTTGATTTAAACGGTGTTAATTTGGAAATTTATAAGAATAAAAATTTAGAAATTTCAAGCAAATATGAAGATAGATGGAAAAAACAAGATAAAGATATTTATGATATTATTATGATAAACAGTGACTTATCAGATGATATTTCAAATTTCAAAGAGTTAGAGTTTCCAAAATTTGATCCTTTTAAAATAGCTTCAAAATTTAAACACGAAAAGTTTAAATTTGATGATTTTTTTATAAATTTTGAAGAAATTTATAAATTTAGCGATGATGAAATTTTATTAAAACTCTCTTTTGGAGATTTTAGTGTTAATGAAAATAGATTTATTTATATCTCAAACGAAGTTAGTAAGTATTATATAAACTCACCGCTTCCAACTAAAATAAATCAAAAAGCACATGAAAAAATAAAGGAAATTTTACTAAAATGACAGATATTATCAAAGCTTCAAATTTAACTCTTGGATATCACGGCTCAAGCCCTGTTATAAATGGTGCAAATTTTAGCATTAAAACAAAGGACTTTATAGTAATTACAGGAGAAAGTGGAAGCGGAAAATCAACACTTTTAAAATCATTTTATGGTGGAATTAATATAAAAGGTGGCGATTTAGAAGTTTGTTTTTATGATTTAAAAAACAGATCCGCTAGAAATTTAAGACATCTTAGACAAAAAATAGGAATCGTTTTTCAAGATTATAGACTAATTACTGAATGGACTATTGAAAAAAACATTAGACTTCCTTTAATTATCGCAGGTTATGGTGAAAAAGAGTGCGATGCACAGGTTGAAAATCTTTTAAAAAGAGTTAAACTTTTTCATAAAGTTGGCAAATATCCACTTGAAATAAGCGGTGGTGAGCAGCAAAGAGTTGCCGTAGCAAGAGCATTGGCGCAAAATCCTCAATTAATTTTATGTGATGAGCCAACAGGAAATTTGGATGATGTTTCAAGTGAGATGATTTGGAAGCTTTTAAGGCTTGCAAATGATAAATGGAACGCAACAGTTGTTGTAGTAACTCACAGAGCACCATCAAGTTTAAAATTTAATTTTAGACATTTTCGAATATCAGAAGGAGCAGTATTTGAAGAGCGTTAGGACACATTTTGGCGTTATTATTTCTCTTATTGGGCTTTTGTTTTCTATACAGTTTAGCTTTTTTGTAAATACTTTAGTAAATGAGTATGAAAAAATAATAAAAGATGAATATAGCATAATCTTAGTTTCAAAAAAAGCACTTGATTTAAATAGCCTAAAATTAGATGAAATTCAAAATTTAAATGAAATAAGTTCTAAAAATATGCTTGAGAGTTTACAAAACAAAGTTTCAAAAGAGGCAATTGCAAAAGTTAGCCAAAATCTTCCTAAATTTTATAGTGTAAGTTTGAAATTTTTTCCAAGCAATGAACAGCTTGAATTTATTCATCAAAAATTACAAAAAATAGATGGTGTAAGTAGGGTTGAAATTTTTTCAAAATCGCATAGTAGCATATATAAACTTCTTTTATTTATTAAAAGCTTAGTTTTTTCTTTTTCTGTTTTAGTTGCTATTTTAGGAGTTATGCTTATGTTAAAACAGATGAAAATTTGGACATTTGAGCATAAAAACAGAATAGAGGTTATGAACTTATTTGGTGCTCAATACCTTACAAAAAGTATTTTTTTATATAAATTAGCTTTTTGGGATAGTTTAATAGCTGCAATTTTGGTAAGTGGATTTTTCTTTATATTGCCTAATTTTGCTATTTATAAAAGCTTTATTTCAACTATTTCATTGCCTTTAACATATGCTTTAACAGTAAATCAAATTTTATTTATTTTTGTTATGTCTTTAAGTGTTGCTTTTATATCTGCAACTTTTGTTATGCTTGGCATTAAAGAAGAAAATTTATGAAAAAAATAGCTCTTTTTTTACTCATTTTTAGCTATATTTTTGCAGATCAAAGCACAAAAGATAAGATAGAATTAACAAGTAAAAATATAGCTGTAAAAAAAAGTGAAGAAAAAAACTTATCTAAAAAAATTGATGAACTTGGAGCTTTAATAGTAAAAGAAAGTGCTGAGTTAAAAAAAACAAATGCTCAAATCGATGAAATAACTGGCTTAGTTGTAAATTTGTCACAAAAATACAAAGATGAAGCCACAAAGTTAGATGAGTTAAATAAACAAACTGATGATTTGGTAAAAATAAAATTAGAACTTGAGAAAAAAATCACTGATTTAATAGTGGAAGATTTTTCTTTTAATCTAATACAAGATAGCGATATAAAAACTTATGAAGCACTTATCTCAAATGAAGTTTTTGCATCTTTAAGTGATGTTTTTAGAAAAGATATTGCAAATTTAGTTATGACCCACGATGAAGCAAGTAAAACAATTGATAAAAAAAATAAAGAAATTTTAGATTTGGAAAAAAATTTAAAAGAGTATAGTGCAAAAAAAGAAGAGCTTTCAAACGTTCAAAAAAAGCAAAAAAAATTAGTTGAAAATTTAAATAAAAACAAAGAAGATTATATTCAAAAATTAATTAATACCCAAAAACAAAGTGAAGCCCTATCTTCTACTTTAGAAGAGCTTAAAATTATTGATGATAAAGAAGAAAAGGCTAAAGCTAAAAAAATAGCTCAAGAAAATGCCCAAAAAAATGCTCAAAAACAACAGCCCCAGCCAGAAATTTTACAAAGAGATAAAAGAGTTGAAGATATTGATAAAAAAGTTAAGCTTTATGGCTCAAGCTATAAAGAAAGTAGAGTTAAAAAATATGTTGGCTCTAAGACAATTTCTCCATTAAAAAATGCCTTTGTAAAGAGAAAATTTGGAAATTTTATAGATCCAGTTTATGATATAAAAATATTTAATGAATCAGTTATTTTAAGCTCAAATACACAAAACGCACAAGTTTATAATGTGCTTGATGGAAAAGTTATATTTGCTAAAAGTACACCGGTTTTAAACAATGTTATAATTGTTGAAAACAAAAATGGCATTCATACAATATATGCAAATTTAAGCCAAATTGCTCCAACTATAAAAAATGGAAGTGTTATAAAAAAAGGCTATTCTATTGGAAGAGTAAAAAGCGATTTAACATTTGAAGTTACGCAAAAAAACTTTCATATCGATCCGCTTGAATTAATTTCATTAAAATAAACTCATATTATGCTAATTTAAAGAGATTTTTGATAAAATAATAAGTTTAAAGGAGAATAGCATGGATGATAAAAAAAGGATTTTAGTTAAATTTTCAGGTGAAGCATTGGCTGGTGAGAATGGTTTTGGTATAGATAGTAAAGTGCTTAAATTTATAGCAGGCGAGATTAAAGAGCTAATTAGTTATGGTGTTGAAGTAGGCATTGTAATTGGTGGTGGAAATATTATAAGAGGTGTAAGTGCAGCAGCTGGTGGCATAATAAAAAGAACAAGTGGCGATCACATGGGCATGCTTGCAACTGTTATAAATGCTATTGCTATGAGAGAAGCACTTGAAAATGTAGGTGTTGATGTTAGAGTTCAAAGTGCTATTAAAATGGAAGCAATTTGTGAAACTTTTATAATAAATAGAGCAAAAAGACATCTTGAAAAAGGAAGAGTTGTTATTTTTGCAGCAGGAACTGGAAATCCATTTTTTACAACTGATACAGCTGCGACATTAAGAGCTGTTGAGATAGAAGCAGATATGATTATAAAGGCTACTAAAGTTGATGGAGTTTATAACAAAGATCCTAATAAATTTAGCGATGCAAAACTTCTAAATAAATTAAGCTATGAAGAAGCACTAAAAGATGAAATAAAAGTTATGGATGATACAGCAGTAGCTCTTGCAAAAAGCAATTCTTTACCGATTGTAGTTTGCAATATGTTTAAAAGTGGAAATTTATGTAAAATTATAAATGATGATTTATCATTTTGTTCAATAGTAAAAAATTAAAAGGAAAATCATGACAAGATCAGAAGAAATAACAGCTAAGGCTTTAAAATTTGTTGATGGTGATAGATATAAGCTCTCTTTGGTTGTTGCAAAAAGAGCAAATCAACTTCACAACGGTGAAAAACCTTTGGTAGATATACCAAATTTAAAAAACTATAAATTTGCAGATATTGCTTTAATGGAAATTGCAGAAGGTAAAGTATCACTAGATGGAATTGTTAAAGCAGAGGAATGATATCAGCATTGAAGACTTTTTAGAAAAAGTTGTAAATGCAAACACCATAGAGTCAGCAAAAGAGCTTTTTTTCTTTTTCAAAGAGCAAACTGATAAACTTCAAAAAGGCGTTGAGCTTTGTATAAAACAGCACGATGGTCAGTTTAGAAAAAGTGGTGAGCCTTATGCCGTTCATCCTATTTTAGTAGCTTCAATAGTTGCTTTTATGGGTGGTGATGACGATATGGTTATATCAGCGCTTCTTCATGATGTAGTTGAAGATACTGATTATACTCTTGAAAAAATAAAAGAAAATTTTGGAGATGGTGTTTCAAAGCTTGTTGAGGGACTTACAAAAATAGTAAGCATTAGAGAAGATAAGTTAGCTCCTTCTACTGATAAAAGCACAAAGCTAAGATCTTCTGCGTTAACTTTTAGAAGAATGCTTTTAATATCTATTGAGGATGTTAGAGTTTTGGTAGTTAAGCTTTGCGATAGGCTTCATAATATGCTTACGCTAGATGCTTTAAGAGAGGATAAACAAAAAAGAATTGCAGAAGAAACTCTTGTGGTTTATGCACCAATTGCCCATAGACTTGGAATTTCATCTATTAAAAATTTGCTTGAGGATCTAAGCTTTAAATATGTTTTGCCAGAAGAATATGATAAGATTGATTCATACATCAATGAGCATAAGCAACAACTTCAAATGAGTTTAAATAAATTTAGTCTTAAAATAACTGAGCTTTTGCTAACTAATGGTTTTAGTGAAGATAGTTTTGATGTTCAAAAAAGAGTAAAACACTACTACTCAACATATCTTAAAATGCAAAGAAAAGGTATTTCTATACAAGAAGTTCTTGATCTTTTAGCTGTTAGAGTTATCGTTAGAGATATTAAAGATTGCTATATTGTTCTAGGAATTATTCATACTAAGTTTAATCCTTTAATATCAAGATTTAAAGACTATATCGCACTTCCAAAACAAAATGGCTATCAGACCATTCATACAACTGTTTTTAACGATAGTATGATAATAGAAGCTCAAATTAGAACTTTTGATATGCACAATACCGCTGAATACGGTGTTGCAGCACATTGGAAATATAAATATAGTGGCTCTCTTAACCCTAAGCTTGATTGGTTAAGTGATATAAGCGCAAAAGACACTAACGAAAATGACGAAGAAGATCCAGAAGAACTTTATGAGTATGCAAAAGATAGTCTTTATGCAGAAGATATAGCTGTATATTCGCCAAAGGGTGGAATTTTTACTTTACCTCGTGGTGCTACTGCTTTAGACTATGCTTATGAAATTCACTCACAAGTTGGCTTAAAGGCAATTGAAGCTTATGTTAACCGCGTAAAAGTTCCACTTTTAACAGAGCTTAAAAATGGAGATATTGTTCATATTATAACAGGAAATGAAGCTCATTATAGATGTAGCTGGCTAAATTCAGTAAAAACAGGAAAAGCAAGAGCAACTATAAGAAATTTTTGTAAGCAAAAACTAAAAGAACTTAATACTCAAATTGGTATAAAAATTTTATCAGCTATTTTTGATACAAAAGATATTAATGTTTTATCATGGCTTGAAAAAGAGAATTTGCATAATAAAATAGGAAGAGCAGCGTATGACTCTATATATCTTCAAAATGTTGTAAATGCACTTAAAAAATATCCAAAAAAAGAGAAATTATTTACTTTAAATTTGGGTGATAAATATATAGTTAGAAAGCAAAAATTTGATAATATTGTTGTTTATTCAAACTATAAAGTAAATAGTGTAGAGTTTGATTATTGTTGTAATCCAAAAAGAGATGATGATATTTTAGGTTTTAGAAGCGGTACAAATGTTGCAGTTCATCATAAATTTTGCGAAAGAGCTGCAAATTTAATAAAAGAGGGCAATGAGTTAATTTTTGTAAAATGGACAAGAAATGCTCCACATAGGTATAAAGTTATCTTAAGTTTGGAAAATAAAAGAGGATCTTTAGCTGGATTTTTAAACTACTTAACAAGGCTTCAAGTTGATTTATCAGCTATAAATTTAAATGAAAATGATGAGACAAAGTCAGACTTTTTTGAACTTGTTATTGAGTTTGGTGAAAATGTAAAGGCAAAAGATATTAAAACAAGACTTAAAGATAGATATAAAATAGTGGAATTTACTTCCCTTGATGATGTTTATAAAAATAGTTAAATTAGGAGAAAAAAGTGGTAAATTTAGATGAGATTTATAAAGAATTAGAAAGAGGCGTAAGCGAAATAATAGATGAAGAAAAAGTAAAAGATTTAATAAAAAATTATTATGAAAAAGGTGAAAATTTTTATGTAAAAATAGGTATGGATCCAACTGCTCCAGATCTTCATTTAGGACACTCTGTAACTCTTCAAAAAATGGCTTTTTTACAAGCTCATGGCGCTATTATTATGTTTTTAATAGGTGATTTTACAGCTCAAATAGGCGATCCATCTGGAAAAAGTGAAACTAGAAAAAAACTAAGCAAAGATGTTGTTTTAGAAAATGCAAAAACCTATGAAGAGCAAGTTTTTAAGGTTTTGGATAGAAATAAAACAAAGATTATGTTCAACTCCGAGTGGACTAATAGCATGAGTGCGGCTGACATGATAGAACTAGCTTCAACTTATAGCGTTGCACGAATGCTAGAAAGAGATGATTTTGAAAAAAGATATAAAAATCAAACTCCAATTTCAATAAGTGAGTTTTTATACCCACTTTTACAAGGTCATGATAGTGTTGTTATGAAATGCGATATAGAAATGGGCGGAACTGATCAAAAATTTAATCTTTTAATGGGCAGACACTTACAAAGAATTTACAATACTGGAAAAGAACAAGCTGTTATTACTATGCCGCTTTTAGTTGGGCTTGATGGGGTTAATAAAATGAGCAAATCCCTAAATAATTATATTGGTGTAACAGATGAACCAAACCAAATGTATGCAAAAACTTTAAGTATAAGTGATGAGCTTATGTGGGAGTGGTATAAGCTTTTAAGTACAAAAAGTTTAAAAGAAATTGATGAGCTTAAAAAAGGTGTTGAAAATGGCACCATTCACCCAAAAGAAGTTAAGGAAGCTTTGGCTTTAGAAATTACTGCAAGATTTCATGATGAGAGTTTAGCAAAAAAAGCAAAAGAAGAGTTTGATAAAATTCACTCCTTAAATAAACTTCCAAGCTCTATGGAAGAATTTGAGATAAAAGATGAAATCTGGGTGGTTGAAGCTATTGTAAAATGTGGCTTAGCTGGTTCAAACTCACAAGCTAGAAGGCATATAAAGGCAAATGCTTTTAGTATAGATCAAAAAAAGATAGATGATGAAAATTTGGTATTAAAAAAAGGTAAATATGTTCTTCAAATAGGAAAGAAAAACTTTGCAAAATTAAAGGTCGTTTGATGAAAAGTATAAAAATAGGCAAGTATGAGCTAAAACATCCGATTATCCAAGGTGGCATGGGCTTAGGAATAAGTTGGAGTAATTTAGCTGGAAATGTAAGTTTAAATGGCTGTTTGGGTGTTGTCAGTTCTGTTGGGACTGGATATTATAAAAATAGGCTATATTCTAAAAAAGAGATTAACTCAAAGCCACTAGGAAGTGAAAATTTTTATTCTAAAGAGGGTTTGAAAGCCTTAGCTGATGATGCAAGAAAAATTTGTGGTGATGCTCCACTTGGTGTAAATATAATGTGTGCTTGTAATGATTATGAGAGAATAGTGAAAGATGCATGCGAGGCTGGGTTTAATATAATTATAAGTGGTGCAGGACTTCCTACAAATTTACCTGAGTTTACGCAAGAATTTAGCGATGTCGCCTTAATACCAATAGTTTCATCTGCAAAAGCATTAAAGATAATTTGTAAAAGATGGAAACAAAGATATGATCGCTTGCCCGATGCAGTTGTTTTAGAAGGTCCTTTAAGTGGTGGTCATCAAGGTTTTACTTATGAGCAGTGCCTAGATCCAGAGTATAGCATTTGGAATTTAATCCCTCAAGTTAAAGAAGAAATTTCAAATTGGGGAGATTTCCCACTTTTTGCAGCTGGTGGAATTTGGGATCATGATGATATCATGAAAGCAATTTCGCTTGGAGCAAATGGCGTTCAAATGGGAACTAGATTTATAGGTACAAATGAGTGTGATGCAGCACCTGAGTTTAAAGATGTGATAATTAATGCAAAAGAAGAAGATATTATGCTTATAAAATCTCCGGTTGGTTATCCTGCAAGAGGAGTAAAAACAAACTTATTAAAACTTGTTGAAAAAAAAGAAGGTCCAAAAATTCAGTGCATTAGTAACTGCGTAAGCCCATGTCAGCGTGGAAAAGGTGCTAAAATGGTTGGATACTGTATAGCTGATAGGCTTTTTGATGCATACGATGGAAATAAAGAATTTGGATTATTTTTCACAGGTGCAAATGGATATAAGCTTAATAAAATAATTAGCGTAAAAGAGTTGATTGAAAAGTTAGTAAATGGCGAAGATAGTTAAGTTTTTTTTATTTTTTTTCTTAGTCATTTTTTTATGGGGTGGGGACTTTGATAGGAATTTTTCAAATTTCGATAAGAATTTTGACAATTCAAGTAAAGCGGTAAAAGAAAAATTTCATAAAGAATTAAAAGATATTTATCTGCAAACCTCCATTGATAAAAATAAAATTGATAGGATAAATGTTTTAAAAAGGCTAGTTCATTCATCAAAAGCTTTAAAACTAAATCACAAAGGCTATGAATCAGAGCTTAATTTACTTGGAGACAGCTATGAAAATTATCAAAAAATAAATTTAGCTAAATTTATCCCAAAAGATAGTAAACCAGCCAATGAAAAAGTGACATTAAAACAAGATGAAAAAACTAAAACTATAATTGAAAAACCTCAAAACCCAAACACTCAAATTGATAAAAATTTAAACTCAAAAAATAATAATATTAAAGAAAAAAATATAAATAATGAAAAAATAATTACTACAAAAGAGCCAAAAAGTTACGAAGTTAATAAAAATATTAAATTAAGACTTAAAAGCGTTGATAAAACTGATAGTGGAATTAAATTAACATTTAATAGAAATGTAAGCGAAGATGAAGTTAAAAAATTTGCTTTAAAAAGCAAAGAATATAGAAATGTAATTGATATAAAAGCAGTTAATAATGCAAAAATTTCAAAAATATCGCGTCATTTAAGCGATGAAATAAGAGTTGCTCAGTATAATCCAAAAACAACGAGAGTGGTTTTTTCTCAAAAAAATAGTTTTAATATAAATTTAAAATTTGATGAAAAATCCATATTAGTAGATATAAAAAATCCTTCAAATTCTGTAAATTTAACTATTCCTCCAGTTGCAAAAATATCTAGTAGTGGCAAAAAAACAGCTCAAAATAAAAAAGAACCTTTAAAAATTGATAGAAAACAAAGAACTATTGTAATTGATCCAGGTCATGGTGGAAAAGATTCAGGGGCTATTGGAAATGGACTTAAAGAAAAAGATTTGGTTTTAAAAATTTCACAATTTTTAGGTGATGAGTTAAAAAATATGGGTTATAAAGTTTTATTTACACGAAATAAAGATGTGTTTATAAATTTAAAAGATAGAACTGCTTTTGCAAATAAAAAAAATGCTGATATGTTTATCTCAATACATATAAACGCAGGACCAAAAACAAAATCAGGAAGTTCTCTTTCAGGTGTTGAGACATTTTTCCTAAGCCCAGCAAGAAGTGAGCGTAGTAAAAACGCAGCTGCTCTTGAAAACAAAGGTGACATTGAAGATATGAATTATTTCTCTCAAGAAACTTATCTGAATTTTTTAAATAGAGAAAAAATAATTGCTTCAAACAAAGTTGCCATCGATATACAAAAACATATGCTTAATAAAGTTCAAGCCAAATATCATGTAAAAGATGGTGGAGTTAGAGAAGCTCCATTTTGGGTTTTAGTGGGCGCTACTATGCCAGCAATTTTAGTTGAATGCGGTTATATTTCAAATAAAAATGATAGTAAAAATTTAGCTAGTAGAGAGTATCAAAAACTTATTGCAGAGGGTGTTGCAAACGGAGTGGATGCATATTTTTTAAAGAATGAGTAATGAAGACTTTTTTTAAAGACGGAGTTTTTTATAATGAGGAATTTAATGATGGTTATTATAGTAAAAACTCAGCTATTGGTGAAAGTAAATTTGTTTTTGAAAGCGCTTTGGATGAAATTTGGGATAAAAAAGATAGTTTAATAGTTGCAGAAGCTGGCTTTGGTGTCGGTATTAATTTTTTAAATTTATGTAAAAAGTTTAAAAATAGTAATAAATTTTTGCATTTTGTAAGCATAGAAAAATTTCCTCTTCCAAAGAAAAAACTTAAAAAATTTTATAATAAATTTGATGAATTTGATGATGAGTTTAAAAAACTATCAAAAAAACTTATTAAAAAATATCCACCCAAAAAAACTGGTCTTTATAGAATCTTTTTTTCAAAAAATATTATTTTAGATCTTTATTTTGATGATATAAAAACAGCACTTAAAAATCTTGATTTTGAAGCCGATGTTTGGTTTATGGATGGTTTTTCTCCAGCTAAGAATCCTGATATGTGGGATTTAGAAGTGATGAAAAGTGTTGCTAATTTAAGTAAGGCAGGAACTATTTTAGCAACTTACTCAAGCTCTGGATTTGTAAAAAGAAATTTAACAAAGTCTGGATTTGAAGTAAGCCTAATTAAAGGTCACGCTCAAAAAAGACAGATGACTAGAGCTGTTTTAAAACAAAATTTAAATTTCAATAATGATGAAATTTGGTTTAAAAGAGCTTTAAAAACTTATAATAAAAATGCAAAAGTTTTAATTATCGGGGCTGGGATTTCAGGTCTATCAACTGCAAAAGTTTTTAAAAATGCTGGCTTTGATGTTGTGATTGCTGAAAAAGAAAGTGAAGTTGCTACTAATGGAAGTGGAAATTTAATCGGAGCTTTAATGCCATTAATTACTCAAAAAGATGTTATTTTGGGTAAAATGCACTACGCGGCTTTTTTAATGGCTGTAAATTTTTATAAAAAATATGGTAAGAATTTGGTTAAATTTAGTGGAGCAAAGGAATTTGCTTTTGATGAGGCACTAATAAAAAGATATGAAAACTCAAATTTTAAGCTGGATAAAAAAGATTTTCCCTATCCAAGCATTTATATAAAAAATGCAGCAAGCATTCGTCCAAAAAAGCTTTGCAAGGCTCTTTCAAGTGAGTTTAATATTTTATTTAATTATGAATTTCAAAACCTTGAAAAATGTGATAATAAATATAAAGTGTATTTTAAAAATGATGATATTATAGAAACTGATATAGTTATTTTTACCATGGGAAACCATAGCGAAGAGCTTTTTAATAAAGGAGAAAATCCAAAAATAAATTTTGACGATAAGGTGCAAATTAGTTCAGTAAGAGGGCAAGTTACTTGGATAAAAAAAAGGCTTGATAACAAATTTCCACTTAGTGCAAGAGGGTATATCTGCCCACCGGTTGGAAAAATTCAGCTAATTGGAGCTACTTATGATAGACTTGATTATGAGAAGAAAAAAAGATACATTGATGATGTTAAAAATTTAGAAAATATTTGTGAATTTATAGGTCCTAAAAAAACCAAGATTCTAGATTCAAATGTTGGTTTTAGGTCTTATAGTGGCGATAGATTTCCAATAATTGGCGCTTTACACGATAAAGAGTTTTTTATGAAAAATTATAAAGCTATAAATTTTACGAAACACTCAGATATTTATCCCAAACATTTAGATGGAGTTTTTATAAATGCAGCTCATGGCGCAAGAGGGCTTGGAACTTCCATAATGGGGGCTTATCTTTTGCTAGATCTTGTTTTAAATAGACCACTTTGTGTGAGTAAAGAGATATTTAACTCTTTAAATCCAGCTAGATTTTTAATCAGAAAACTTAAAAAAGGACTTATATGAAAAAATATTTAATTTTTGCATCAATAATATTTTTAATATTTATGGGAATTTGGGCGATGCTTGGCAAATCAAGTAGTGAGTTTTTAAGAGATATAAAAATAATTGTTGTATTTATCACCTTGATTGTTTATATAATTTCTTTAGTAGTGATTGCAATAGGAGAAAAAAATGTGGTCAATCATCCTCTTGCCTATGCTATTGGTATAGCCTTTATAGCAGGATTTGTGAGTGGATTTTTGATGTTTAAAAACTTCTTTTTAATCTCTTTTGTTATAGGAATTTATGTTGGTGTTGTCGTGTTTTTGCAGTATAGATATCAAACTTTTACAAATAAAATTTATAAAGATAAAAAATGAAAAATTTTAAAGTTGCAACCATTGTTTTATGGACTATTTGCTTGTTTTTAAACACACTTTCTTTGCTTGGATTTGCAAATTTTAGTGGTAAGGAAACAGCTATTATTTGGTTTTTTATCTCAATTTTAACTTGTGTTTTTATATATGATAAAATTTATAATAAAATTCTATCAAGAGTTTTAATAAGCTTGGTTGCATTTTTTGGCGGATTTTTTACATATTTTTTATATTATGGATTTTATGATTTAAATTCTATCTATATGGGAGTGATATCACTTATGATAGCTTTTAGTTTAAGTCTTGGAGTTGGAGTTTTAATTTAATTTTAAATAGTTCAAATTCACTAAAAAGCATTTTTGAAAAGTTTGGATTTTATCTCCAAACTTTAAAAATTTTAGTAAAATTTATTTCCAAACTTCAAGTGCTATTTCTTTTACTAAATTTATCTTTGCCCACTGTTCATCAATGCTTAGATTATTTCCTTCTTCTGTTGATGAAAAGCCACATTGCGTGCTAAGTAAAAGCTGATTTAGTGGTATAAATTTTGCAGCTTCAAAAATTCTTTTTTTGACTAAATCTTTATCTTCAAGCTCTGGAAATTTTGTAGTAATTAAACCTAAAACTACTTTTTGATTTTTTATAAACTTAAGTGGTTCAAATCCACCAGAGCGGTCATTATCATATTCTAAGAAAAACATATCAATATTACACTTACCAAATAAAACTTCCGCGACACTTTCATATCCACCACTTGAAAACCAAGTTGAGCGGAAATTTCCTCTACAAATATGCATACTAAGTATCAAATCTTTTGGTTTTGCTTTTATCATTTCATTTATTACCCAGACATATTTTTCTTGAATAGTGTCTAAATTTATACCTCTTTTTGCATAAGATTTTCTTTTTTCTTTATCGCAAAACTCACCCCAAGAAGTATCATCAAGTTGTAGATGCCTGCAGCCAAGTTTATAAAACTCATTCATAAAATCTATATAAGTTTGTGCAATATCTTTATAAATTTCATCATTGTCTTTATAGATTTCAATTGGGGTGTAATTTTGTGCTCTTACACAGGGTATTAAATGAAGCATTGATGGGGATGGGATAGTCATTTTAGCATTTTTTGCCTCTATTAAACTTGCTAAAAATTTAAAGTCTTGTAAAAAAGGATGATTTTTATTAAAGCAAATTTTATCATTTATAATTATTGTATTTGCCTTTGGAGAGCTATCTTTAAATTTAACAGACCACTCTTTTGAGGTTACTTTTTTTACTCCGCCAATGCCAGCTAAAAAATCTAAATGCCAATACTCTCTTCTAAACTCACCATCAGTTATAAAAGGCAAATTTAACTTTTTTTCTTTTTCAACTAGCTCTTTTATGCATTTATCTTCTATTTTTCTTAATTCGTCTTTATTTATTTTACCGTTTTCAAAGTCAGCTCTTGCTTGTTTTAATTCAGCTGGCCTTAAAAAACTTCCCACTATGTCATAACAATACATTAATTTCCTTGTTGAGTATTTAAGGGAAAAATTTTCCCTTATTTTATTTGTAGTTTTTAATAGCTTTATCTAAAATTTCAGTAGCTGTTTTTAAGTCTTTAAACCCTTTTACTTTTACCCATTTATTTGGCTCAAGAAGTTTATAGGTTTCAAAAAAGTTTTTAATTCTATCTAGAGTTGCTTTTGGTAGATTATCGATTGATTTTATATCATCAAATCTTGGATCAATTTTACTAACTGGAACTGCTAAAAGCTTTTCGTCCATTCCAGCTTCATCTTCCATTACTAAAACACCTATTAATCTACAAGGTATTACAGAGCCAGCTTGCAAAGGATACTCATTAATTACTAAAATATCAGCTGGATCACCATCAGCAGCCAAAGTATTTGGAACAAATCCATAATTTGCAGGGTAAAAAACAGCTGAGTATAAAACTCTATCAACTACTACAGCACCACTAGTTTTATCTATTTCATACTTTACATTTGATCCATAAGGTATCTCTATAACAGCATTTATCTTATCAGGGTTTGAGCCTATTTTTATTTTTGAAATATCCATTTTTTCTCCTATTAATTCATTGATTTCATAATAGCTTGAACTATTATCTCATTCATATCAGCAACGATTTCATCAATTGTTCTTTCGCCATTTACAACTTTATAACAACCTTTATTTTTATAAAATTTTCTAATTTCCTCAATTGGATCTGTAAAAATTTTCATTCTATTATTGAAAATTTCTTCATTATCATCGTTTCTATTTCTTCCTAGAATTCTTTCTTTTGCAACTTCTTCACTAACATCTACTTCGATAACGCAGTTTAGATTTATATCGGAATTATCTTTTAAAACTTCATCAAATTTTTGCATTTGTTCAACACTTCTTGGAAAGCCATCTATTATAATGAAGTCTAAATCAGAGCTTTTTATAGCTGAAGTTATGGTATTTATAACTATTTCAAGTGGAACCAAATTTCCTTTTGAGATAAAGCTATTTATCTCTTTTCCAAGTTCGCTTCCTTTTGCAACTTCTGCTCTTAGCATATCTCCTGTTGAGTAGTGTTCTACGCTTTGATTCATCTCTTTTATCATGCTTGCATCAGTTGTTTTTCCACTTCCTGGAGCTCCTATGATTAAAAATACATTTTTCATTTTTATCCTTTCTAGTTTTGTTTTTTTACTACTTTAAGACCAAGCTCTTTTAGTTGCTCATCACTTGCATGACTTGGAGCTTTTGTAAGAGGACATTGAGCTCTTTGAGTTTTTGGAAATGCTATGATATCTCTAATGCTAGATGATTTTGTTAAAAGCATCATAAGTCTGTCAAATCCAATTGCAATTCCTCCATGTGGTGGTGCTCCAAAGGTTAAAGCATCTAGTAAAAATCCAAATTTATCTCTTTGTTCTTTTTCGTGTATTCCAAGCTTTTCAAATACTTTTTGTTGGATATCGTTTTTATGGATTCTTATGCTTCCACCGCCAAGCTCAATTCCGTTTAATACAACATCATAAGCAACTGAAGTTATATCTTCTATGTCATCATCAATATTATTTGGCATTGTGAAAGGGTGGTGCATTGCTGAGTAGGTGCCATCATCGTTTTCTTCAAACATAGGGAAATTTAATACCCATAAAAACTCTAATTTATCTTTATCGATTAGATTCATCTCATTTGCTAAAAATAGCCTAAATCTTCCCATATAATCAAGCACGATTTTTTTCTTGCCAGCTCCAAAAAATACAACATCTCCAACTTCAAGGTTGCATCTTTTTATGATCTCATCTATATCTTCTTTTTCAAAGAATTTAAGCAAAGGTCCTTTTAATCCATCTTCTTTTACTTGGAAAAATGCTAATCCTTTTGCTCCAAATTTTTTAACATATTCTTCAAAGCCTTGCATTTGGCGTTTACTAAAGATATTATCTCCGTTTTTAACAGCTATAGCTTTTACTCTATTTTTTCTTTTGTCTTGTGCTATTTTGCTAAAAATTTCATTGCTTGATTTTTCAAAAATGTCTGCTACATCAACAAGTGGCATATCAAATCTTAAATCTGGTTTATCACTTCCGTATTTTTCAGTAGCCTCTTTATAATCCATTCTTCTAAATGGGGTTTTTATATCATGCCCACACTCTTTAAAAATATCTTTTAATACCTCTTCAGCAACTTTTATAACATCTTCTTGCTCAACAAAGCTCATCTCTATATCTATTTGTGTAAATTCAGGCTGTCTATCAGCTCTTAAATCCTCATCTCTAAAGCATTTTGCTATTTGGAAGTATTTATCAAAACCTGAGCACATTAAAAGCTGCTTAAATAGCTGAGGACTTTGAGGAAGTGCATAAAACTCCCCTGGATAAACTCTACTTGGAACTAAATAATCTCTTGCTCCTTCTGGAGTTGCTCTTGTTAAAACCGGAGTTTCAACTTCAACAAATCCAAGGTGATTAAGTGTGTTTCTAGTTGCAATTGCTGCTTTTGAGCGAGTTTGAAATTTAGCAAAATTTTCAGGAGTTCTAAGATCTAAAAATCTATATTTAAGTCTTGTTTCCTCTCCTACGTCTTTATCGCCAATTACAAATGGTAAAGGCGCACTTGGATTTTCTATAACTAAATCATCAACAACTACTTCTATTTCGCCTGTTTTTAGCTTTTCATTTGTAAGACCTTCACCTCTAAGTCTTACTTTTCCACTTGCTTTTATAACAAATTCATTTCTTATATTGTTTGCTAAATCATAAGCTTTTTTATTATCAGCTGGATCACAAACTAGCTGCAAAAGACCACTTCTATCTCTTAAGTCTATAAAAATAACGCCACCATGATCTCTATATGAGTTCACCCAGCCACATACTTTTACCTCTTTTCCGACATCTTTTTTTGATACATCGGTGCAATAATGACTTCTCAAAATTTTTCCTTTTTATATTATTTTTGAAATTTTAACTCTCATTGTATCGAAATTTTGCTTTTGTAAAGCTAATTTTTACTAAAATAACAGTTATGAATAAAATAATTTTAGAAAAAAACTTAAAATACATCGGAATAGTTGCCAAAAATCCTAAAAATTGTTTGAAATTTGTAAAACATTTTGAAAGTTTAGGCTATGAAATTTTATTTTTAGAAAAAACTATAAATAAATTTAAAAATCTGCATAAAATAGATGAGGAAAAAACTTTAATTTTAAGCATTGGAGGAGATGGAACTTTAATCTCAACTTGCAGAGAAATAGCTAAAATTGGTTTTAAAAATTTAAATGTTTTAGGTGTTTATGATGGAACTCTTGGGTTTTTAACTGATGTTAAAATCAATAATTTAAAGGAGTTTTTTGCCGATTTTTTAAAAGGCAAATATGAAATAAAAAAGCCTTTGATGTTAGAAATTTTGCTTAAAAACTCTAAAGATGAGATAAAACTAATCGCATTTAACGATCTTGTTTTATCAAGAAGTGCAGTTTTATCAATGAGTAAAGTTGATGGATATTTAGATGATGAGTATTTTAATACATATTATGGTGATGGCGTTATAGTAAGCTCACCTGTTGGCTCAACTGCTTATAATATGAGTGCAAATGGACCAATAATTTATCCAATGAGTAAGGTTTTTTGTATTACGCCAATTTGTGCTCATAGCCTAACACAAAGACCGCTTGTTTTGCCAGCTGAATATAAATTAAAATTTAAAAATGCAGGAAATAGCAAGGTAAGTATTATAATAGATGGGCAAAATGCTTTTGATATGAGTAAATTTGATGAAGTTGTGGTTAGGCTTGGGGACACTCACGCAAATTTAATAAGACATTTAAACGCAAATTATTTTGAGGTTTTAAAAAATAAACTTCATTGGGGGCATAATGGAGGCAAGGTTTGATAGATAGACTTTATGTGAAAAATAATTTAACTTTTAAAGAATCAGAGCTTTTTTTTGATAAAGGATTAAGTGTTTTTACAGGAGTTAGTGGAGCTGGAAAATCAGTTTTGATGAATGCTATTTTATCTGTATTTGGACTTAGTGAAACAGATGCTGGTTTAATAGAAGCAGATGTGGAGTTTGATTTTGATTTAAGTGAATTTGGCATAGAAAATGAAAGTGTTAATAATTTTAGAATGCTAAAAGATAAATCAACAAGATATTTTATAAACTCTCAATTTATCTCTAAAAAAAATTTATTTTCAATTGCTTCAACCCATATTAAATATCTTAGCATTAGAAATGCTGATGAGTTTAACAATAAAAATTTATTAAATTTGCTAGATTTATTGGCTATTAAAAAAGATAAATCTCATAAAGCAAATTTAGAGAGTTTAAGTGAAATTTATAAAGAATTTAGTGGTGTAAAAAAAGAGCTTGAAAAAATTGAAAATGAAGAGAAAAATATTGAGGAGTTAAAGGATTTTGCAAAATTTGAAATAAATAAAATAGAAAGTATAGATCCTAAAATAGGTGAATTTGAGGAGTTAATGGAGTTAAAAAAACGCCTTAGTAAAATCGATAGGATAAATGAGGCTTGGATGAAAGCTGAAATAATATTTGATATAGAAAGTAGTGTAATTGAGGCTTTAAGGGTAAGTGATTTAGAAAGTGATTTTTTTGAAGAAACTATAAATGAGTTAAGGGCTAAAAAAGAGAGTTTAAATTTAGAAGATTTAGAAAATATTGATATAGAAAAAACTTTAAATAGAATTGAAGATTTAAACTATTTAGAAAAACGCTATGGTGGCGTAAAAGAAGCACTTCACACCTTACAAACTAGAAAAAAAGAGTTAAACGAATATGAAAATATAGAGTTTAAAAAAAATGATTTAAAAAACTCTTTTAAAATTACAAAAGAAAAACTTCTTAAAATTTCAAATTTAGTAAGCAGTAGTAGAAAAAATGTAAAAAAAGAGCTTGAAAATATTTTAAATGGATATTTAAAAGAGCTTTATATGAGTGATGCAAAAGTTATATTTAAAGAAAAAGAGATTGATAGCTTAGGAATGGATGAAATAAGCTTTGAAATTTCAAATACACTTTTAAAAAATTTAAGCTCCGGTGAGTTTAATAGACTAAGGCTTGCATTTATTGGTGCAAATATTGATATAACAGGTTTTGCAAATGGTGTTTTAATCCTTGATGAAATAGATGCAAACTTAAGCGGAAAAGAGGCTATGAGTATTGCCAATGTTCTTTTAAAAATTTCAAAATTTTATCAAATTTTTGCTATTTCACATCTTCCACAACTTAGTTCAAAAGCCAATTCTCATTTTTTAGTTAGTAAAATAAATGATATTTCAAATGTAAAAAAACTAAACGAAGATGAGAAAATAACAGAGCTTGCAAGAATGATAAGTGGGGAAAAAATCACAAAAGAAGCCTTGGAATTTGCAAAAAAACTTAGAAATAGTTGAAAATTTATACTACTTTAAGCTTTCATTTGTCATTTTTTGCTAAAATCGAAAATTGATTAAAATAATTAATTAGGTTAGCAGATGATAATAGACACACATTGTCATTTAGATGATGATAGTTTTAATGACGATTTGGATTTTGTGATAAAAAGAGCAAAAGAAAGTGGAATTAATAAAATAATAATTCCTGGGGCTGATATAAAAACCCTAAAAAAAGCTAGAGATATCGCTTATGCTTATGATAATGTTTATTTTGCAGCTGGAGTTCATCCATATCACGCTGATGAGTTTGAAATAAATTATCTAAGAGATTTTTTAGATGATAGAAAGTGTGTAGCTGTTGGAGAGTGCGGACTTGATTATTTTAAGATAAAAGAGCATTTTAATAGCGATGAAGAGGTTTTGGCTAATAAAAATTTGCAAAAAAAGATTTTTTTAGATCAAATAAATTTAGCAATCCAGTTTAAAAAACCTCTTATAATTCATGCAAGAGATGCAAATGAGGATATTTATAATATCCTAAAAGAGCATTCAAAAAAACTTTTTGGTGTAGTTTTGCACTGTTATAATGCAAGCAAATTATTGCTTTCATTAAAAGATGAAGGGTTTTATTTTGGAATTGGCGGAGTTTTAACTTTTAAAAATGCTAAAAATTTAGTTGAGATTTTAGATCAAATTCCATTATCAAATATAGTTATTGAAACAGATGCGCCGTATTTAGCGCCAACACCAAATAGAGGAAAAAGAAATGAGCCTGCTTTTACTACATTTGTAGCACAAAAAATGGCTGAAATTTTAAATTTAGAGGTAAGTGAAATAGAAGAAATTACAACAAAAAACGCAGAAAAACTTTTTAAAATTTAAGGAGAAAATTTGAATAAATTGTTTAGTATTTTTACAATTTTTATATTTACTATTACTTTACAAGCAAATACACTTATAGATGAGATTTTAAACGAGTTTGCTATCCCAAATAATGAAAAAAATAAAGAAATAGTGTTAAATATAGAAAAAAGTATAGATGAAAGAGATGTAAGTGAGTTTATAAAAATTATAAAAAGCTCTCCCGATAATGTTTATATGGTAAAAAAAGAGCTTGAAAAAATTGATGCTCCTGAGTTTTTACTCTATCTTGCTATGGTTGAGTCAAAATTTTTAAACAGAGCAACTTCGTCAAAAAAAGCTGGAGGAATGTGGCAGTTTATGCCTAGAACTGCTAAATCTTTTGGTCTTAATGTTAATGCTCAAATCGATGAAAGAAGAGATCCTTTCTTATCAACAGATACAGCTTTTAAATATTTAGACTTTTTAAATGAGAGTTTTGAAGATAAGTGGTATATCTCTTTAATGGCTTATAATTGTGGCGATGGCTGTATGAAAAAAGTTATAAGAAATAATAAAAATGATGATTTTTCAACTCTTTTAACAAGTAGTAAAACACCAAGAGAGACTAAAAATTTCATTAAAAGAATTATTAAAAACACAATAATTTCAAAAAATATTGATGCAAGAGTTGCACTTCTTGATATCAGGCCAGAAAATTCAGTAGAAAAAATAAAAGTTCAAGGTGGAACAAGTCTAGCAAGTGTTGGAAATAGCATAGGTTTAAGCGTGGAGGAGATGAAAAAGTATAATCCTCACATTAAAACTTCTGTCGCTCCAAAAGACCAAAGCGCGTATCATTTTTACATTCCTGAGGAAAAACTTAATCTTTATGCATTAAATTATATAGGACAGATAATAAGAGGGGAAGATACATTTGCTCCATCATATAACATCCATGTAGTTGCAAAAAATGAGACCATAGAAAGCATAGCTGAAAAATGGGACACTACAACAGATGAAATAATAAAAGAAAACGATCTTAGTGATGAATTAGAGGCTGGGATGAAACTTAAAATTCCAACTTCTATAATTGCTTTTAATGATGACAAAGAATATACTATAAAAAAAGGTGATACACTAATAGCAATATCAAATAAATTTGATGTTGATGTGGCTACTTTAGTTGCTGCAAATGAGATAAAAGATTTAAATATTAAAGCAGGAGATACAATTGTCATACCATAAAAATATTTTTATACTTTTTTTTATAGCTATTTTTATAGCAGGGTGTTCAACTAAAACATCATATCCTGTGGTTGTTTCTAAACCAAAACCAAGTACTCATGCTACCATGAGACCTTATAAAATAAATGGAAAAACATATTATCCTCAAAAGGTTGAAGTAGGAGAAACTCAAAGAGGATTAGCTAGTTGGTATGGACCAAAATTTCATGGCAAAAGCACTTCAAATGGAGAAAGATATAATATGTACGCTCAAACAGCGGCACATAAAACTTTTCCTATGAACACAATGGTAAAAGTTACAAATTTAAATAATTCAAAATCAACAGTTGTAAGGATAAATGATAGAGGTCCATTTGTAAGTGGAAGAATTATTGATTTATCTAAAAAAGCAGCTTCTGATATTGGGGTGATTGCTAGTGGGACTGCTCCTGTTGCTATAGAGGTTGTTGGATTTGATGGCCATAGTATTAGCAAAACAGCTCCGCAAAGTGAAAGAATTTATATAGGCGGAACTTTTATGGTTCAAGTAGGGGCGTTTAGAAATATAAATGGAGCCAATGTTTACAAAAAAGAGTATGATGGAAGAGGTGGATATAAAGCCATAGTTAAAGAATTTGATCAAGATGGGCTTCATAGGGTATTTTTAACAGGTTTTAGAAGCGAAGATGAAGCAAGAGATTTTGCTCATAGTTCATATCATTTAGATGGCGCTTTTATAGTTAGACAATAGGGGTTTAGTATGATAGAGCGAAATACAAAAGAGACAAAAATAAAGCTTAAATTAGAAATTTATGGAACTGGAAAAAGCAAAATAAATACTAAAATAGGTTTTTTAAACCATATGCTTGAAGCTTTTGCAAAACACTCTTTAATGGATTTAGAAGTAGAGTGTGATGGCGATATAGAGGTTGATTTTCATCATAGCGTTGAAGATATTGGTATAGTTTTAGGAATGGCTTTAAAAGAGCAAATTTATCCAGTGAAAAATATTGAAAGATATTCAAATTCAGTTGTTGTAATGGATGAAAGTGCAGTAAGTTGTGATTTAGATATCTCAAATAGAGCTTTTTTAGTTTATGATAGCATAAAAGAGGGCTTAATAGGCGAATTTGATGCTGAGTTGATAGAAGAGTTTTTTAGAGCTGTTGCTTTTAATGCAGGCATTACACTTCATCTTATAAAATTAAGAGGAAGTAACAAACATCACATAGCAGAAGCAACTTTTAAAGCCTTTGCAGTTGCACTAAGAAGAGCTTTAACTAAAAATGAAAAAATGGGAATTCCTAGTACAAAAGGCGTTTTATAAAAGGGCGTTTTTATGATAGAAATTATTTTTTTAGATGTTGATGGCTGTTTAACTGATGGTGGGCTTTACTATACAAATTTGGGTGATGAGTTAAAGAAATTTAATGTAAATGATGGCTTTGGTATAGAACAGTGGAATAAAATGGGTAAAATTTCAGCCATAATTACAGGAAAATCATCAAAAATAGTTGAAAAAAGAGCAAAAGATTTAAAAATAAAATATATTTTTCAAGGCGTTAAAGATAAATTTAGCGTAGCAGAAGAAATTCTAAAAAAAGAGGGATTGGGTTTTGAAAATGCTGCTGCTATAGGCGACGACTACAACGATATAAAGCTTTTAAATAATGTTAAAATGAGCTTTAAGCCATCAAATGCCATGAGTGAAATAAAGGCTGATATAATGCTTTCAAAAAAAGGTGGCGATGGGGCAGTTAGAGAGATGATAGAAATAATTATAAAAAAAGAAAAACTAAGCGATGTTTGGCTTGAAAAATGGCTATAAGAATTTTTTATTTTGGCATTGCTATTTTTAGTGTTATGATGGTTATTTTATCAGTTCAAACACCTTATTTTAGTGATTTTTTTAAAAATGAGATAGATTTAGCCCAGACTGAAATGTTTGATATAATTGATTATGAGGTAACAGAAGAAAAAATTATTGCAAAATATGAAGCTGATAAAGGTGTAAAATATAAAGATAAAGATGAGTTTGAAAATTTCAAAGGTTTTATTTTAAATAAAGATACAAATCATACATTAAGTTCAAAAAAAGCTATTCATAAAGATGATATAATAGAGTTTTTAGGCAATGCGAAGTATAAAAATAGTGATGAAATAAACTACATCTCAGATGAGATTTTTTATAATACAAAAACAAAAATTGCTACAAGCAACAAGCCTTTTATTTTATGGCAAAATGAAAATAATGTAACTGGTCTTACTTTAAAACATGATCTAAATACAAAACAGACTTTTGCAACAGGAGTTAATGGATGGTTTTTAAGAAAATAGTAGTGTTTTTACTCGTGTCTTTACCTTTATTTGCCGAGCAGGTTGAGGTTACGGCCGATAATTTTTTTGCTGATGAGATAAAGCTTCAAAGTGTTTTAACTGGAAATGTAAAAGTTAAAAAAGGCTCATTTGACACTCTTAATAGCGATAAAATTACAATTTATTTTGATAAAAATAAGCAACCTACAAAATATATCGCAACAGGTAATGCCAAATTTAAAATTTTGATTAATGAAAGCCACTATAATGGCAAGGGAGATATTTTAACTTATGAGCCAAAAACTGAAATTTATACTTTAAAAGGCAACGCTTGGATAGAAGAGGTTGAAACAAAAAGAGAGGTCTTTGGAGATATTATAACGATTAATCAACTGAGTGGAAAATATGAAGTAAATAGTGATAGATCAAACAAAAAATTAGATAAAAAACCTGCAAAATTAATCTTTAAAATTGAGGATAAAAAGTGATAAAAGTCTTAAATGCTAGGTTTTTAACATCATCTCCTAGTTTAGAAAAAAGTGATTTTTACTCAGGAAGTGAAATAGCTTTTTTGGGTAGATCAAATGTTGGAAAAAGTAGCTTTATAAACTCTTTGGTAAATCAAAAAAACTTAGCAAAAAGTAGTAGCACCCCAGGAAAAACTAAACTTATAAATTTTTTTGAAGCGAATTTTAAAGATGATGATGAAAATTTATATAATTTAATTTTAGTGGATTTACCTGGCTTTGGTTATGCAAAAGTTGCAAAAAGCACACACAAAATTTGGCAAAGTGCTTTGGATGAGTTTATCAAAAAAAGAAATTCAATAAGACTTTTTATTCATCTTAGAGATAGCAGGCAGTTTGATATGGAAATTGATAAAAATGTTGATTTATATATAAAAAGTTTTTTAAGAAGTGACCAAAGACTTATAAATTTTTATACAAAATCAGATAAATTAAATCAAAGCCAAAAAGCAAAAGTTTTAAATTTTGACAAAGATGCTAAATTTGTATCAACATTAAAAAATGAAGGTATTGATGAAGCAAGAGAGCTTATTATAAAGGGTGTTTTTGGTAGAGTATAAAACTGCAAAGTTAAAAGACATTAAAGCTATGCAAGAAATGGTTGCTGATGAAGTAAAAAAGGGCATTATACTACCAAGAAGTGATAGTGAAATTGCTCAAAATATAAGATCTTATACCTTGGCTTTAAAAGATAATAAAATTGTAGGATATGCATCTTTGCACATTTACTCCATAGAATTAGCTGAAATTAGAAGTCTTGTTGTAAGTAAAAATTTAAGAGCAAATGGCATTGGAAGTTGTCTTGTAAAAACCTTATTAGAAGAGGCAAAATTTCAAGATATTAAAAAAGTTTTTGCTTTAACTTATGCGGATAAGTTTTTTAAAAAGTTAGGTTTTGTGGAAATTTCAAAAGAGGAGTTGCCTGATCAAAAAATTTGGGCAGATTGTATTAAATGCAAACAATTTCCAGTATGCAACGAAATAGCCGTGATAAATACGCTTTAAAAAACTTAGTTTTTTGGGTTTTTTTATTCTTTTATGAGATTTTAACATCTATTTATACTTCATTGCCACCTTTTATAGGTCTATTTTTTGCGTATGCAGTTATTTTAAAATATGAAAAAGATAAAAATTACGAAGATTTTACAAGTAAATGGTATCAAACGATAATTTTTCTTTTTTTTGCTGAACAGCTTCATGGGTTTGAACTTTTTTCTATAGCGATTTCATTTTGTGTTTTTTATTATTTTATATTCAAATTTAGTTTTGAGGGTTTTAAGCTTAGAAACATATTTTTAACATTTTTAGTTTTTTATGGCTATATTAGTACCTTTTTAGTAAGTAATTTAATTTCATATTTTAATTCAAATCAGGTTTTAAATTTAACTTATGAATATTTAATGTATGCAGTTTTTGAGTCTGCAGTTTGTGTCCTTTTGTTTAAGGATAGGATTATATGAGACTTAAATTTAGCATTTTATTTATCGTTTTATTTTGGCTTATGCTAATTTTAAGAGTTTATTATTTAAGCTCAAATGAATATTATGCTGGAATTGCTTCAAAAAATGTTGTAAAAACTACTGAGTTGCCACCAGTTAGAGGTCAAATTTTTGATGCAAATAACAACCCATTAGCAATAAATCGCCTTGGATACTCACTATTTTTAAAACCTCACTTAAAAAATGAAATTATAGAAGAAGAAACTATATATTTAGAAAAATTATTTATAGATTTAAATTCTACAAAAATGCAAAAAGAGTATAAAAAACAAAACTCACCATATAATCAAGATTTTATAAAAATAGTTGATTTTTTAGAGTATGAGGATATTTCCCCTCTGTTTTCAAAACTAAATTTAAGAAAAAATTTACGCATAGAGCCAGCTTCACTTCGCTTTTATCCATATAATTCTACGGCATCTCATGTTATTGGATATGTGGCAAAGGCAAATTCAAAAGATCTAGAAACTAATCCTTTATCAAAACTTACAAATATAGCTGGAAAGAGTGGCGTTGAAAGATATTATAACGATATCTTACAAGGAAAAGAGGGAAAACGCCTAACAAAAGTTACTGCTTTAAATAAAGTAGTTGAGGAAATATCATACACAAAACCACAAAGCAGTGATATAACTCTAAGCATAGATATGAAACTACAAGAGTATTTAGAAGATCTTTTTAGTGATAAATCAGGAGCTGTTATTATAATGAATGTGGATAATGGTGAGATAGTTGCAGCAGGAAGTTTTCCAGAGTATGATTTAAATCCATTTGTTACAGGCATTAGCCAAAAAGATTGGACAGATTTAATTGAAAATTTAGATCATCCATTTACAAATAAACTTATAAATGGTCTTTATCCACCAGGTTCAGTTGTGAAAATGTCAGTTGCAATGGCATTTTTAAATAGTGGTAAAATAGATAAAGATAAAAGCTATTTTTGTGGTGGAGCAATGGAACTTGGAAATCATAAATTTAGGTGTTGGAGCAGATGGGGTCATGGAAAAATGAATTTAAATGATGCCATAAGGCAAAGTTGTGATATTTATTTTTACGAGGGAAGTTTAGAGGTTGGAATTGACTTTTTATCTTCAAATTTAGAAAAACATGGTTTTGGTAAAAAAACAGGAATTGATCTTCCAAATGAGTTTATAGGAACTGTTCCAAGTAGGGTTTGGAAAATGGAAAAATACGCAAAACCTTGGTATATGGGTGAAACTGTCATAACATCAATTGGTCAAGGAAGTTTTTTAGTAACTCCAATGCAAATAGCAAAAAACACAGCCGAAATAGCCAGTGGAAAAGGCTTAACACCTCATTTTTTAAAAAAAATTGATGATAATGAAGTTAGCTTTAATACTTATGAAGTTTTTACACCTTTTGAAAAACAAAATTTACCATATATAAGAAAAGCTATGTATGAGGTGGCAAATCACCCAAAAGGCACAGCCTATAGATATTTAAAAGATAGCATTGTAAAAATAGCTGCAAAAACAGGAACTGCGCAAGTTGTGAGCATTCCACAAAGTGAAATTGTAAGAATGAAAGAAAAAGATATGGAGTATTATCACCGTTCACACGCTTGGATAACAGGTTATGCACCGTTTGATAATCCAAAATATGCGGTTACAATTTTAGTTGAACATGGTGGCGGTGGAAGTAGTACAGGCGGACCTCTTTTAAAAAATATTTTTGAAAAACTTGTAGATATGGGATATATAAGCATAAATAATTAATTTTATATAGGTTAAATTTGGAAAATAAAAGATTAATATTATATTTTTCAGGTTGTTTTATTTGAGTTTATAGATGATATAAAACTTAGTGAGCTTAAATTTAGTAGTAGACTTTAAGTAATTTAAGCCAAGAAAACCCAAGCATAAAAAATCATACTTTTAATACTATACTTTCAAATTTGTCTAATATAATAACTATAAAATATTTTTAAATGTAACTAAAATATAATTTAAGATTAAAAGATGTAAAATGTTTTGTATATGGGAGTTGTAAATTTTATATCAAAAAAATAAAACAGAAAAAGGAAATAAATTTGAAAAACGATGAAAATGTAAAAAAAAGAGGTAAAATTGACAATATAATCACTGCTATATTTGTAATTTTGGCAGCACACATATTCATCTTACCAAATGATATTTTAGATAAACTTCCTTTTTTAGTTCCGTATACCGAGTTTATGAAAGAAACTTTTCCTATGGTTTATCAAATTTCTATAAGGGTTACTAATTTTCCACAATCAGGCACTTTATGGGCATCAAATATGATGATTATAGTTATATTTTTTATATTATTGCATTGCTATAATGATTACAAAATGCCATATTGCTCAGAAATAGAAAAAAGTGATAATTTATTAGGAATGATATTGGCTACTATAGTTGCTTTTTTATTTGCAAAACTTATTATTGATAGAGTTTCTGTTGGAAATATCTTTGATACTCAGCTTCGCGGGGAGCCAAATCTAAACGCAATAAATAATAAATTCGGACTATTTTTTAAAGTCGGAATATTTTATTTTTGTATTTTTTTCTTTGTTAGTTCGTTTATAATAGGAATAACAAGAATTATAAAAATGACACTTAAAAGAATAAAACTAAAATTTAAAGGATTAGACAATGAAAAATGAAGTTATTCATTTAGATACAATAGTAGTTCATCCAGACTATGATGACAATGAAACTAAAAAAAATGCAAATAGTAATAATCAGCTAAATTTTAAATATACAAATTTATCTTAATTTAAATTTTACAAATTCCTAAATTTATCAGCCAGTCTTTCTCTTATTTTATCATTTAAGCTTTGTGAATTTTGTAAATACTCATCATTTAAATTCTCAAATTTATTTAAAAAATCAAATAGTCTTTTTTCCCAATCATTTGCATTTTTGTTGCTTGAACTCATATTTTGTAAAAAAACAAGTTCCTTACTAAGAGTGCTGACTTTATCTAGAAATTCATCTTTTAAATCTTCATCTTTTAATTTTATATTTTCAAGCGTAAGTGAGTTTTTAACCGAGGTTATTTCATCATCTATAAAATCGCAAAATTTAGAATATTTACTCATATCAGGATTTTGTTCGGAAATATCTATATTTGAAGTTACTTTTGAAATTTCTTTATATATTATAAAACCAACCACTAACGCAACTACAAGCATAAGCTCAACATTAAACATTTTTTCTCCTTTTATATCCATCATAGGTTATCATTATTAGTGCAATCCAAATAAGTCCAAAACTTATAAATTTATAAATACTAAAGTGTTCGTTAAATAAAACTACACCAAAAATTACAGTACAAATTGGCGTAATGTATTGTAAAAATCCAATAGTTGAAAGCTTTAAAAGAAGGGTTGCATAGTTAAATGTGATCATAGGAACTAGTGTTACTATGCCACATCCTAAAAGCAAAAGTCCGGTTAAATCAAAATTTAAATTTGAAGGAGTTAGGCTTATATAGAAAAAAGAAATTATTGCAACAACAAATGTTTCTATAAAAAGTCCTTCTAGTGATGGGATATTCATTTTTTTCTTTAAAAGTCCATAAATTGTAAAGCTAAGCGATAAAAAGCAAGCAATATATGGAAAACTTCCAAGCTCAATTACTTGTATCATTATGGCTAAAAACCCTAAAAATATAGCTGTAAATTCTAGTTTCGATGGTGTTTCTTTAAAAAATACAATTCCTAAGAACATATACATTAAAGGATTTATAAATTGTCCTAAGCTTGCATCTAAAACCCTATTTATAGTTATTGCATAAACATAAATTCCCCAATTTAGGCTTATTAAAATACCACAAACACTTAATTTTAAAAATAGCTTTTTATCAAGTAGATATCTTTTTAAGCTTCTTAGTTTTTTACAAAACAAAAGGACAAAAAAGACAAATATAAAAGACCAAAGTATTCTATTTGCTAAAATTTCAAATGCTGAAATGTGTGATAAATACTTAAAATAAACAGGAAAAGCTCCCCACATAAAAAACGAAGCAATTCCTAAAATAAGACCTAAATTTTTCACTTTTCTTCCAATGTTTTATTGTTTTTATAGCTATCTATTGTAATTAGGGCAATACTTAACCAAATTAAAGCAAAGCTTATTAGCTTATAGATACTAAAATCTTCTTTATATAAAAAAATAGCAAGCATTGTTGTCATTGTTGGCGAAATATATTGCAAAAAACCTATAGTTGAAAATTTTAATCTTACTGCGGCAATATTAAATGTTATAAGTGGTAAAACTGTCACACAACCTGAAAGTGCTAAAAGAAACCCAGTTTTGCCAAAATCAAAGTGTCCAGTTGCATTATTTTGTATTATTAAAATATAGCAAAATGCTAAAATTGAAAGTAAAAATGTCTCTATAAAAAGTCCTTCAAGTGAGCCAACATTTAATTTTTTTTTGATTAATCCATATAAGGCAAATAATGTTGGTAAAATAAGTGAAATAAAAGGAAGTTTTCCAAGAGATATTACTTGTATTAAAATAGCTAAAAATACTACAAAAATTGCTATTTTTCCCAAATTTGAAGGAATTTCTTTAAAGAAAATCATACCTAAAATTATATACATTAAAGGATTTATAAAATACCCTAAGCTTGCTTCTAGAATTTGATTAGAATTTACTGCATATATGTAAATTCCCCAGTTAAGACTAACAAAAATTCCACTAATTGTAAGTGTTAAAACCACTTTTTTATTTAATATATATCTTTTTAAGCTGCTAATTTTTTTTGAAAAAAGTATAAAAAAAAATACAAATACAAAAGACCAAAATATTCTATGGGCTAAAATTTCTACTGCACTTACATTTCGTAAAAGCTTAAAATATAAAGGAAAAAGACCCCACATAACAAATGTAGAAATTCCTGCAATAAAGCCTATATTAGTCTCTGTTTTCATTAACTCTCCGAAATAAAATTATAAAATTTATCATTATTTTATAATTTTTTCTTTAAAATCAACTTTGAATTTAGGTTTTTAAGGTAAAATGAATGAATTTATAAATTTTAAGTGAGGAAAAACATGAAATGGAATAAAGATGCTTGGCGGAGTTTGCCTATTAAACAACAGCCTATTTATAGTGATTTAGATGAACTTAAAAAAACCGAAATTCGCCTATCAACACTTCCTCCACTTGTTTTTGCAGGAGAGGTAAGAAGTCTTAAAAAAGAACTTGCAAGTGCTAGTTTAGGAAAAAGCTTTTTGCTTCAAGGTGGAGATTGTGCTGAGAGTTTTGCAAACTATAGAGCTGATAATATAAAAAATATGTTTAAGGTAATTTTACAAATGTCAGCTGTATTAACATTTGCAGGGAGTTTTCCAATTGTCAAAGTAGGGCGTATAGCAGGACAGTTTGCAAAACCAAGAAGCAGTGATTTTGAAGAGATTAATGGAGTAAAACTTCCAAGCTATAGAGGTGATATTGTAAATGATTTAGAATTTACTAAAGAAGCAAGGGAACCAAAGCCAGAAAAGCTTATTCAAGCATATTATCAAAGCGCTACAACATTAAACTTGCTTAGAGCTTTTGCTAGAGGTGGACTAGCAAATTTACATGAAATTAATAAATGGAATTTGGGTTTTGCAAAAGCAGCTGAAATTGAGACTAAATTTTCAAATTTGGTAAGTGAAATCACAAGAGCACTAGATTTTATGGAAGCTTGTGGTATAGACCCAGAAGCTCAAGCCATAAATGAGACTAGGTTTTATACTTCTCATGAAGCCTTGCTTTTGCCTTATGAAGAGGCATTAACTAGGATAGATAGTACAAGTGGTGATTGGTATGATTGTTCAGCTCACATGCTTTGGATAGGTGAGAGAACTAGAGGACTTAATGAAGCCCATGTAAATTTTTTAAGCGGAGTTAAAAATCCAGTTGGTGTAAAAGTTGGACCTACTGCAACACCAGATGAGGTTTTAGGACTTTGTGAAAAACTTAATCCAGAAAATGAAGCAGGAAGATTAAATTTAATTGTTAGAATGGGTGCTGATAAAATAGATAGTAATTTACCAAAACTTTTAAAAGCTGTTAAAAGTGAGGGTAAAATAGTGCTTTGGAGTAGTGATCCAATGCATGGAAATACTTTTAAAACAACAAATAATTACAAAACAAGAGCTTTTGATAAAATACTAAAAGAGGTAAAAAGCTTTTTTGAAATTCATAAAAGTGAAGGGACATATCCTGGTGGAATTCATCTTGAAATGAGCGGTGATGATGTAACTGAATGTACTGGTGGATTTTTTAATGTAAAAGAAGAAACTTTAGCTAAAAGATATGAAACTCAGTGTGATCCAAGACTAAATGCAAATCAAGCTTTAGAGCTTGCTTTTTTAGTAGCTGATCTTTTAAAAGAGTTCAAAAAATAGATTTTAATTTGATTAAGTTAGATTTTATTTTTAAAGTTAAATTTATAAATTTAGTTAGTTTTTTATATTTTTAAGTATTTTGATAGTATAATTTCAGCTTACAAAAATTAAAAGGAAAAAATTTATGAAAAGAGTTGGGATAATTGGTGGAATGGGATCCATGGCAAGTGCAGATCTTTATATGAAAATAGTAAAATTAACTCCTGCAAAATGCGACCAAGATCATATTTTATTAACAATCGATAATAATGCAAAAATTCCTGATAGAACAAGTTACATTTATGGAGATGGAAAAGATCCATTTCCTTATTTGCTTGATAGTGTTAAAAGACTTGAAAACTCAGGTTGCGATGCATTTTGCATGGCGTGTAATACAGCTCATTATTTTGCACCAAGACTTATAGCTGAAACAAAAATGAAATTTTTAGATATGCCAAAAATAACTGTTGAAAATATAAGCAAAAACTACAAAAATGCTAAAAAAGTAGCTGTTGTAGGAACAATAACTACAAGAAAAAGTAAAATTTATGATAAAAATTTAGAAAAATATGGTTTTGAAAGTGTTGAGTTTAGTAAAGAGATAGAAAATGACATTATGAAGTGTATTTATGAGGGTGTAAAAGCTGGAAAAATAGAAGAAAAAAAAGACTTTTTTATTGAAACTATGTCTAAGATTGATGCTGATATATTTATAGCTGCTTGTACTGAGATACCATTATTTTTACCATTTGTACCAAAAGAATTTAAATTTGTAGATGCTACTGAAGAGCTTGCAAAAGAGATAATTAAATTTGCAAATTCTTAAAAAAAATATATACTAAATTTAATTTAACTTAAAACTCTAAAAAAAGAGTTTTAAGTTAAAACTTGTTGATAAAAGCAAGTACATACCATTTAGAAATTTTCATTATCTAAATTTGGAAAAAGATTTCAAATAATTTAAAGCTTTTTATAATTGATAGTGTGAAAAATATATAATTTAGTAGTGAAATATAGGTATTTTATAACTAAAAAATTTATGTTTTAAAATGTTATGATATAGAGCCAAATACGCAAAAGTAAGTTTTACAAATTGTAAAAAAATTAGTAACTAGTAAAACATATCAAGCATCAAAAAAACAATCTCAATGTGGTAATAAGAGTTGCAAGTAAAATTAAGTTATATAAAAATTAGTTGGGAGAATTCCCAACTAATTATCTTAAAGTAGAATTGGTGCTAAAATAAAGCCAAAGCCTACTGAGAAGGCAATTGCCAAAACACCAGGTAAGAAGAATGCGTGGTTAAATACATATTTTCCAATTCTTGTTGTTCCTGTATCGTCCATTTGAACTGCACCTAGAAGTGTAGGGTAGGTTGGTAGAACAAATAGTGCTGAAACAGCAGCAAATGAAGCAACTAGGATATAAACATCTCCATTATTTGTTGCACTTAATCCAAGAGCAGCTATAACTGTAGGAATCAATGCTTTTGCAGTTGCAGCTTGTGAGTAAAGAAGCATACTAGCAAAAAATAGAGCAACTGATAATAAAACAGGATATTGCTTTACCAAGTTTCCTGCCAAGCCCTTAATCTCTTCAGTGTGATTTGATACAAATGTATCTCCAAGCCAAGCAACACCTAAAACGCATATGCACGCTGTCATACCACTTCTAAATGTGCTTTGTAGTGGAACTTTATCAACATCAATTTTACAAATCATAACTATTAATGCACCAATTGTTAGCATAATGCTCATTATCGCACCATCTCTTGGAAGTTTAACATTTTCTATTAGCTTAAATTGAGGGCTTATAGCTGAAGCATATAAAACGACTAAAATAATTCCAATTAAGAAAATCACAACAGAAGTTTTTGCTCCTTTTGGGAGTTCTTTGTAACTACCTTCTTTTTGTGGAGCCGCAACCAAACCTTTTGCAAGTCTATCTTGGTAAACAGGATCAGAACTTAAATCTTGTTTCCATAAAAGGTTCATTATAAATGCTGTTACCATACAACCTGCAAATGTTGTTGGAATCCAAATAGCTAGAAGTATAGGATAGCTAACTCCAAGTCCACCAAGTGCCATATCGCCAGCCATAAATATAACAGCTGCTGATACAGGGCTTGCTGTAATTGCTATTTGTGAGGCAACGACAGCGATTGATAGTGGAACTGAAGGTTTAATGTTTTGTCCCTTTGCAACCTCTGCAATAACTGGTATCATTGAGAATGCTGTGTGACCTGTTCCTGCAAAGATAGTTAAAAGATAAGTAACTGCAGGAGCTAAGAAGTTTATGTGCTTTGGATTCTTACGAAGAATTTTTTCAGCAATTTGAACTAAATAATCAAGTCCGCCCGCAACTTGCATTGCACCTATTGCTGAAATAACAGAAGCAATAATTAAAATAACATCCCAAGGAATGCTTCCCATTTTTAAACCAAGTCCAATGGTTAATACTATAACACCAAGACCACCTGCGTAGCCTATGCCGATGCCACCTAATTTGACACCTATAAAAATCGCTCCAAGTAAAACGATTATTTCTAAAATAAGCATGAAGTCCATAAAAACCCCTTTTAAATTTTGCTTTTAAAAAGGTGTAAGGAAGATTTCCTTACACCAACTATTTATATAATTATTTATCTTTGCCAGTGTGTGACATATGAGGATTTAACATGCTCTTTGGATCTAGAAGTTTTTTAACTTCTTCTTTTGTTAAAAGTCCTCTTTCTATTGCGATATCACCAACTGACTTGCCAGTTTCAAGTGCTTCTTTTGCGATTGAAGCTGAGTTTTCATAACCAATTACTGGGTTAAATGCAGTTACTATACCAACTGAGTTAAGTACTAAATTTAGGCAATTTTCAGGTTTTGCTTTCAAATGTTTGATAGCTTTTTCTGCCAAAGTTATATATGCGTTCTCTAATATTACAAGTGAGTTAAATAGCGCATAAGCAATTCCTGGCTCAAATGCGTTAAGCTCAAATTCTCCTCTTTCTGAGCAAAGCATGATAGTTACATCATTTCCTATAACTTCATAGCAAGCCTCACCTACAACTTCAGCAATAACAGGATTTACCTTTCCTGGCATAATTGAGCTTCCTGGTTGCATTTTAGGTAGTTCGATTTCAGCCAAACCACATCTTGGGCCTGAGTTCATAAGTCTTAAGTCGTTTGCAATTTTGCTTAGTCTAACTGCAGCTGTTTTTAGGCATCCGCTAACTTGAACAAAGTCTGCTGTATCTTGAGTTGCAGCTATAAAGTCTTCAGCTGGTTTAAACTCTGCACCTGTGATTTTGCTAAGATGTTTGTGAACTGCACATTTGTAGTCTGGGTGGCAATTAATTCCTGTTCCAATCGCTGTTGCTCCCATATTTAAAAAGCTCATTAGCTCTCTTGCTTTTTTAATGTTTGCAATGTCAGCTTTGATATAGCTTGCAAAAGCGTTGAAAGTGTTGCCAAGTGTTGTAGGGACAGCATCTTCAAGCTCTGTTCTTCCCATTTTGATGACATCTTTGTACTCTTTAGCTTTTTTATCAAGCTCTTTTTTAAGAAGCTCCATAGCTTTTAGTAAATCATCTAGTTTTGCATGAGCTGCAACTTTGATTGAGCTTGGGTAAGTATCATTTGTGCTTTGACCAAGGTTTGTGTGATCATTTGGATGAAGGTATTTATATTCTCCCTTTTTATGTCCCAAAATCTCAAGTGCAACGTTTGTAATAACTTCGTTTGCGTTCATATTTGTTGAAGTTCCTGCACCACCTTGGATCATATCTACAACAAATTGATCTATGAACTCACCACCGATAATCTTATCGCAAGCTTTTGCAATAGCATCAGCTCTTTCTGGACATAAAACACCAACCTCTTTGTTTGCTAGGGCTGCTGCTTTTTTAATTTGAGCAAAAGCCTTTACAAAGAAAGGATAATCTTTTATCTGTCTGCCAGTCATTTTAAAGTTTTCAACAGCTCTAAAAGTTTGGACACCATAATAAAGATCGTTTGAGATCTCTAGCTCACCGATAAAATCGTGTTCTTTTCTTGTTTTCATTCTTTCTCCTCCATTTAAAGATTTTAAGTAATTATATCACAATAAGTTTTAAACGAATCTAAAAAACATTAATTAAATTATATTATAAGATAAATTTTATTAATTATAAAAAATTTATATATTTGTTATAAAAAAGAAATGCAATAATATTATTTATAATAATTTTGTATAATATATCAACTTTATAAAAAGGATAGAATTTGAAAAAGATAATTTTTATTTTATGTTTTAGTAGTTGTGTGCTTTTTGGCAAAATTTCAAATATTTTGGCTACGCCTGAAGCATTAAATGATGTTTTACTTATTGATGTAAGAACAAAAGAAGAGTTTAAAAGCTTCCATATAGCTGGTGCTTTAAATGTTCCTATAACAACTCAAAATGGTTATAATGCTGATTTTTTAAATGAGCTAGAAGCTTTAAATGTTGATAAAAATAAAAAGATAGCTGTCATTTGCAAAAGTGGAGCAAGATCTAGCGCAGCTGCAAAACTACTTGATAAAAATGGCTATAAAGATGTAGTAAATTTAAAAGGTGGCGTTGAAAGATTAGCTAAAGAGTATGATTATAAATTTATAAAAGAGTAGAAAAATCTACTCTTTTGCTTTTTAAATTGCTTTTTGTATAAAACTAGTTAGAATGCTAGTAAACTCATCTGTGTTTTCTATTGTGATTCCTTCTTGAATTTTCGCAACTCCTAAAAGAACTTTTGCCACATCGTTTAATACCATATTATTATCTTTTAATTTTTTTATGATTTCATGGTTTGGGTTTATTTCTAAAATTGGTAGAATTTTTGGTAGATTATCCTGTCCCATTTGTTTTAAAATTTGTTGTGTTGCAAAGTCTGGATCATTTTCATCATAAACCAAACATGAAGCTGATTTATTAAGCCTTGAAGTTACTCTTACATCTTTTACTTCATCTTTTAGGGCCTCTTTTATTTTTTCTGTAAGCTCTTTAAAATCATCTTGATTTAGATCTTCTTTAAATTCAGCACTTGTTACTGGCTTAATAGGAGTTTTATCATACTCGTAAACCATAGGCATAATAATGGCATCTATCTCATCATCGCAGATTAAAACTTCAATTTTATTTTTATTAAAATTTTCAAGAAGAGGGGAATTTTTCAAATTATTTGCATTTTTTCCAGTGATATAATAAATCTCTTTTTGATCTTTTTGCATATTTTCTTTATATTCTTTTAGGCTTATAAAACCATCTTTTTTATTTGATTTAAATAGCGCTAAGTCTAAAATTTCATCTTTATATGGTGTAAAACCATAAAGTCCCTCTTTAAAAACTTTTCCAAAAAGAGAGTAGAATTTTAAGTATTTTTCAAAATCTTTTTCTTTTAAATTTTTTAATTCAGATAGAATTTTCTTAATACTTGCCTCTTTTACGCTTTGCATTATAATGTTTTCTTGTAAAATTTCCCTACTTACATTAAGTGGTAGATCTTCAACATCAATTATGCCTCTTACAAATCTAAGATATGATGGCAAAAGCTCTTTTTTCATCATCGGTTATAAAAACCCTTTTTACATAAAGCTTCACGCCACTTTGATAATCAACTCTGTATAAATCAAAAGGCTCAATGCTAGGAATGTAAAAAAGTGTTGAGTATTCTATTTTTCCTTCAGCTTTTGTATGTATATATAAAAGTGGGTCTTTGCTATCGTGACTGATTTGCTTGTAAAAGTCATTGTAATCAGCTGGTTTTAAAGCACTTTTTGGCATTTGCCACAATGCACTTGCTTTATTTACTTGAATATTTTTTATCTCTGTGTGACCCTCTTTTTCTCCATCTTTTGGTGGGATATAGTCGCTTTTATCCATAAAAATAGGATAAGGAATGTGATTTGAATATTTTTTAATAATATTTTCTAGTCTATACTCATCTAAAAATTCATTATTTTTCATATAAAGAGTTATTTTTGTTCCAAAGTTTTCCATTTTTGCTGGTTCAACACTAAAATTTGTAGCATCACTTTTCCATATATTTGCATCATTACTTAAAGCTTTTTTACTCATTACTTCTATTTTATCGGCAACCATGAAAGCAGAGTAAAATCCAACTCCAAATTGTCCTATTAGGTTTGAATCTTTTTTAATATCGCCACTTAAATTTGATAAAAATCCCTTTGTTCCACTTCTTGCTATTGTTCCAAGATTATTAATCAAATCTTCTTTATCCATTCCAATGCCGTTATCACTTATAATTAGAGTTTTTTTATCTTTATTAAACTCAATATTTATTTTTGGAGTATAAGAAAGCGCTTTATATTTATCATCTGTAAGACATAGGTAATTTAGCTTATCAAGCGCGTCACTTGCATTTGATATAAGCTCTCTTAAAAAAATTTCTTTGTTTGAATAAAGTGAGTGAATCATTAAATGTAAAAGTTCACTAACTTCAGTTTGAAATTCATGTTTTTGTTCCATAATTATTCCTTTTTATTTCAAATTTTTAGCAGATTATACAACAAAGTGATTAAAATTTCAAGAAATAATATATTTTTATAAAGTAAGTTGATATTATTACTATCAACTTACTAAGTATTAAGATTTAAAATTATTTTTTAATTAAATATTGACTATTTACCCAGCCAATTTTTCCATTTTCAAAAAGAACTTTATAGTAATTCTTGTTCTGCTCAAAAATTTCAACACTTTCATCACTATCAGGTATATAAAAAATAGTTGATTTTTCAATAGGTAAAATTTTAACTTTTGCATCTTTGCTTACAATTCCAACATTATGAGGATCTTTGTTATATATGTGAAGTGCTATTAAAATACAAGCAAATATAAGTGGAGTAGTATTTTTACCAAAAATATATAAAAATAAAAGTAATATAACACCCGCATAAAGAGCAGTTTTTTTGTAAGCATAAAATGGATCGTTTTGTGGATTTAGCTCTGTTTGGGTGCTCAAATCATCAACTTCGAGTTTAACACCTAAAGAAAAACTTTCAAATTGTTTAGTTTTGGCATTAAAATATGAAAAATCAAATTTCTTTTTATCATCTTTAAAAACAACAAAGTAAAAGCCTCTTTGGTTTTGATATCCACCTTTTGTGGAATTTATACCTTGTCTTATGATATCTTGACTATTTATATGAAAACTTTTTAAATTTGCATTTTTTGAAGATAATTCAATAGTCATAATATTTGAATTTTCATCAAATTTTGCCGTTTTGTAGTTTAATACCTTTAATTCATCGGCTACGATATGAGCATAACCATCCTTTTCTTCTACAGGTAGAATTTTAGGAAGTTTTGGACTTATGTTTGCTTTTTGAAAAAATTCGCCATTTCTTTTTGCTATGATTGAAATTTTACTCAAGCTTGCATTTGTCTCTTTTGCTTCAAACCAAAGTTTAGTTGAGTAAAGGCCATTTATATCTTTATCCCAGTTTATTTTTCCTTCATTTAGCCACTCTAAATTTGGAGTCTTATCAACTGTCAAATTTAGATCTAAACTTATGTTCTGTTGAATATCTGCATTGAAATTTATGCTAAAAATTTGATTTTGATAGACACTTTTAGGAACATTTCTAGTTGATAGTAAAAAATCAGTCACTCTTACTTCTTGATAAATTAATGAATCATCAAGCTCTAAATTGCCATCTTCATTTGGAGCAATTTGTTTTAAATCATCAAGTGTAAGAGTATCTTTATTTAAAATTTCATCAGTTGTTTTTGCTGATTGGTTTGAGTTTTTTTCTAATAGTTCATTTGAAGAAACTGGTTTTACACTTTTTAAAAACTCTATATCAATGTCTTGTGCAAAAACAAAACTAGTAAAAATGAGTAAAAAAGCTACTCTTAACAAAGAAAGCCTTTTAGCATTTTAATGCCATCGCTACCACCTAAAATTTCCTCACAAGCACGTTCTGGATGTGGCATAAGACCAAATATTTTTTTATTTTTATCACAAATTCCTGCTATATTTAAAACTGAACCATTTGGGTTTGATTCATTTGTTATGTTTCCAAGCTCATCACAATATTTTAAAATAATTTGATCATTTTCTTCTAAGCTTTTAATAGTTTTTTCATCAGCATAATAATTTCCCTCGCCATGAGCTATTGGTATATTTAAAACCTCATCTTTACTGCATTTTGAAAGAAATTTATTGTTATTTGAAATAACTTTTAAATTTTGAAATTTAGAAATAAAATTTAAATTTTTATTTTTTAGCATTGCGCCTTCTAGAAGTTTTAATTCTAAAAGCATTTGAAAGCCATTGCAAATTCCTAAAATATAACCACCTTTTTTTGCATGATTTAAAACTTCACTCATAGCTGGACTAAATTTAGAAATAGCAGCTGTTCTTAAGTAATCCCCATAACTAAATCCACCAGGCAATACAACTAAATCAGCACAAAATTTATCTTGCTTATGGTTTATTATCTCACACTTAAAGCCGAGTTTATCAAAAGCATATTTTGTATCTTCATCGCAGTTTGTTCCTGGAAATTTTATAATTACTACTTTCATAAAACTATCTCATAATCTTCAATAACTGTATTTGCAAGAAGTTCTTCACACATTTTAGTAACTTCTTTTCTTGCCTCATCTTCATTTTTTTTATCAAGATCAAAAACAATTTGCTTGCCAATTCTTACATTTTTAACATTAAAGTCAAGCGAGCAAAGAGCATCCTGCGTGGCTTTGCCAGCAGGATCTAAAACTAAATCTTTTAATTTTATATTTACAACTACTTTCATACTTTTACCCTAAAATTCTTCTTAAAACTTCTTCATAAGCAACTTTGACATTGCCAAGATCTTGTCTAAATCTATCTTTATCAAGTTTTTCGTTTGTATTTTTATCCCAAAATCTGCAACTATCTGGGCTTATCTCATCAGCTAGGATAATTTCGCCATCTTTTGTTTTTCCAAACTCAACTTTAAAATCAACCAATTTTAAATCTTTTTTATCAAAAAAATCTTTTAAAATTTTATTTATTTTTTTAGCTTCTGCTTTTAAAACTTCAAGCTCATCTTTTGTTTTAACAGCATCTAAAAGCAAGCAGTGATCGTCATTTAAAATAGGATCATTTAGTTCATCGTTTTTATAGCAAAACTCAACCAATGTAAAAGGAAGAATTGTGCCGTCTTTTATACCAAGTCTTTTTGTAAGACTTCCTGTTGCAATATTTCTAACAACAACCTCAAGAGGTATAATTTTACATTTTTTAACTACTTGATTTGTGTCATCTATTTTTTTAACTAAATCTGTTTTGATGCCATGTTTTTCCAAAAGTTTAAAAATTTCAGTGCTTATTTTATTGTTTAATGCACCTTTTCCACTTTCTTCAGCTTTTTTAACACCATTAAATGCAGTTAAAGAGTCCTTAAACTCAGCTATTAAAAGATCATCGTCTTCTTTTACACTCCACATCTTTTTAGCTTTTCCTTCATAGATTAGCTTGTCTTTTGTCATTTTCCATCCTTTGTAAGATTTAAAACCTTTATAGTGTCAACAGCAGTTTTAAGTTGCATATCATCATAAAGATCTTTTTTTGTTATTATTTTTTCTTTGTCTTTTTCTTTAGTATCTGTTTTATTATGATCTAAGTTTATAGTTTTATTATTTTCTGTTTTGTTATCATCAATTTTTTGAAGTTCGTTTTCAAGATGTTGTTTTAGATCAGTTTCTTTTATGTTAAATGCTTTATCATCATTAGGAACTTTTCCATAAAATACCTCAAGATCTGGCGTAACGCCTTTATTTTGTATAGTTCGTCCACTTGGTAGGTAATATCTTGCAATTGTCATTTTTAGAGCTTCTTTTTCATTTAATGGAAGTATAACTTGAACACTTCCTTTACCAAAAGTTTCTTCTCCTATTATAACTGCTCTTTTTAAATCTTGCAAAGCTCCACTTACGATTTCACTTGCACTAGCGCTTCCGCTATTTACCAAAACAACAAGAGGTAAGTCAGTAATTTTTTCATCTTTTTTTGCGCTATATTCAAGATTTTCTTTTGCATCTCTTCCTTTTTGAGATACTATCACACCTTTATCAACAAATAAATTTGTAAGTCCAATTGCTTGATCTAAAAGTCCACCTGGATTATTTCTAAGATCTAAGATTATACCTTTTGCATTTTTATTGTTTTTAGCAAATTCTTTTATAAATTTAGCTGATTCTTTTGTTACTTTTTGATCAAAATTTGTAACTCTTAAGTATAAAATATCTTCATTTTCTATATTTTTTGCATAAACAGAATCAACTTTTATAATATCTCTTATTATGTTTATATCAAATGGACGAGGCTCTCCTTTTCTTACTATTGTTATTGTTATTGGAGTTTTTGGTTTTCCACGCATTTTGCTAACTGCTTCTTCTAGGGTTATTCCCAAAGTTGCATTTCCATCAATTCTTAATATAACATCATTTGATTTTACACCAGCTTTATCAGCAGGAGTTCCCTCAATAGGTGATATTACAGTTAAAGCTCCATCTTTCATGCCAACTGTTATGCCAAGTCCTCCAAACTCTCCTTGAGTTTGAACCTTTGTATCTTCAAATGCTTTTTCATCTAAAAAGCCAGAGTGTGCATCTAAGTTTGTCATAAGCCCAGAAATTGCTTTGTTAATAATCTCTGAAAAAGTAAGTTCATCAGCATAACTACTCTCAACAGTTGTAATAACTCTTGTAAATTTAGCTAAGCTTTCAAGCTTTGTTTCTTCTTTTTCAGGTTTTTTTGGTGTTTGTGCATTTAAATTTGTTGATATAACAACAGATGCGACTATGGCAGAAAATATGCCAAAACTTAAAATTTTACTTCTTTGTTTCAATCCATTCTCCAAATATAATTTTATGTGGGAATTTTAGCATAAATCAATAAAATTTAGATAAATAATTCACATTTTTGTAAAAAAGTATAAATTTAAAAATTTCATTTAGGAAACTTGACAATTAAAGACTAAAGTTATATAATACTATTATTATAAAAATAAAAAGGAAAAAAGATGAATAATATATTTGAAATTTTAACTGATCAACTTACGCAAACAGTTGAAAGTTCGCTTTCTTTAGCACTTCATTCAAAAAATAGTGAAGTAAAGCCCTTGCACATGCTTTGGGCGATGAGCACAGATACAGGCTCGATATTAAATCAAATTTTAAATAAATTTGGTGTTTCGAATGAAGCATTAAATTTGGAGATAAAATCTCGTATTTCAACTTTGCCTACAAGTTCAAATGTAAATAGAGATAATATTAAAATTAGTTTGGATTTGATAAATTCATTAGACAACGCAAAAGGGCTAATGACAAAACTTGGAGATAGTTTTATAGCTATTGATACTTGGATTTTGGCAAATTTAGAAAATGATCCGATTAAACAAATTTTAAGTAAATTTGTAGATTTAAATGAGTTTAAAAAAGAGCTTGAAAAGTTAAGAGCAGGGCAAAAGATTGACTCAAAAACTGCTGATGAGACAATGGATAGTTTGGCAAAATACGGTATCGACTTAACAGCTAGGGCAAGAGAGGGTAAGTTAGATCCTGTTATTGGGCGCGATGAAGAACTTCAAAGGGTTATGCAAATTTTAATAAGAAAAACTAAAAATAACCCAATTTTACTTGGTGAGCCAGGTGTTGGAAAAACTGCGCTTGTTGAAAGTCTAGCTCAAAAAATAGTAAAAAATGATGTTCCAACAAGCCTTGCAAACAAAAAATTAATTGCTCTTGATATGAGTGCATTAATTGCAGGTGCAAAGTATCGTGGAGAGTTTGAAGATAGGCTAAAAGCGGTTATTGATGAAGTTATAAAAGCAAAAAATGTTATTTTATTTATAGATGAAATCCACACAATTGTAGGAGCAGGTGCAAGTGAAGGAAGTATGGACGCGGCAAATATCCTAAAACCAGCTCTTGCAAGAGGTGAGCTTCATACAATCGGTGCAACAACACTAAAAGAGTATAGAAAATATTTTGAAAAAGATGCAGCATTGCAGCGCCGTTTTCAGCCTGTAAATGTCGGTGAGCCAAGTGTTAATGAAGCTTTGCAAATTTTAAGAGGCATTAAAGAGCGTCTTGAAGTTCATCACAATGTTAGCATAACTGATAGTGCATTGGTTGCGGCTGCAAAATTAAGTGATCGCTATATCTCAGGCAGATTTTTGCCAGATAAAGCTATAGATTTGATCGATGAGGCAGCAGCTGAGCTTAAAATGCAAATAGAAAGTGAGCCTTTTGAGCTTGCTAAAATAAAGCGAGAAATTGTAACTTTGCAAGTTGAAAAAGAGGCCTTAAAAATGGAAGATAAAGAAAAGAATGAAACAAGGCTTGGTGAAATAGAAAAAGAACTAGCAAATTTAAATGAGAAGAAAAATGCACTAAATTCGCAATTTGAAAACGAAAAAAAGGTATTTAGCTCTATAAGTGATGCTAAAAAAAGTGTTGATAGTTTGAAAAATGAAGCTGAGATGGCTAGGCGAAATGGAGATCTAAATAAGGCTGCTGAGATAGAGTATGGAAAAATTCCTGCTAAAGAAAATGAGATAAAAGCTCTTGAAGAAAAATGGGCAAAAATGCAAGAAAACGGGACACTTTTAAAGAATGAGGTTGATGAGAATTTAGTAGCTGGAATTTTAAGTAAATGGACGGGAATTAGTGTAGCTAAAATGCTAACTAGTGAAAAAGAAAAATACCTAAATATTGAAGAACATTTAAAAGAGAGTGTTGTAGGGCAAGATGAGGCACTTCATGCATTGGCAAGAGCAATAAAGCGAAATAAAGCAGGTCTTTCAAGTGCCAATAGGCCGATTGGGAGCTTTTTGTTTTTAGGACCTACTGGAGTTGGAAAAACTGAGTCGGCAAAGGCTTTGGCTAAGTTTTTGTTCGATGATGAAAAGGCGATGATACGCTTTGATATGAGTGAATATATGGAGCGCCATAGTGTCTCAAGACTTCTTGGAGCACCTCCTGGATATGTTGGATATGATGAGGGTGGACAACTTAGTGAGGCTGTTAGAAGAAAGCCTTATTCGGTTTTGCTTTTTGATGAGATAGAAAAGGCTCATAAAGATGTTTTTAATATCTTACTTGGAATCTTAGATGATGGTAGGGCAACCGATAATAAGGGCGTTACAGTTGATTTTAAAAATACAATTATAATCTTAACTTCAAATATCGCATCAAATGAAATTATGGAGTTTAGTGGTGATAAAGAAAAAAGAGATGAGCTTGTTAAGGCTGCTTTGAAAAGCTATTTTAAGCCCGAGTTTTTAAATAGACTTGATGATATCATCGTATTTAATCCTTTAAAAGAGGAAAATCTAGTAAAAATTGTAGATATTATGTTTAAGTCGCTACAAAACAAGCTCCTAGAAAGAGAGATAAAAGCAACTCTAACTCAAAATGCTAAAAAGCTTATCGCAAGTGTTGGATATGACGCTGAGTTTGGTGCAAGACCACTAAGAAGAGCAATGTATGAGTTGGTTGAAGATGAGATAGCTGAGATGATACTCAAAGATGAGATAAAAAGTGGCGATGAGATAGTAATAGATGCTGATGAAAACAATATAAAAATAAGGGTGAAATAAATCTAAAAATGGTGGTTTTAGTCACCATTTTGTTTAGTTTTTAGTTGCATGATTTTTTTAGAAACTCTATTATATCCTTCCATATCGAATAATTGCATTTGATATATATCTTTTGCTTGTAGTAGGCTTTTTTTTGTATTTTCTTTTTCTAACTCCATAGCTTGTTCTTTTAAGGCGTCTTTTATATCATTTAAGTCGTTAGAATTTTTATTGTTTTCATCTATTGTATAAATATTTTTTATATTGGTTTTATTTACAGCTGAAAACATATATCCGTTTTCATGGTATCCGCTATTAAAACCAGCAATTTCTACACTTTTTAAATTTTCATCATTTTTTTTAAGATATTTAAATAATAATAGCTTTGCTCTTTTAGTGGCTGTTTGTCTGCCTCTTGCATCATTTATCGATATTTTAGTTGCTATGATTACGGTGTTGTTTTGTTCAATAATACCTTCTTTAACTGAAGGATAAAACTCTTCATCCAATGCCTTTAAATTAGAGGCATTGGGTATTGTTATTAATAGAAATAAAATTAAAATATTTTTCATTAAAATTCATCATACATTGATGACCTTTTTGTTGAGTTTTTAACTTTTTCTATCACGCCACCATTATTTGAGCTATTATTGTTATTTTGCATAGCTTCATCTTTTTGTTTAGTTGCTTGACTATCTTTGGCTATTGACTGTTGCATAGCTTTGTTTATTGTTTCTGCTGCTTTTAAAGTTTTGCTATTAAAACCAATTGTTACACTACATTCTTTATTTTCAATCGATGCTACTTTTTCAATTACAACAAGGCCACGAAGTGCAGCTTCAGCATTATTCTGTATGTGTGTAGCTTCGTTTATAACTACGTCTCTATTGATATTATCAGATTCGGAGTTATTACTTATTTGTGTTTTTTCTGCTTGTTGTGATAACTCATCAATGACTTCTTTTGAGGTTATTTGCTCCTTAAAAAATTTTGCTATATCAGCCTTCGCTTTTAATTCTGCTTTTTTAAAACAAGATTGTTTATCTCTTGCATCACCTATTCTCATAACGTCTTCAGCTACGGCTTTTAGTTTAATATTGCCATTTTCGTCAATATTAACTGAATCTACCCCCGCATTTGCTACTGCGATAATTGCACAAATTGATAAAACCCTTTTCATTATTACTCCTCCCTTTTATTGCATTCATTTATTTCAGTATATAAAAAATCTAATTTAAGTTTTTGCATGTTATCTGTATCCTGTTTATCTAATTGTATAATTATATAAAACACTTGTTCTTTGGTTTTAAAATTCAAATATTTTGATTCATATGGATCTTGATTTTTTGGACTTATAGTTTTCGAAAAATTTAAAATATTATTGTTGCTACTAATAGAAGAAGGATTATGATCAAATTTATAATAATATTTTATATTATTTTTTTTATCATCTTCTGTAAATTTTCTTATTTTATTTAAATTAAAAAAGAAATATAACTTTTTAGTTATAAATTCTCGTTTATAGTTTTCATGAGGTTTATAGCAAGTATAGGTGCTTGCACACATCATTCCTATAATTTTACTTGGAGCACATTTTGTTATATAGGTTTCATCATTAGCATCAATAACTTTAAAAATAATACCATAAATACCAATATTTTTTAATTTTTTAATAAAAATTTCTTCTCTTATGTATTTATCGATAATGAAATATTTGCGATTATCCACTATAAAATTTGCTTCTTTATCATTATCTTCTTTACTTAATTTTTTTGAAAATAGGCTTATAATTTTTTCTGCTTTTTTTATATAGTTTTCATTTGTTTTTATTCTTACTTTTGCTACATATAACTCATCAATTATATCGATAGCATCTTCATATGCGTACGTATCTATAAACTTACTTCCTTTTTCATCTCTTGCATGTATCAAATCACTTCTATTTAATGGCTGAATATCAATAATTTCTTTATCGTAAGCAAGTCCATTTTCTAAAGGCTTAATTATCTCATTTTCAATCATTTTTTTAGCATTTTCTTTTTTTTCTGCTGTGTCTGCAGCGTAATTTTTTAATACACCAGAACTAAAATCCATATGATTTATATTTAGTTTAGTTAATGTTCCTAAAATTTTATTTTTTTCCAATGTAACATCTGCAGATACTTTATAAATCCCATTTTCATTTGTCTCTTTTATCTGCCTATAGTCAAGGATATAAGCATTTGAGTAGTTTGCAACTTCTAGATTTAATTCATCATTATTTAGCTCTTCTTTAGTTATCAAATATTCGCCTACACCAAATTTCATAGCATTTTGTATGGCATCGTTTTTAGCTTTCTCTAAACTTTCTCCTATGCCAGTAATATTTTTTACATAGATTACATTGTTTTCTTGTATCGTTGGTTCCTGTAATTCTTGTCTGGGTTCTTTATTGAATATAAAACTTCCATCTGCATTATCATTTGCGTTTAAAATAAAACATACTAAACATATAGGTATTATAATTTTTATTGTTTTCATCGTGATCCTTTTTTACAATATGATTCTACCTAATTAATATTTAAAAAATATTAAAAATTTTTTACTTAAACAGCAAACTTCCAACTCTTATCATATTTGAACCACATTTTATAGCTATTTTATAGTCCGAACTCATTCCCATTGAGCAAATTTCAGCACCTTTACTTTGCAAGCTTTCATAAATTACATAAGCCTTTTCAAAACTTTTTGCAACCTCTAACTCATCATCGCTATGGGCGCCAATGCACATTATGCCTTTTAAATTTAGGTTTTTACAACTCTCTTTTATGGCGCAATAGCTCTCAATTGCTAGACTTATATCAAGTCCAGTTTTACTATCTTCATCTGCTACATTTATCTCAAGCAAAGTATCGAGCTTATAATCAAGCCTTTTATCTACAGCCTGTGCAAGTTTTATGGAATTGCAACTTTGCCACAAAGTAGGGCGGATTTTTAAAAGGGCATTTATTTTATTTGTCTGCAAAGTGCCTATGAAATGCCAGTTTAAATTGAGCTCTTTTAGCTCATCACTTTTTTTAACAAGATCTTGAACTCTGTTTTCTCCAAAGCTCATTTGACCCTCATCAAAAAGCTCTTTAATCTCTTTTGAGCCGACATACTTGCTAACTGCTACGAGCTCAACCTTTCTGCCATTTGAAAGCTCATTTATCTCATCTAAAAGTTTGTTTAAATTCATCAGTTGTATGCTCCAAACATTCTTAGAAAATCATTTATAATAGTAAAAGCCATAAGCGTAAAAAGTAGCGCCATTCCAGCGTAACTAAGTCCTACAAAAACTCTATCGCTAACGGGCTTTTTAAAGATGATCTCATAAATGTTAAAAACTATATGCCCACCATCAAGAACAGGTATTGGAAAGAGGTTTAAAATACCCAAATTTACTGAAATAAGTGCTGTTAATACCAAAAGAACTGACACGCTCATACTTGCTGCTTTTGTTGTGATATCGGTAATTGCGACTATTCCGCCCATCTCTTTTACTGAAACTACACCACTTACTAACTTTTGAAGGCTTACTATGATGAGCTTTGAAGCTTCTAAACTTTCATTAAAAGCGTATGGAATAGCGCTAAACCCTTTGTGATAGACCCTTACAAAATCGCCTTTTGGAGTTATTCCAATTAGTGGCTTTTTAATATCTTCTCCAAACAAAGTTTTGGCATCTCCTGTTTTTGGCGTAAGAGTTAAATTTAAAGTTTTTTTATCTCTTAAAATCTCTATATTCATGGTTTGTAAGGTAACTAGTTTTGAGATATCATCCCACTCTTTGATAGGCTTGCCATCAATGCTTAAAATTTTATCATTTGGCATTATATTTGCACTTTTGGCAGCTGAGTTTTCCATAACCTTTCCAACTACAGGGGCTAGTTTTTCAACACCAATAAATCCAAGTGCAATGTAGATAAAAAATGCCAAAATAAGGTTAAAAAATGGTCCTGCAAGAAGTATATAAATTCGCCCCCAAGGGCTTAGGGTATTATAACTATCTTTATCATAGTTTTTAAGTGCTGGGTTAGCATCGTCTTGTCCTTTTAGCTGGACATATCCGCCAAGTGGAATAGCGCTTAATGCATAAGTTGTAGAGCCAAATTTTTTAGTATAAATTTTTTCTCCAAAACCGATGCTAAAGATATTTACACAAACTCCAAGTTGCTTTGCTGCCAAAAAATGCCCAAGCTCATGAAAAAAAATCAAAAATGAAATGACTAAAATAGTTACAAAAAAAAGTGGTCCCCAATGCCACAGTGCTATAGCTAAAACCACTAAAACAATGGCTAAGTTTAAGTTTTTTTTATCCATTATTTTTTTTCCCTTTGCTTTATTTCTTTTACATATCCAAAAATATATAAAAACCCTGAATAAAGCGTTAAAAATACACTTATCCAAAGTAAAATTGCACCACCAAACCATTGCATTGTTAAAAATATAATTGCTATCATTTGAAAAACAGTTTTAACTTTCCCAGCCATTCCAGCACTTACTTTTACCCCATCACTTGCCATTATAACTCTAAATCCAGTTATAAAAAACTCTCTTATAAGTATTAGATAAATTGCCCATGGATTTGCTCGTCCTAAATACATTAGTCCTATAAATCCAGCAAGAGTTAGCATTTTATCAGCTAGTGGATCTATTATTTCACCAAATTTGGTTATTTGATTCCAGCTTCTTGCTATATAGCCATCAAAAAAATCAGTAATTGATGCTAGTAAAAAAACAACAACTGCAAAATAATTTATCCAACTAGTATGTAAATTTGGGCAAATTTCACCTAAATTTACAAGCAAAAAGAAAAATAAAAATGATAAGAATATCCTAATAATAGCTAAAGCATTTGGTAAATTTATCATTATTTAAATGTTGTTCCACCATCAACTATAAAAGTATGTCCTGTAACCCAGCTAGCCTTATCTGAACAGATAAATAAACATGCTCCTGCTAAATCAGTAGGCTGACCCATTCTACCAAGAGGACTAAGCTCAGCTGTTTTATCTCTAACTTCTTCATAATTTACAAAAGCTCTTAAGGCATCAGTTTCTATTGGTCCACCACTTACCGCATTTACTCTTATATTAAACTCACCAAGTTCAGTTGCTGCATATCTTACCATAGCTTCAACTGCTGCTTTACATGTTCCATGACCTGAATAATTATCTATATATACTCTATTTCCAGTTGAGCTTATTGAGATAATCGAGCCTCCGCCATTTTTTTGCATTCTTTTTGCTGCTTCTTGAGCGCCAACTACAAAGGCATTTACTGTTGCTGTAAATATATTATTAATTCCACGAGGTTTTAATCTCATAAATTTAGTATATCCACCAACTACGGCTCTACCTGATATAATCGCATTTGATATGAAAAAATCAACTCTATCAAAGTCTTTGTCTATTTCTAAAAATAGTTCTTTATATGTTTCAGGTTCAAGTATGTTAAGAGGATAAGATTTAGCTTTTATACCGTATTTATCGGCTAATTCTTTTTCTATTTCTTTTGCAAGTTCTTCGTTTGAGTTGTATGTAAAAGCTATATTTACACCATTTTGTGCAAACTCTTCAACTATTGCTCTTCCAATACCTCTTGTTCCACCACTTATAACCAGCGTTTTATTTTTAAAAAAATTATCCATTAAAATCCTTTTATATCATATTGTTTCATTATTTTTTCTATTTTTAATAAATTCTCTTTACTTGGTTTGCAAAGAGGAAGTCTGTATTCTAAGCTATCGATTAATCCTGCTATAAACATTGCTGCTTTTATAGGGATTGGGTTGCTTTCGCAAAACATAACTTTATTTATATTATACAAATCATCATTTATCGCTTTTGCTTTTAAAAACTCATTATCTAGTGCAAATTTAGTTAATTTTGCAGTGTAATCAGGAAGTAAGTTAGAAGTAACTGATATAACTCCTTTTCCGCCATTGCTTAAAATTGGATAATTTATCGCATCTTCACCGCTTATTACACAAAGCCTTGGTTCATGAGCTAATAAATCAACACATTTATCTATATTGCCACTCGCTTCTTTTACACCAATTATATTTTGACAATCATTAAAAAGTCTAATAATAGTATCTGTTGAAATTTCAACTCCACAACGACCTGGGACATTATATAAAAGAACAGGCAAATCAACTGAAGCTGCTAGTTCTTTGTAATGCAAATAAAGTCCTTCCTGGGTTGGTTTGTTATAATAAGGTGTTACTGATAAAATTGCATCCGCGCCATGTTCTTTAGCAAATTTTGCAAGTCCAACTGCTTCATGAGTTGCGTTACTTCCAGCACCAGCTACAACTTTAACACCGGTATTTTTGCACACATCAACTGCTATTTCAATACATCTTCTATGCTCATCATGAGTTAGAGTTGCACTTTCTCCAGTTGTACCAACCGGAACTACTGCATTTATGCCATTTTCAATTTGTCTTTTTATAAGTTTTGCATAGCCATTTTCATCTAAAGCACCATTTTTAAGTGGTGTAATAAGTGCTGTCATAGCACCGCTTAATACAGCTTTTTCCATCTTTTACTCCTTTTATCCGTTTTTTAAAACACCAATTGTCAAATTTGATTTATTAAAATACTTTTTAAAAGCTTCTTTTATATCATCTTTTTTAAGCGAGTTTATATCATCTTGATAGCTAAAAAGCATATCTATATCGCCACACATTATATAGTTTGCATATATTGAAGAAACCTTACTAGTGTTGTCAAATGAGTAAACAAAATCAGATTTTACACTATTTTTTAATTTTTCTATCTCATCATCTTTAATTAAATTTTCTTTTTGTTCCTCTATGAGTTTTAAAATTTCATTTTTTAACTTATCTGCACTAATTCCTGGATTACAAACTGCAAAAATTATAAATAAATTTTCATCAATACTTGAAAGATTATAGGTATCTATTTGATTTGCTAAGTTTTTTTCATCAATCAAAACTTTATTTAAAAGTGAGCTTTTACCACCGCTTAGGTATTGACTTATCGCTTCAAATTTGATTCTATCTTTGTGTTTAAATGGTGGAATTTTATACGCTAGTCCTAAAATTTCAACTTCGCTTTGTTTATAAATAACAAATGACTTTTCTCCATCTTGAACTGGCTCGTAAGTGTGTAAATTTGGCATCTCACATCTATTTTTTATGTTTTCAAAGTATTTTTTTGATAGGTTAAAAACAGTTTTTTCATCTATATCACCAACTATTAGTAAAGTTGCATTTTTAGGCTGATAATATATGGAGTGAAATCTCTTTATATCATCAATACTCCAATTTTTAATATCATTTTTAAATCCAATTGGAGTCCAGTGATAAGGATGATAAATAAATGCGTTATTAAAAAGTCTAAAAAATAGATATCCAAAAGGATTATTATCTGTTCTCCAAAGTCTTTCTTCTAAAACCACATTTCTTTCAGGCTGAAATTCTTCATCATTTAAGTTTAAATTTTCCATTATATCAGCATATAATTCAAGTGATTTTTCTAAGTTTTTATTTGAGCATTTTATAAAATAGTGCGTATAGTCAAAGCCAGTTGAAGCGTTATTAATACCACCAAAACTTTTAACCGTTGCATCAAATTCTCCAGCTTTTCTATTTTTGGTTGATTTAAAATTTAGATGTTCAAGCATGTGGGCTATGCCACTTTTACCCATAGTTTCATTTCTTGAACCAACTTTATAAACAACATTTACACTAATAACATCACTTCCTAAATTCATAGGGACATGATAAATTTCAAGTCCGTTTTTTAATATAAATTTATTATATTTTGGTAACAAATTTATCCCTTCTTATTTTTTTATTTCTATACCGATAGCTTCTTTTATGTTTGAAAAACCATCTTTTTTAAGAAGTTTTATAAGTCCTTCGTTTATATCTCTTGCAATAGTTGGACCTTTAAAAATAAAAGAAGTGTAAATTTGAATCAAGCTTGCACCATATTTAATTCTTTCATAAGCTTCCTCGGCATTATCTATACCTCCACAGCTTATTAGAGTTGTTTTTCCAAATAATTCTTTAGAAATAGCTTTTAAAAGTTCTCTTGATTTGTGCGTTATAAGTTTTCCGCTAATTCCGCCTTTATGTTCTTTTATATTTGGCGAAAGAGAGTAGTCAATGCTTGTATTGTTTATTATTATTCCATCAGCTTTGTTTTCTACTGCTGCGGTGCAGATTTCAATAGCTTGATCATATGTAAAATCGGGTGAAATTTTAAGTAAAATTGGTTTTTTAGTTAATGGCTTTAAAGTTTCAAAAAATTTCTTTATATATTCACTTTCTTGTAAATCTCTTAAATTTGGAGTATTTGGTGAGCTTAAATTTACAACAAACATATCACAAACTTCATCAAATTCTTTTACAAGTATTTCATAATCATTTAAGGCTTCATCATTTGGTGTTATTTTATTTTTGCCTATATTTGCAACTATCACAGAATTTAGTGGGTAAAATTTTGAAACATTTTTTTTAACAACTTCCATTCCTGCATTGTTAAAGCCCATAGCATTTTGAATACTTTCATTTTTTACAAGTCTAAAAAGACGTGGTTTTTCATTTCCAGGTTGTGGTTTTGGTGTAACTGTTCCAAACTCAATATGTCCAAAACCAAGACTTTGCAAAGCTTTTAGCGCAACGCCATCTTTATCAAACCCTCCAGCTAAACCGATTGGGTTATCAAAGTTAATTCCCCATAAATTTTGTTTTAAAATTTCATCATTTTGTAAATAATTTCTACCAACTACATTTAAAATCCATGGATTATTGTTGGCAAATCTAAGCCCTTTCATAGCTAAGGAATGTGCATTTTCAGGGTCAAGTTGAAAAAATATTTTTTTTAGTGTTTCATATTTCAAAATTTATTCCTTTTTTAAATAAACGGTATTCTAACAAATCTTACTTTTAAATTCTCTTAATTAAAAGTGCCTTTAAGCTTTTTATATTCATCGCATTCAAGGCTTAATTTTTCCTCACTTCCAAAACCTACAACTTTTCCTTCATTTAAAACTAGGATATTATTTGCATTTTTTATGGTTGTAAGTCTATGGGCAACTACAAATATAATTTTATCTTGTTTGATATTTTCTATAGCTTCTGTAATTGCATTTTCACTTGTGTTATCAAGTGCTGATGTTGCCTCATCTAAGATTATGATTTGTGGGTCTTTATAAAGCATTCTAGCAATTGCAATACGCTGTCTTTGGCCACCGCTTAAATTTGATCCAAACTCATTTAAAACGGTATTTATACCATTTTCTAAGCTCATTACAAAGTCATACGCATTTGCCATTTTCAAAGCTTCAATTACTTTTTTTTCATCAAATTCACCGCTATATGCGACATTATTTGCGATAGTATCGTTAAAAATATAAACTCTTTGGCTAACAAGACCGATATTTTGTCTTAAACTTTTTAGGCTAAACTCATATAAATCGCTATTATTTACCAAAATATTTCCGCTATTAATGTCATAAAATCTTAAAAGCGTGTTTATAATAGATGTTTTTCCGCCTCCACTTCCACCAACTAAGGCTATAATTTCGCCTTTATAAGCGCTAAAACTAATGCCTTTTAAAACATCTTTATCGCCATATTTTAAATAAACATCTTGATATGTTATGCTTTTTGCATCATCTGGAAAATCTTTCGTTCCTCCAACAATTGAAGGTGTTTTATCAATTAGTTCAAATGTTCTTTCGCTTGCAGCTACTGCATCTTGCATGTTATTATAAAGACTTGATATTTTTTTAATTGGAGTATAGAGTAAAAACAGTGCTGTTAAAAATGAAAAGAAGCTTCCCACACTCATTGTGCCATCAATAACGCTTTTTCCACCAACGATTATAACAACTGCAACTCCAACTGAACCCAAAGTCTCCATTAATGGGCTTACGAGTTCGTTTATTTTAACTGATTTTAAGTTTAGTTTAAAAAACTTATTATTTTCTTTTTTAAATCTATTTAGCTCTTTTTCTTCTGTGTTATTTGCTTTAATTATCTCTATATTTGTGTAAATTTCGCTTAAAACCGAGCTTATATCAGATGTTTTTTCTTGGGACTGTCTTGATATTTTTTTCATTTTTTTCGCTAATAAACTTAGTGGGTAAATAGCTGCTGGAAGTATGATTAAAGCAAAAAAAGCAAGTTTTGGACTTTGATAAATTACAACACCTAAAAGACCAATAATGGTAAGTAAATTTGTAAAAAACTCAGGTATCATATTTGATACTATATTTCTAATTCTATCAATGTCATTTATAGTTCTACTTATCAGTTCGCCTGTGCGTATTTCGTTAAAAAATTTCATATCCAAATTAGTTAGATTTTTTACCATTTTTTCTCTAAATTCTCGTATAATATCTTGACCTATATAAACGGTAAAATATCTTTGCATATACCCGCCAGCTCCTTTTATAAAATATACAAAAATAACTGCATAAGGTAAAATGTATAGTAAATTTTCATTTTTTTCTATAAAAATTTTATTTAAAACAGGTTCTATAAGCCATGCAGTTAGCGATGTTCCAGCTGCTGCCATAATCATACCTATTATTGCAAAACAAAATTGTGGTATATAGTTTTTTATGTAGGGCAAAAATCTTTTAAAAACTTCTTTTAAGCCTTTATTTAATTCGCTTTTTTTCATTTAAATCTTCTCCCAAGTTGTGCCATTTGGCGTATCCATTATAGAAATTCCATTTTTTGATAATTTATCTCTTATCTCATCAGCTTTTATAAAATTTCTTTCTTTTTTAGCTTCATATCTTTGATTTATCAAATTTTCAATTTCTTCTTTTTGTTCATTGCTTATGCCAAATTTAAAGTAATTTTTATCTTCTAAAATTCCAAAAATATTTTTAATAAACTCTAAATTTGCTAAAATTTCGCCTTTTTTAGATCTATCTTTTGGGAATTTATCTAAAAAATCGTTACTTAAATTTATAAAATCATCAATTACTGCAAAAGCTTTTGAAGTGTTTAAATCATCACTTAAAGCTTTTATTATCTCATCTTTAAGCTCTAAATTTAACTCTCCTATTTTAAAGTTATCAACTCTTTGTAAAAGTCTATAAATTTTATCAAGTCTTTTTTTAGAGGCTTTTAAATCTTCTAAGTTATAGTTAAAATTTGCCCTATAATGTGAGCTTAGAAGATAGAATCTTAAAGCCTCACCAGGAACTAATTTTAAGGCATCTTTTATAAAAAAGCTATTATTTAAACTTTTGCTCATTTTTTGATTGTCTATTTGAACAAAGCCATTATGCATCCAGTATTTTGAAAGATTTTTATACTCACCACATCTACACTGTGCAGCTTCATTTTCATGATGTGGAAAAAGTAGATCCATTCCGCCTGCATGAATGTCAATTGAGTAGAATTTATTGTTTGAATCAAGATGAGCTTTTATCATAGCAACGCACTCTGTATGCCAACCAGGACGCCCTTTTCCAAAAGGACTTTCATACCATAACTCATCAAATTTCCATAAAACAAAATCTTTTGGATCTTTTTTTAATTCATTACTTTTTACTCTTGCTATAGCCTCATCATCGCTGTTTTTTTTGCTTAAACTAAGATATTTCTTATCTTTTTTTGTATCAAAATAAATGCCATCATCTTTTATTTTATAAGCCATGCCATTATCTAGTAATTTTGAAATATATTTAATTATATTTTCTAAATTTTCAGTGGCTTTTGGCTCTAAATCTGGCCTTAAAACATTTAGGCTATCCATATCATCCAAATATCTTTTTATATAAAAATTTGTGATATCTTCTAAGCTTTTGCCGCTAGTTTTCATTTTATTTAAAATTTTATCATCTATATCAGTAAAATTTCTTACAAATTTAACCTCGTAACCTAAATTTATAAAAACTCTTCTTAATAGATCAAAACTAACCGCACTTTTTGCATGTCCTAAGTGAGCATCATCATAAACTGTTGGACCACATAGATAAATTCTTACAATATTTTTATCAATAGGTTCAAAATTTACCTTTTTTTTCATAACACTATCAAATATAATCATTAATTATTTCCTTAAAAACTAAAAGCAATAAAACCTCTACTAAGCATAAAGCAAGTATTATAAAGATTTTTTTAGGGCTTATTATATCTAAAAAATTTCTAAAGCCAAACTCTTTTAAATTCATAATAAATAGGTAAAAACCACCAATTGAGCTAGCTAGTGCTAAGCCTGCTGCGCCTAAAGGTTTTATAAGTAAAAAACAGCTTATTATATTTAAAATAAGGCTTTTAATTGCGATTTTTGCAGCTATATTTTGTTTATTTTTTGCATAAAGCCAGAGCGAAAAAATTTTAGCTAGTCCAAAAGGAAGTAGTCCAATCATAAACATACTTAAAACAAACATTGAGTTTATAGTATCACTTCTTGTAAAAGCACCTCTTTCAAACAAGAGCCAAATTATCTCTTTACTTAAAATAACACCACCAATTGTAGAAAATAAAAGCAAGGCAAAAAGTAGATGAAATGCTTTAGAAAGTAGAATCAAAGCAGTTTTATCATCATTTTTACTTATTGCTTTTGCAATTTTTGGAAAAAGTGCTGTTGATAGTGCAATAGCAAAAAGAGCAAGAGGAAGCTGGAAAATTCTATTTGCATAGTATAGATAGCTTATACTTCCAAAAGCTAAAAAACTTGCAAACCAAGTATCTATAAAAGCCCCAATTTGTGCTGCACTTGAGCCAATTACTCCGTGAAAAAAGTTTTTATAAAAGCCTTTTGTATCAGCTTTTTTTCCTTTTTTTAATGCAGTGATTCCAACACCAAAATATCTTAATAATTTTAGTTTTTTTAAAGCAAATAAATGCACAAGAAGTTGCATTATCCCACCAATTACAACGCCTACACTAAGATATAACACTATAGTTTCATCATCTTTTGATTTTGCTAAAATTAAAGATATTATCATTGAGATATTTAGCAGTGCTGTTGAAAAGGCTGTTGTTGCAAAATGATCTTTATATTGCAAAAGCGAGGCAAATAGTGTAACTAAAAATATAAAAGTTAAATACCAAAAATTTATTCTTACATAAGGAACTGCTAAATTTATAGTTTGTTTATCGAATCCAATGGCTAAAAATTTTGTAAAAAGCGGAGCAAAAAGATTAACTAAAAGGGTTAAAAATAGTATAAAAATAGTAAATTTTATTAAAACAGTTGTTGCAAAAATAGCCTTTTTTTTAGCTTGAGTAAAACCTGGCAAAAAAGCTTGAGTAAAAGCACCCTCGCCAAAAAGTCTTCTAAATAAATTTGGTAATTTAAATGCTATAAAAAAAATATCACTCCAAACTCCAGCACCTAAAACACTAGCTGTTAAAAGGTCTCTAAAAAGCCCTAAAATTCTAGAAACAAGTATTCCTATGCTATTTGTAAAAAACCCTGCAAAAACCCTTTTTTTAGCCAAATTTAACTACCTATTTATTAATTTAAAGTAAAGAAAGATTATAGTATAATTAACCTTATTTTTTTATTTAAGGTTAAATTTGCAAGAAAACTCTTTTAGTGTTGAGAATTCAGTTATTTTTTTAAATGGAATTTGGGATTATAAAATTAGCAAAAAAACTGTCTCTCTTATAAAAAAAGATATTAAAAATTGTAAAGATAAAGTTACTTTTGATTTTTCAAATTTAAAGAGTATAGACTATGCTATTGCTATAATTATCTATAAATTTGCATTAAAAAATAATTTAAAAATTGATTTTGCAAACTCAAATGAAAAATTTGATTCTATATTTTCACTGATTAAAGATGACATCCCTAAAAAAACATATAAATTTAAAAAAAGAAATTTTTTTGAAGAAGTTGGAATTTCAGTTTATGGTGCATATTTAAGCTTTTTAAGCTTTTTAAGCTTTTTTGGAGAGCTTAGTATAAAATCTTTTTATAATCTTTTAAATTTAAAAAAACTTAGGTTTAAGGCTATTTCAAATGTCTGTAACGATGCGGGAATTAATGCAGTTTTTATAGTCTGTTTAACCTCATTTTTAATAGGAATTGTGCTTATTTATATAGGCTCAGAAATGCTCTCAAGTTTTGGAGTAACACTTTTTATAGTTGAAATTATGGGGATGCTTACTTTTAGAGAATTAAGCCCATTAATCGCAGCTATCGTAGTTGCTGGAAGAAGTGCATCTTCTTTTACTGCTCAAATTGGTGTTATGAAAATAACAGAAGAAATTGATGCGATGAAAACAATGGGTTTTGATCCATTTATAAATTTAGTTATTCCGCGTATTTTAGCTATGATTATTATTATGCCATTTATTGTTTTTTTAGCAGATATGGCAAGTATTTTGGGTCAAATGCTAGTTTCATATTATTATTTAGAAATTAATTTTTCAACCTATTTTGATAGGCTTAAAAATTTAGTTGAAATAAGGCATTTTTACATTGGACTTGTAAAAGCGCCATTTTTTGGAATGGCAATAGCTTTAATAGGGTGCTTAAGAGGTTTTGAAGTAACTGGAAGTACATCAAGCATTGGAGAACTTACTACAAAAAGTGTTGTAAATGCGATATTTTGGGTTATTTTAATTGATTGTTTGTTTGCTATATTTTTTCTTAAAGTTGATTTATAATGTTTATAGAAGCTAAAAATTTAACTATAAAATATGGTGATAAGGTGATCCATAAAGATGCTAGTTTTCATATAAAAGAGGGTGAAATTTATGGCTTTTTAGGTGGAAGCGGTAGTGGTAAAACAACCTTAATGAAAACTTTGATTTATTTGAAAGAGCCAAGTGATGGAAAAGTTTATATGTTTGATAAAGACTTGTGGTCACTTAATATAAATCAAAGGGAAGAGATAAAGCTTAAAACAGGCGTTATGTTTCAGTTTGGTGCACTTTATTCATCTATGAATGTACTTGATAATATTGGAGTTTTACTTAGAGAATATAGCTCTTTAAACAAAAACGATATTAGAGATATTTCTATGTTTTGGCTTAAAAAATCAGGCTTAAAAGAAGATGCGGCAAAGCTTTTTCCAAGTGAGTTAAGTGGTGGTATGAAAAAAAGAGTTGCTCTTGCAAGAGCTTTAGTTTTAAGTCCAAGAGTGCTTTTTTTAGATGAGCCAAACTCAGGACTTGATCCAGTAAGTGCTAGAAGAATGGATGAGTTAATAGTTAGTTTAAGAGATAGTTTAGGAATAACAGTTGGCATGGTAACTCATGATAGTGACTCTATTTTTAATATACTTGATAGATTTTTAATAATTGATAATAAAAAAGTGGCTTTTGAGGGAAACATAGAAGAAGTTAAAAATTTTGAAAATAACCCTTTAAAAGAGCTTTTTGATAGCAAAAATAAGGAAAATTAATGGAAAATAAAAACTCTTTTACAATTGTTGGAATTTTTACTATATTGGTAGGAATTTTAACTATTTGTTTTGTTTGGTGGATGACTACAAGATCTGATTCAAATGTTCATTATAAAACTTATTATATACACACAAAAGAGCTTCCAAACGGACTAAAAGAAGGCTCAGTAGTAAAATATATAGGAGTTCCAGCTGGATATGTAAAAGATATAAATTTTGCAAAAGATAGCGATTATGGAGTAATTGAGATAACTATCGATGTTCAAAAAGATTTTCCTATCAAGAAAAACAGTATTGCAACCACTGAAATTCAAGGCCTTAGTGGACTTACTACATTAAATTTATCAAAAGGAGATGGTGAGAATTTTTCTAAAAATGAAAGGCCAATTTTATACTTAGATAAAAGTTTTTTAAGTAAGTTTAACTCCGAGGCAAAAGCCATAACAACAGGAGTTAGTGAAGCAATTAAAAAAATAAACTCAGTTTTAGATGATGAAAATTTACAAAATTTAAAACAAACATTAAGCTCTATAAATTTAACAGCCTCAAATTTAAGCAACGCTGAAAATTTTGCTAAGTTAAATTCCATTTTAAAAAATCTTGATGAAATTTTAGCAAAGATCGATAAATCGGACATCGATGAAAGTTTAAAAAATTTTAATGAATTAGTTAAAAATGCAGATAATTTTGCAAAAAATGCAAATAAAACAGCTCTTAATTTAAATAAAACCTTAAATTTGATAAACTCTGATTTGAAAAATGGAAATTATGATATAAAAGAAATATTATCTCCTACTTTACATGAAACATCTTTGACTTTAATAGAGTTTAAAAAAACGCTTCGAGAGTTTCAAAATGCTTTGTTTAGGTTAGAAGACGATCCGTATGATTTCTTTTTTAGAGATACACAAAAGCAAAAAAGATCTCAAACTCTAGATTAAAATGAAAGGAAGAAAATGTATAAAAAGATATTATTAACAGCTTGCGTGGCTGTTTTATTAAGTGGCTGTTTAGGTAAAAAAGCACATCCCATAAGATACTACGAGATGACCTATAAAGGCGAGGTTTGCAATAATAAATTACAAAATCCAAAAAGAATTTATGTTGCAAATATACAAGCTTTAAATTTAGCCGATAGTAGAAATATTTTAATTGTAGATGGTAAAAATAATATAATCTATGTTGATGATGCGAAATATATCACAACACCAAGTGAGATGGTTTATAAAGGAATTGTTAGTGCAGTTTCATCAGAGTGTGAATTTGAGCAAATTTTTAGACCTACAAAAGATGCGTTAATTTTAAATACTTCACTTTTGTCTTTGCAAGTAAATTTTGATCAAGCTGAAGTTATTTTGGGATATGAGCTTGTTAAAAACTCAGAAATTTTAAAATCAGGTGTTATTAAAAACCACACTTTTGTGCCAGATCCTTCAACTGATACGATTTTAAAATATATGGATATTTCAGTAAATGAGGCTTTAAATAAGCTTATTAAAGAGATAAAATAGAAATTTAAAAGGAAGAAAATGATAGTTGAGATTGAAGGTATTTTAACTAAATTAGAGCCTGGCATGGCCGTAATAAAGCTAAATAACGGAATAAGCTATGGAATTATCATTTCATTAAATTGCTCAGCAACCCTTATAAAGGGCGAAGAAACAGCTTTATTAATAAAACAAATCGTTAGAGAAGATGCAAATTTATTATATGGCTTTAAAGACAGTGATGAAAAAATGATGTTTGAAGTTCTTTTAAAAGTAAGTGGTGTTGGTGCAAGCACTGCGATGGCAGTTTGTTCTACTTTAAAATATTGTGATTTTGCAAGTGCTGTTATAAATGGCGATACAAAGGTTCTTACGACAGTTCCTGGGATTGGTCTTAAAACTGCTAGAAAGATAATAGCAGAATTAAGTGATGCAAAATTAATAAGTAGCCAAAACTTAGAAAGTTATAAAAGCGAAAGCATAATGGCACTTGAAAGTTTAGGCTTTAAAAGAGATAAAATTCTTAAAATTTTACCAACTTGCAAAGCTCAAAATACAGCAGATCTTATAAAAGAAGCATTAAAAAAATTAGCATAAATAAGGAGAAAAATAGTGAATTTAGGACTTGTATTTGGTGGACAAAGTTATGAGCATGAAATAAGCATAGTATCAGCTATAACTTTAAAAGATGTGTTGAAAAAAGAGGTTAAATTTATTTTTTGTGATAAAGATAGAGATTTTTACTTAATAGATCCAAAAAATATGAAAGCTACATATTTTAGCAGCTTTGAGTATAAAAAATCAAAAAAACTTATACTTAAAAATGGTGGTTTTTTTAGCGAAGGTGCTTTTAGTAGCAAAAAAATAGATGTTCAAGTTTATGTAAATTTAATCCATGGATGTGATGGAGAAGATGGAAAACTAGCATCTTTATTTGAGTTTTTTGATGTTAAATTTATAGGTACAAGACTAAAACCAGCAATTTTAAGTTATGATAAAGTTTTAACTAAATTTTTAGCAAATATAACAGGAGTAAAAACTCTTAATTATCAAATTTTAAAAAGAAATGAAGAAATAACTATAAAACCACCTTTTATTTTAAAGCCAGCAACTCTTGGAAGCAGTATTGGTATAAGCATCGTTAAAGATGAGAGTGAGATTACATATGCACTTGATAAGAGCTTTGAGTTTGATGATACGCTTTTAGTTGAACCTTTTTTTGAAGGTGTTAGAGAGTGTAATTTAGCTGGTTATAAAGCAGACTCAAAGATGGAATTTTCTATGATAGAAGAGCCAAATAAAGATGAATTTTTAGATTTTGATCAAAAATACTTGAGATTTAGTGATAGTAAGACCATAAAAGAAGCTAATTTAGATGAAAAATTAAAAGAAAAATTAAGAAAAGCTTTTTCTAAAATTTATTCATACGGATTTGATGGAAGCCTTATAAGATGTGATTTTTTTATAATTGATGATGAAATTTATCTAAATGAGATAAATACAAATCCAGGAAGTTTAGCTCATTATCTGTTTGATAACTTTGAAGATAGACTTTATGATTTAGCTAGAAATTTGCCAAGTTATAAAAAAATAGAGATAGATTATAATTATGTAAAATCAATTTCTGTTTATAAGTAAAATTTAACTAAAAATATGATAAATTTTACATATAATTTTATGTAAAGGTTGTAAATGCCTAGTTTTAAACAAGATGAAATTTATACCGCAACTGAAGTTGTAAGGAATTTCAGTGCGGTTTTATCAAAAGTCAGTGATGGTGAGCTTAAAAAAGCTGTTATTGTTAAAAATAATAAATTTGAAGCTGTTATGCTTAGCCTAAAAGAGTATGAAAGACTAGAGCGTGCTGTTGAGCTTTTGGATATAGTATATTCACAAAAAAGGCACAAAGATGGCGATTAGAGAAATTTCATACTTGGCTAAAACTTATAAAATCAGCTATGAAATTAAAAATCCAGACAAAGAAAAATCTATTTTAATAATTCATGGTTGGGGTGCAAATAAAGAGATAATGATGAAAGCTTTTGGCTCTTACCTTAATGAATTTAAGCAAATTTATATAGATTTACCCGGTTTTGGGAGAAGCGATATTTTTTATGAGCTTGATTCTATAAAATATGCAAAAATTGTTCAAGTTTTTTTAAGCTCATTAAAACTAAAGCCAGATATTATTATGGGTCATAGTTTTGGCGGTAAGATAGCAACTCTTTTAAGACCAGAAAATTTAGTTCTTTTAAGTACTGCTGGAATCGTTGAAGAAAAGCCTTTTATAGTAAAATTTAAAATAAAACTTTATAAATTTTTAAAAATATTTGGTTTCGCAGGACTTTATAAACTCTTTGCTACAAAAGATGTCGCAGGAATGAGTAGAGTTATGTATGATACTTTAAAAAATGTAGTTGATGAAGACTTTAGAGAGATTTTTTCAAAAACTAGAGCTAAAACGCTTATTTTTTGGGGTGAGGGTGATAAAGCTGTAAGTCTTGAAAGTGGCAAAACAATAAATAGGCTAATTAAAAATAGTGAGTTTTTTCCACTCGCAGGAGATCACTTTTTCTTTTTAATACATTCTAAATTTATTTCAGATACTATAGAAAATAGTTTTAAAAATATTAATGAAAAAAATGAAAATAGTGAATTAAAAATAGATAAATCAAGTGAAGATAAAAAATTTATTTATGATGAATTTGATGATGATTATGAGGTTTTAGAAGTTCATGAGCGAGAATACGAAACGAATGATCCTAAAAAAAACAGTAAAAATTCAAAAAATAAAAAAATAACCAATAATCAAGAAAAAGATGTAGATATAGTAAAAAACGACAACGAAAATAAAAAATCAGATGAGCTAAATCAAAAAAAAGATGAGAAAGATTTAATCATAACAAATGATTTTAGTAAAACAAAAAACCTTGATGAAATAAATACAAAAAATGAAACTAAAACAGAAGATAAAAATAGCCAAACCATGCAAGGGCCAATCATTGGAAATAAATTTATCTATGATAAATTAGATGATGATTATGAGGTTTTAGAAGTTTATGAGCGAGAATATCAAGATGATAAAAAAAATGAAGATGTTGCTCAAGGGCAAAAAAAAGATAGCAAATTAAATGAAGATATAGCAAAAAAAGAGGCCTCAACAAGTTTAGAAAAAAATAAAGAATTTAATAAAGAAGATGAATTTAAAGAAGATAACAAAGCAAAAAAAGCTAACAACAACGATAATGATAAAAAAATAGATGAAATAGTTATTAATGAAAATAATGCAAAAAAAGATGAAAAAGATTTATCTGATGATGAAGTTGTGCAAGATTTAGTTTTAGTAAGTGATGTTGTAAAAAGAAAAAAAATAGATAATAAGCCTAATTTAGATAGAAAAATACCAAAAGATGAAGATTGCAAAGAAGTTTTAAATAATGATTCTAAAAGCGAAAAACTCATAGATAAAGCAGATAAGGATACACAAATTTTAGAAAACAAATCTGAAAAAAGTGTAGAAAATGACACAAAAAATATTGATTTAGCTCAAGATGATTCAAAAAAAAGAAAAAAAAGAGCGATTAGATTTAGCGATATTTATAAATATAAAGTTCAAAAAGCCTTAAAAGAAATTGAAAAAGAAGAGGATAAAAAATGATTTTTTTAAAATTTCTTACACATTTTTTATTAATTTTATCTCTAGGTTTTTACCTTATAACAACTCTTCAGTGGTTTTCTTATAAATTTGAAAGAGTATTTTTTCACTTTACTAAACCTCTTTGGCATCTGATTTTTTTATTTATTCCAATAGTTTGTTATTTTGGATTAAGACTTATAAATGAAAATTTGTTTTTCATATATTTTTATATTATTTTATTACCAAGTCTTATTATTTGGCATAAAAAACTTGATAAAAAATTAGTTTTTACCTCAAGAGTTAAAAGATTTTTTTTAATTTTAATTTTAACAACTCTGTTTTTAGATATTATTTTGTTTAAAAAAGCATTTGTTCTTCCAGTCTTTGCACCTCTTTTTATATCTTTTTTTATAAGTTTTTGCTTTGAAAAGCTAAATGCGAAAATTTATATGCAAAAAGCACAAAAAAAATTAGAAAGTATGCCAAATTTAACAATCATACAAATTACAGCAAGCTATGGAAAAACAAGTATTAAAAATTTTTTATATCAAATTTTAAATGAAAAATTTAATTGTTATAAGACCCCAAGAAGTGTAAATACATTAATGGGCTTAGTAAAAGACATAAATGAAAATTTAAATACCGATGTGCAAATTTACATAGCAGAGGCTGGCGCTAGGAAAAATGGCGATATTGATGCGATAACAAAATTTTTAAAACCACAAATTGTTATTGTTGGTGAGATAGGAAGTCAACATATTGAATATTTTAAAAGTATTGATAATATAAGAAAAACAAAACTTGAAGCCTTAAACTCAGAAAGACTTAAAAAGGCTTTTTTACATAGCTCAACCTTAAAAAAAGATGATGATAAAATAGTTATTTATGATGAGTATTTACAAAATATCAAAGCAAATTTAGATGGCGTTAGTTTTGAGATGAAATTTGATGAAAGTTATAAATTTCATGCACCAATTTTAGGTATTTTTAATGCTTCAAATTTAGCAGTTTGTATATGTGTGGCGAAATTTTTAGGTTTAAAAATAGATGAAATAAAATTAAAAATTTCAAATTTAAAAAGTGTAGAGCACCGCCTTCAAATCGTATCAAAAACACCTAAGTTTATAATAGATGATGGCTTTAATGGAAATTTTGAAGGTATGAGTGCAAGCTATGAGCTTGTTAGAGAATATGATGGGAATAAAGTTATCGTAACTCCAGGAATAGTAGAAGCCACAAAACAGATGAATGAAAACTTAGCGAAAATCATAAATGAAATTTTTGATTTAATTATCGTAACTGGTGAATTAAATGCAAAGATTTTTAGTGAAATTTGTGATAAAAATAAACTGTTTATTTTAAAAGACAAAAACGATCTTATAAAAACATTAAGCGAAAAAACAAAAGCTGGGGATTTAATACTGTTTTCAAATGACGCGCCAAGTTTTATATGAAATCTTTTAAGTTATTGTTGATCGTTGTGAATATAGTACAACGTTCACATATTTTATTTGTTGAATACATCGCAAATTAATTTAATTTAAAATAACTTAGTTTTAATGAATAATAGTTATAATTTATCGATTTTTTTTAAGGTTGAAATTTGAAATTTTTTTTAAGTTTAATTTTATTTATAAATTTTACTTTTGCAAGTGTTATTAAAATCATTGTTACTGGTGATATTATGACACATAAGCCACAGCTTGATTATGCTTATGATAGAAATAGTAGTGAGTTTGATTTTTCGCCGCAATTTAGTAATATTAAAGAATTTTTAAAAAGTGGTGATTTGGTTATTGGAAATTTTGAAAGCTCATCAAATCCAAATTTAATTTATAAGGGATATCCACTTTTTAATACTCCAGCTGAAATTTTTAAAGCCTTAAAAGATACTGGTTTTCATGCTCTATCAACAGCGAATAATCACGCTCTTGATGGTGGAATAGATGGTATTTTAACAACAAATGAGGCTATAGAAAATGCCGGACTTTTTAATTTTGGCACAGGAAAAGGAAATAAATTTAAACTTTTAGAAGTAAAAGGTGTTAAAATAGGGCTTTTGAGTTATTCGTATGGTTATAATGGGCTTGAAAACTCGCTAAATTCTGAAGAAAAAAGTTTATTAAATTTCTTGGATGAAGAAAAAATTAAAAGTGATATTGACAAACTTTTAAATTACGGGGCTGATTTTATTGTTGTTTTTCCACATTGGGGTATAGAGTATCAAAGTTATTCAAACAAAAATCAGCAAAATTTAGCCAAAAAAATTATTAGTTTTGGTGCAAATGCTATCATTGGAAATCATCCTCATGTTTCACAAGAGATTGCGTGGTATAATCAAAATGGCTTTATAGCGTATTCTTGCGGAAATTTCATATCAAATCAAAGGGTTGAAACGATTGGTAATATAGAAAGTGAGCAAAGCGTTGCTTATGAAATTTTAATATCAAAAGATGAAAATTCCACTAAAATAGTCGATGTTTTTTATAATCCTTTATGGATAAATCCAGTTTTTGAAAATGGCAAAAAAACTATAAAAGTTTTTCTAGCAAAGGATATAATAAATGAAAATTATGATAAAAACTCAACTAAATTTTTAATAGATAATCCAAAAACTAGAGCAAAAAAAGCTTATGAAAATATAAAAAAGAAAATTTTTGGTAGGAAGAGATAATAAAGGTTGTCATTCAATTATCAGCAAAGGTTTTTTATTTTCAAATTTTTTATTTATAAGCTAACTTTCAAAAAGTTATAAATATTTTAATATACAAAGCATTTATCTTTTATAAATCAGCCTTAAAACTCCAGCTATAAAAAAAGCAATGGCTATAAATTTAAAACCATCATCTAAAAGCAGGATAAAAAATGAAGTTAGGATTAAAACTAGTCCAAAAATAAGCTCGCTAACCTTTTCATCAATCGCCTTTTTAAAGTATTCAAGCTGTGATTTAGAGATATTTGTTTCTATCTGTCCCGAGCTTATCTTGTGAAAACTTGTTTTTATATAGTGCAGGTTTTGCGGAAGCTCCTTTAATTCATCAAAAATAGTATCAACTAAAGTCTCTTTTGCACCAACTGCTCGTGGGATATTTTTAACTAAGATTGGAAGTATATCTTTTATACCGTTAAAATTTTCTAAATAACTAGTGCCAAGACCCTCTATAATGGCACTTACTCTTAGGATATAGATAGCTTCGGCAGGGAGTTTGAAGGGAAATTTAGCGGTATTTGCCATAACTTCAAAGGCTAAATTTTGCATTGTTGTTTTGCTAAGTGAGTCATTTGAAAATATATCAAAAATTTGCTCCACAAACTCAGCAAGCATCGTAGTTGGCGTTTCATAAGCACTAATTCCAAGATTTTTGCAAGCGGCGATATACTCTTCATAGTTTTGCTCATTTGCAGCTTTTAAAAGCGAGATTATGTTAAGTCTAGTCTCATTTGAGACTGATTTTACCATACCAAAATCAAGCAAAATTATCTGCGAGTTTTTATTTATAAAGACATTTCCAGGATGAGGATCAGCGTGAAAATAGCCCCGAATCAGCATTTGCTCTACATAAAACAAAACTAGGTCATTTATCGCTTTTTTAATATCAATTTTAAACTCTTCAATATTTTTTCTATCATCAAACCTAAATCCCTCCTCAAAGCTCATTACAAGCATATTATCGTTGCTAAGCTCTTCGTAATATTTTGGAAAAATGATGTTTGAATCTTGGTAAATTTTAGAAAATTTCTTTAAATTTGTAAGCTCTATTCTCATACTAGTTTCTTTTATAATAGTGCTTGCAAACTCGCTAATTACAGCTTCTATTGAGTTTTTTGTATAGTGCGAAAAAAGTGGCTTAAAAATTACATTTAAAAAAGAGATGATTTTTATATCAGTTTTTACTATTTTTTCGATATTATATCGCCTTATTTTTATGGCAACTTTACTACCATCTTTTAAAAAAGCCTCATGTACTTGCCCAATAGAGGCACTTGCTATTGGAGTTTTGTTAAAATTTATAAAACCTTTGTCTTCATAAACTTTCTCTAGCTCACTTTGGCTCATTGGTGGCAAATTATCGTGTATTTTTTTAAGCTCATTTAGATAATTAGGCGGGAAAAAGTCACTTCTTGTGGCTAAAACTTGCGCCATTTTTATAAAGCTCGGTCCAAGATAATTGATGTAAGAGGTAATTTTATCGGCTTTTATGCTCTTTATAAACAAAAAGCTCTCACGCCTTTTAATAAGTAGATAAAATGTTAGTAAAAGATGAAAAATCTTATAGATTCTTAGCGGACTATAGAGATTTTTTGTCATTTTTACCTAGCTTTTCATCTTTTTTAAAATCTCATCAAGTTTTTTTTCAACTCTTGCTATGTCATCTTTGCTTGCCAAATTTAGCTCACTAGCAACTTCTTTAAAATACTCCATATTTTGTCTGTGCTCGGCCTCAGCTCTTTCATAAAGTCTGTCTATAAAGGCTTTGCTATCCTCTTTTGTGATTTTGCCACGATTTTCAAGAGCATTTAGTTCTTTTTGAACTCTGTCTTTGATGGTTAAAAACCCACCCGCTGTTATATAAAGCATATCTTTTAGCATAATTTATCCTTTACTTTAGATGAAATTCTTATTTTTGATAAGTTTTCTAACCTCTAGTGCGATGGCAAGCTCTTCGTTTGTTGGTACTACCAAAGCCCTTATAACTGAGTCTCTTTTGGTTATAAATCTAATTGAGTTGCTTTTTAACTCATTTAAATCATCATCGATATTTACGCCAAAGTGATTTATCGTCTTACAGATATCAGCTCTTAAGTGAGCGTAGTTTTCGCCAACTCCAGCTGTAAAGATGATAGCATCGACTCTGCCCATTATGGCAAAGTATGAGCCAATATATTTTGTGATCCTATACATGTACATATTGTAAGCTAGCTTTGCTCTTTCATCATCATGATCTAAAATCATTCTCTTTACTTTTCTAATGTCACTCATACCACAAATTCCTAAAAGTCCGCTTTCCTTATTTAGCATATAGTCAATTTCTGCTTGATTTTTGTTTGTTATTTTGGCGATATGATAGAGCGCTGCAGGATCGATATCTCCGCTTCTTGTTCCCATCATAAGTCCTTCAAGTGGCGATATTCCCATTGAGGTATCTATGCTCTTTCCACCTTTTATGGCAGTTACACTTGCGCCATTTCCAATGTGAAGCGAGATGGCATTAAAGGCATCAAGTCTTATTCCCATGTAGTTTGCCGCTTGTTCGGTAACATATTTGTGCGAAGTTCCGTGAAAGCCATATTTTCTAACGCCATATTTTTCGTAATATTCATACGGAATTGCATACATGTAGGCATATTGCGGCATTGTTTGGTGAAAAACTGTGTCAAATACCGCTACATTTGGGACATTTGGCGCTTCAGCCATAGCACTTCTAATTCCTGCTAAATGCCCAGGGTTGTGAAGTGGGGCAAGCTCTGAAAGTTCATCGATAGTTTTTATAACTTCATCATCTATAATGACTGAGTCTTGAAATTTATTTCCCCCATGAACAACTCTGTGGCCTATGCCATCAAGTTCGCTAAAATCTTTTAAAACTTTACTCTTTTTAAAAAAAATATTTAGATAGTCCATGCCCTCTAAGTGGTCTTTTATGGCGACATCTTTTACAAAAAGCTCATTGCCATAGTTTATATTGACTTTAGAGTGCTCGCTTCCAATCTCTTCGATAAAGCCATCTAAAATGGCATTTCGCCCATTCATATCAAAAAGTTTAAATTTGATTGAGCTACTTCCTGAGTTTAATACTAAAATTTTCATATCAATTTCCTGCTTGAATTGCGCTAATTAGCACTGTATTTACGATATCTTCCACGCTCGCACCTCTACTTAAGTCATTTACTGGTTTTTTTAGTCCTTGTAAAATCGGTCCCATTGCAACACATCCTGTAAGTCTTTGAACTGCTTTGTAGGTGATGTTTCCTGAGTTTAGATCTGGAAAGACAAAGGTATTTGTTTTGCCTGCTACTTTTGAGTTTGGCATTTTTTTCTTCGCTACTTTTTCATCAATTGCAGCGTCAAATTGAAGTGGTCCATCGACATCTTCGCCCAAACTCTCTTTTGCTAAATTCAGAGCCTCTTTTACTTTATCGACACTTTTTCCTTTGCCACTTTCACCAGTTGAGTAGCTAAGAAGTGCGATTTTAGGCTCAATACCAAAAGATTTTGCTGTAGATGATAGGGATATGGCAATATCACAAAGCTCTTTAGCAGTTGGCTCAGGCACCACAGCACAATCCCCAAAAACTAAAACCTCATCTTCTAAACATATTAAAAAAGCCCCACTAACTGTTGAAATTCCCTCTTTTGTCTTAATAAGTTGCAAAGCAGGGCGGATAGTATCAGCCGTAGTTCCAACAGCGCCACTTATCATGGCATCAGCTTTTCCGACTAAAACAAGCATTGTTGCAAAGTAGTTTTTATCAAGCATAATTTTTTTTGCATCTTCTAAAGTTATGCCTTTATGTTTTCTAAGCTCATAAAACTCATTTACAAACTCATCTAAAAGCTCGCTTTTTAAAGGATTGATAATTGTTGCTTTTGAGAGGTTTAGCTTTAAATTTTTTGCTTTTTTATCTATCTCATCAGGCTTGCCTAGTAAAATGACATTTACAGCCTCTTTTTTAAGCAAAATATCAGATGCTTTTAAAATTCTCTCATCCTCGCTTTCAGGAAAGACTACGGTTTTTAAATTTGATTTTGCTTTTTTATAAAGTTCATATTCAAATTTAATTGGAGTTTTGAAATTTGTTTTTGCATTTTCTAACTCATCAAAGAAAATTTCAGGTTTTACCTCTAAAATACTAGTTGAAACAAATTTATCACTTTTGTTAAAATAAATCTTATCAGCTACACTATAAGAAAAATCCAAAGCACTTTTGAACTCATCAAATTTTGCCTCATCATCATCTAAATACTCTGTTAAAATAGGCAAATTAATATCTTTTGCTAAATTTGTATTAAATTTATTTTTATCACCTATGATGATAACAAAGTCATTTTTTTCTAAAATTTCTTCATATTTTTTTATTGTTTTTAACCTTAGTTCTTTTTGATTTGAAAAACAATTTTGCAAATCATCTTTGCAAAAACAACTTATTGAAGATATATGCTCATTATAAAGTGGAGAAAAAATAGCTATTTTTTTAAATTTAGTACTAAAAATTTCTTTTATAAATGATAGGGTTTTAGACTCACTTTTATTTACATTATCGCTACTTAAAATAAATAGTCCATTTTTCATAAAAACTCCTTTGAATTGTTATTTTTATATATTGTAGTTATAATTTTATAAAAAGCATATAAATTTAGCCAAATTTAGTCTAAAAATTTGTAAAATTTAACTAAATTTATCATTTTAAATTAATATTGTTTTGATACAATATTGCATTTTATTTTAAAGGTAAAAACAAAATGTCAAAGCTTACTGGTTCGCAAATGATAATGCAAGCACTAAAAAACGAAGGCGTAAAAGTAGTTTTTGGATATCCAGGAGGGGCAGCATTAAATATATTTGATGCAACTTATGATGAGAAAGATTTTGAACTTATTTTAACTAGACATGAGCAAGCTGCAGCCCACGCAGCCGATGGATATGCAAGAGTAACTGGAGAAGTTGGAGTTTGCATAGTAACAAGTGGTCCTGGATTTACAAACACAATAACAGGACTTGCAACTGCATATATGGACTCAATACCACTTGTATTAATAAGTGGCCAAGTAGCTAATTCACTCATTGGAACAGATGCTTTTCAAGAAATTGATGCTGTTGGAATTTCAAGACCATGTGTTAAGCATAATTATTTAGTAAAAACTATTGAAGAGCTTCCAAGAGTATTAAAAGAGGCTTTTTATATTGCAAGAAGTGGCAGACCTGGTCCAGTTCACATTGATATCCCAAAAGATATAAGTGCTGCTCTTGGTGAGTTTTGCTATCCAGAAGAAATTTCAATGAAAACATATAAACCAACCTATAAAGGAAATCAAAGACAGATTAAAAAAGCTGTAAATTTAATATCAAAATCAAAAAAACCTCTTTTATACTTAGGTGGTGGAGTAATTAGCTCAAATGCAACAAATGAGGTTAGAAAACTATCAGAAATTTCAAAAATTCCTGCAGTTGAAACACTAATGGCACTTGGAGTTTTAAGAAGCGATGATGAATTAAATCTTGGAATGGTTGGAATGCACGGCAAATATGCTGCAAATATGGCTATGAGTGAGGCTGATTTGATATTTTGTATTGGGGCAAGATTTGATGATAGAGTAACTGGAAAATTAAGCGAGTTTGCAAAAAATGCAAAAATTATTCATATTGACATAGATCCAAGTTCAATTTCTAAGATTGTAAATGCTGATTATCCTATAGTTGGAGATATAAAAAATGTGCTTGAGGATTTAATACCATTATTAAAAAATGAAGTTGATTCTAACTCATTTAAAGAGTGGAGAAATACCTTAAAAACTTATGATAAGATTCACCCTCTTAAATTTAATGATAGCGATGAAGTTTTAAAACCACAATGGGTTATAGAAGAAACTGCTAAAATTATAGATGATGAAAAAGCTATTGTAGTAACTGATGTTGGGCAGCATCAAATGTGGGTGGCTCAATACTATCCTTTTAAAAACCCAAGAACACTTTTAACAAGTGGAGGTTTAGGGACTATGGGATATGGTCTTCCAGCAGCTCTTGGAGCAGCGATGGCAAATAAAAATGGTATTGTGGTAAATTTTAACGGAGATGGTGGAGTGCTAATGAATATGCAAGAATTTCAAACTATTTGTGAAAACAAACTCCCTATCATAAACATAATTTTAAATAATAAATTTTTAGGAATGGTAAGACAGTGGCAAAGTCTTTTTTACAAAGAAAGATTTGCTTCAACTGACATTAGCAATCAGCCTGATTTTGTGAAATTAATTGAAAGTTTTGGCGGAAAAGGTTTTGTCGCAAATACAAAAGATGAGTTTAGAAACGCTCTTAAAGAAGCCATCAAAAGCAAAAAGACAGCTTTGATTGATGCAAGAATAGATAGATTTGAAAATGTTGTTCCTATGGTTCCAGCTGGTGGTGCACTATATAATATGATACTTAAATAAGGTTTTAAAAATGAAAGATAAAAGAAGATTAATTTCAGTTATAGTATTAAACGAGCACGGTGTTTTATCTAGGATAGTAGGTCTTTTTTCTGGTCGTGGATATAACATAGACAGCTTAACTGTTGCTCCTGTTCCAAATACAGAATTTTCAAGAGTTAGTATTGTAACAAGTGGCGATGTTAAAGTTTTTGAACAAATAGTTAAACAGCTTTATAAGTTAATTCCAATTTATAAAGTTATAGAAGATGGGGAATTTGTAGAAAAAGAGATGGCATTAGTTAAAATTTCGCTTTTAGAAAATTTATCAGGACTTGATGCCGTTTTAAAGTCATATAATGGAAGCGTTGCAAATAGCAATGATGAAATTTTAATAGTTATGGCATGTGATGACTCGCTTAGAATAGATAGTTTTGTAAAAACTATGAAAAAATATAACCCGATTGATATAGTAAGAAGTGGTTCAGTTATAATGGAGATGTAAAATGCTGCTTAGTAGAATTTGTGAAATATTAAATATTGAGTTTAGCGGTGATGATTTTGATATAAAGGCTATAAACTCACTTGATTTGGCTTTGGAAAATGAGCTTAGTTATTGCGATGGAGTAAAAAATATCAAATTTCTAGAACATACTAAAGCAGGGGCTGTTTTAGTAAGTGAAAAAATGCTAAATCATGTTCCAGAGCATATTAGAGTTTTAGTTTGCCAAAACCCACATCTTAGTTTTGCTATTTTAAGCAAATATTTTAAAAAAGAATTAATTAGGCATGGTAATGTAGCAAATATTGATAAAACAGCTACAATAATGAAAAATGCTTATGTTGGGTTTGACTCATCAATAGATGAAAATACTTTAATAATGCCTGGAGCTTATATTGGCGATAATGTAAAGATAGGTAAAAATTGCATTATTTATCCAAATGTTGTTATTTATAACGATACAATTATAGGAAATAATTGCATAATTCATGCAAATAGCGTTGTTGGAAGTGATGGTTTTGGATATGCTCATACAAAAGATGGAAAACATGTAAAAATTCATCATAATGGAAATGTAATAATAGAATATGATGTTGAAATAGGAGCTGGAACTACGATAGATAGAGGTGTTTTTAAGCCAACCATAATAAAATCAGGTACAAAAATAGATAACCTTGTTCAAGTAGGACATAATTGTGAACTTGGAGATAATTGCTTAATAGTTTCACAAACAGGGATATCTGGCTCAACAATACTTGGTAGAAATGTTGTAATGGGCGGACAAAGTGGCTCTGTTGGGCATATAAAAGTTGGAGATTTTGCTCAAATAGCAGCAAGAGGTGGGGTTAGTAAAAATTTAGAAGGCTTTAAACAATATGCCGGTCATCCGATATATGAGCTAAAAGAGTGGCTAAAAATAAATGCTAAAATCCACCGCTTTTTTAAAAAAGAGAGTTAAAATTTCGCTCTCTTTTGCTTGATTTTAAAGATTTGTATATTTTTAATTTAGTTTAAAAATATACATATCGCATGAGTTTTTAATTTTTGGAACGAAATTTCTTAAAATAAAACCTAAAATTCCCCATCTATTTTTATACATATCAAACATTGCACCTTTTTTAATAAATTTAAGCCTGTCATCAAATTCTAAAATTTCATCTTCGCTATCAATTCCAAATTTAAACTTTGCATTTTTTATAAATTTCATGGCATCATGGCGGCTTTGAGGGAAATTTGCAGCAAATTTATTTAAAAAATCAGCCATTAAAACACCCTGAAATCTATCAAGTAAATTTTTAAAAAACTCTTTTAATTTAGGCTTTTCAAAATACATTGTAACGCCTTCTAATACAAAGATAAATTTAGCATTTTTATGTTTACTAACAAGCTCATCCATCCAAGTAGTTTCAAACATTGATGATGTTATATAAAAATTATTTTTAGCTTTTTTTACCAGTTTTTCACGCAAATTTATAACATCACACAAGTCAAGGTCGTAAAAAATAGCGTTTGAAATTTTACTTTCAAGTCTTAAAGGGCGCGTATCCAGCCCAGCTCCAACTTGAATGATGACTAAATCACAATTTTTATTTTCATTTGCTATTTTTAAAATTTCATCATCAAAAAATTTAGCTCTAATTACTGTTCCAACACGGCTCAATTTACTTTTATCGAATTTAGAAAAATCATAGTCTAAGTGTTTAACAATTTCACCTGAAAACTCATCTTTTAAAATAGGCTTTTTAACTAAATTTTCAAGACTTCTAAAATATAAATTTATAAGTAAAGTCTCACTAACTCCATCGCTAAATTTTATCTTTTCCATATTTTTTTCCTTTTTATAAAAATCAATATCATTATTATAGCTTATATTTATTAAATTTTTTAGGAATTTTTATATAAAATTTTAGCTTTTAAATTAATATTTTTAAAAGGATAAAAATTGGTTTTTAATGATTTTGCGTAGCTAAATAAAGAAATTTTGAATTAATATATAAATTATGAATTTAATATACATATATCAGCTTCAAAGCTTGATAAAGTGATTTTTTTATCAAGGTATAAATTTAAAACAAAATTAGTAGTTAAATTTTTAACTACTTTTTCTTTTGAAAAATTGCATTGCAAATATAAAAGAGGCTACGCCTATTAAAAACATAGGTATTAAGTATTCTAAGCTATCGATAAAGCTTATATCTTTTAAAAATATACTCCTTAAAAATAGCAAGTAATATTTTAAAGTTACTAAATTTGTAAAAGGCTCAAGCCAATTTGGCATGTTTTCAACAGGAGTTGCAAAGCCTGATAATAAAAATGAAGGTAGTAAAAATACAAAAGTATAAAGTATTGCTTGTTGTTGTGTTTTTGATATTGATGAGACAAAAAGACCAATACCACAAACACTAAATAAAAATACTATCACTCCAAGATACAAAAGCCATAAATCTCCAACCAATGGTATATTAAAACCAAAAAATGCAATTAAAAGTATAATAGTGGCATTAAAAATACTTATAATTATCGCAGGGATAAGTTTTCCAAGCATTATTTGAAGTGCTGAAAGAGGAGATACTAAAATTTGATCAAAAGTACCAAGTTCTCTTTCTCTTGCTATTGACATAGCAGTTAGCGCAAAAGCTGATACTAGGCTAACTGAGCCAAAAACACTTGGCAAAATCCACCAATAATTATTTAAATTTGGATTATATAAATTTCTAATTTCAAGATTATTGTTTTTATTTGTCATTGATAGGATATAGCTTTCTGCTATTTGGGCTGAATTTGAGCGGCGTCCATCAGATATTACCTGTATATTATTATCTTTAATTCCAAAATTTGGTGGAAAAACAACTATAGAAATAGCCTTTTTTAGCTCTAATAGTTTATTTGCTTCTTCATAACTTTTCACCATATAGATATTTCTAATATATTTTGAGCCTTCAAATTTATATAAGATTTCTTTTGTTTGTTCGCTATTGCTTTGGTTAAAAATAGCTAAGTCTATGTTTTTAATGTCTAAATTTATTGAAAAAGAAAAAATTAAAAGCTGAATTAGTGGAGCCAAAAAAACAATAACTGAGTTTTGCTTATCTTTAATTATAGATAAAAACTCTTTTTTAATAAGTGCAAGAAGTCTCAATCCAAGCTCCTTTTTAGTTTAAATTTTACAAGTATAAAAAACAACACTCCAACACTAATCATTCCAATAATATCAAATATAAATATCTTATATACATCTCCTACTAAAAATATTGTTTGAAGTGAGCTTACAAAATATCTTGCATGAATTAAATATGAAAAATACTGAAGCAATTCAGGCATATTGTTTATCTCAAAAATAGCTCCTGATATTAAAAAAGCAGGTAAAAAACCAGCTATTATGGCAGCTTGAGCGGATACAAATTGATTTTTAGTTAAAGATGAGATAAAAAGACCCATAGTTAAAGATGGAAAAAGATATATAATACTCATTATTACAAGTATTAAAATACTACCTCTAAAAGGAACGTTATACCAAAAAAATGCGACTAAAAAGCACATTAACATAGAGCCTAAGGCTAAAAACAGATATGGAATAAGTTTTGCAATTATTATTTCATTCATACTAATTGGTGTTGCTAAAAGAGCCTCCATCGTGCCTCTCTCCCACTCTCTTGTTATTACTAAAGCGGTTAAAAGTGTGCTTATTAGTGTCATTATAACTGCAATTGAACCTGGTATTATAAAATATCTACTTGAAATTTCTGAGTTAAATCTCATTTGAGTTTGTAAGTTTATAGGATTTATTTTTTCTAGTTTACTTGTTATTTTGTTTTGAATTTCCCAATTTTTTATGATTTGGCTTGAGTATTTTGCTATAAGTCCTGCTGTATTTGGCTCACTACCATCTAATAAAAGTTGAATTTTGTGTGTTTTATAAAAATCATCTTCTATTATTAAAAGTGCTTTTATATCATTTTTTTTAATTCTTTGTATAAATTCTTCTTTATTGCTCCCAACTTCAGTATTAAAAAATTTTGAGGCCATAAAATTTGATATTAAATCCTTTGTGAGATTTGAATGAGAAACTATACCAAATTTAATATTTTTTGAATCAAGCGAAACAGCATACCCCATCAAAAAAAGCAAAATTAATGGCAAGATAAAAGCAATTAAAATAGAACTTGGATCTCTAAAAACTTGCAAAGTTTCTTTATAGGCAATTGCTTTAATATTTTTAATCTTCATAATCTTTTACAAGCTTTATAAAAGCTTCCTCCATTGTTGCATTGTTTTTAATATCACTTTTTATTTTACTAGGTGATCCAGTTTTTATATCTTTGCCTTTATAAATTATCATTATTTTATCGCAAAGCTCGGCTTCATCCATTAAATGAGTTGTTACCATAACACTTACTCCATTTTTTGAAAGAGTATTTATATGAGTCCAAAACTCACGCCTTGTTACACTATCAACTCCACTAGTAGGCTCATCTAAGAATAATACTGATGGTTCATGCATTATCGCACAAGCTAAACTAAGGCGTTGTTTTATACCAAGTGGAAGTTCTAAAACAGTTGATTTAAGGTATTTTTTAAACTCAAAAGTTTCTATCATTCGCTCAATTTTTTCTTTTTTTTGTTTTCCTTTTAAGCCATAAATTCCCGCAAAAAAATCTAAATTATCAGTTAAATTTAAATTTTGATAAAGAGAAAATTTTTGCGCCATATAGCCTATTTTTTGTTTAGTTTCTTGAGCTTTTTCGTATAAATCTTGACCTAGAACCAATGCTTTTCCACTAGTTGGTTTTAAAAGTCCGCAAAGCATTTTAAATGTAGTTGATTTACCAGCTCCATTTGGTCCTAAAAGCCCAAAAATTTCTCCACTATTTACACTAAAATTTATACTGTCTGTAGCTGTAAAATCACCAAATTTCTTAGTTAAATTTATAGCTTCTATAACTGGCTTATCGCTTTTTAAAATATCTGTTTTTAAAGATGAAATTTTTATATTTTTTGGGTTTAATAGATCTAAAAAAAGATCTTCAAAACTTGGTTCTATAGTCTTAGCATTTTTTGGAATTTCAAATTTAGCATTTTTTTTAATACTAAATTTTATATCATCGCCTAAAATAGAGGCATCTAATATATTTGGGTTTGATTTTAGAGTATCAAGATATGTTTTTTTGTCATCAGTATTTATTAAAAATACTCTATTTTGAAGTATTTTTTTAGCGTTTTGTGGATTTTCATGAAGTAAAATTTCACCTTCATTTAGCATTATAATCTCATCACATAAATTTGCCTCATCTTGGTATGATGTTGCCCAAATTATAGTAATGCCATCTTTTTGGAGTTCTTTTGCCATCTTCCAAAGCTCTTTTCTAGCTATTGGATCAACTCCAACTCCTGGTTCATCCAATAAAAGAAGTTTTGGTTTTCTTATTAAAGCGCAAGAAAGTGCAAGCTTTTGTTTCATTCCTCCACTTAAATTTTTAGCAAATCTATTTTTAAATGGAGCTAGTTTTGTAAACTCTAAAAGTTCATTTATTCTATCATTTTGGTTTTGAATATCTTGCAAAGTAGCATAAAGTTTTAAGTTTTCATAGCAGCTTAGCTCTTCGTATAGTCCAAAATTTTGAGGCATATATCCAATACTTGATAAAAATTCTTTACTTGAGTTTGGCATCTTAAAGCCAAGTACTTCAAGGTTTCCAGAAGTTGGCTTCATAAGACCAACAAGAAGTCTTAAAAGTGTTGTTTTTCCAGCTCCATCAGGTCCTATCAAGCCTGTTATAAGACCACTTTTTGCTTCAAAGCTTATATTGTTAATTGCAATTGTGTTTTTAAATTTCTTTTCTAAATTAACAGCTTTTATCATTTTAGTTTTATATGTACTGGCATTCCCTGTTTTAGCTTATCATCGCTTTGATCAATATCTACTTTAAATCTATAGACCAAATCAGCCCTTAGTTTTATAGTTTGGACATTTTTTGGTGTAAATTCAGCTATATTTGAAATAAAGCTAATGTGACCTTTATATGGTTCATCTTTAATATCTGAATACACTAAAACCTCATCTCCAATTTTAATTTTTCCCATATATGGCTCATCTATATATGCTCTAACAAAAAAATTATCTTTTTTTGATATTTCAAAAACTGGTTCGCCTGGGTTTGAAATCTCACCAATTTCTTTAAATTTAGTTTGTATAACACCATCAATTGGTGAAGTAAGTGAGTAGTTTTGCATATCTAGTTTAATTTTTTCGGCATTTATTTTAAGTGAGTTTATAAGTTCGATTTGTGAAGCTATATCTTCTTTTTCATAACCATTTTTTAGCTTTTCATATTCTGCTTTTGCAAGATTGAAATTTGCTTCAAGACCTTCTAGGTTTGATTTAGCTTTTGTATAGGCATCTTGTGATGTTGCTTTTAGTTTTATGAGTTTTGCTTGTCTATTAAAACTTATCCTTGCTTCATTTAAACTTGCTTTTGAGATATCTAAATTTGCCTTTGCTTTAGCTATATCTTCCTCTCTAAAACCTTTTTGAAGCTTGGAAAGTTTTATTTCATTTAATGAAATTTGAGATTTTAGCTCATCTAGTTTATTTAAAAGATAACTTTTATCAAGTTCTGCAAGCTTATCTCCAGCTTTAACTAGATTGCCTTCATCTTTATAAATTTCTGAAATTTCACCTAAAAATCTAAACGAAAGTGTTGAGGTTTGTGAGTCAATATTTCCATAAAAAACAAGTTCATTGTTTTTAAGCAAATTTTGTTTTTGAAAAAAGAAATATCCAATAATGATAAAACCAATAATAAGTAAAATAGTAACAGCTTTTTTCATATTATAACCTAACATTAAGATGTGGTAATAATACCATAAAATCGCTAATTATTAAATTTAATTTATGATATATTTTTTAAAGAGCTAAAACTATGCTTTTTAAAATTTATATTTGTAAAATTAGTATTTATTAAGAATTTTAAACATTTTTTAAAAAGCTTAATGTGGTAAAAAGAGCCACAATTAAAGTAGCTCTTTTTTAATTATTTTAAAGTTGGAGTTTATAAACTCTCTTTTATCTCAATAGTTTTTATCTTATCACCAACTCTTATGCTATCAACTACTTTTAAACTCTCTTCATCAATGGCTTTTCCAAAAACTGTATGTACTCCATCAAGATGAGGTTGAGCCGAGTGACAAACAAAAAACTGGCTTCCACCAGTATCTCGTCCAGCATGAGCCATAGAAAGAGTTCCTCTTTCGTGTTTGTGAGTTTGGTTATCACACTCACACTTTATCCTATATCCTGGACCACCAGTTCCGGTGCCAAAAGGACAACCTCCTTGAATGACAAAATTAGGTATAACTCTATGAAAATTTAGCCCATCATAAAAGCCACTTTTTGCTAAACTTGCAAAATTCATTACAGTTTGTGGTGTTTCATCTGGATAAAGTTCGCATTTAATATCGCCTTTTTCAGTCTTAATTATGGCAAATTTATACTTTGCTAACTCATCTTTATCTATATCAAAAACTTTTAATTTTTCCATTTTTATCCTTTATTTTATTACGCTATATTTGTATAGACCTCTTGCACATCGTCATCTTCTTCAAGTTTGTCTATTAAAAGCTCTATTTCTTCAATTTCATCATCGCTAAATTCCTGTTTATTATTTGCGATATATTTTAAACTTCCATTTATTATCTCAAGACCAAGTTTTTCTATACCGTTGTTTAGCTCTCCAAAGCTTTCATATTCACCATAAATTATCAAAGTTGTCTCGCCGCCATCTTCTTCATCTTCATTTACAACCATCTCAGTCATTCCATAATCAATCAAATCAAGCTCAACGCTTTCTAAATCTCTTTTTGGCATTTTTACTTCAAAAACTGATTTTCTTGAAAACATATATGATAAACTACCATTTGGTAAAAACTCTCCACCATTTTTTCCAAAGATTGATTTTATGTTTGCAACTGTTCTTGTTGTGTTTTCAGTAGCACACTCTACTATTATAAGACATCCATGTGGTCCTTTGCCATCATAATGGATAGTTTGGATATTAGGACTATCTTTTTCACTAGCTCTTTTTATGGCTGCATCGATATTGTTTTTAGGCATATTTTGTGCTTTTGCAGCAGCGATTGCGGTTCTTAGCTTTGGATTCATATCAGGGTCTGGTCCGCCTTCTTTTGCGGCTATTGTTATAGATCTTCCAAGTTTTGGAAAAATTCTACTCATTTTACCCCATCTTGCTTCTTTTGCGGCTCTTCTATACTCAAACGCTCTTCCCATAAATAAATCCTTTTTAAAATTTAAAGCTGCAATTATACCATACAAAAACTTAAAATTTCGTTGATTTTAGCATATAAACATGTTAAAAAAAAATTTAATAACAAGCATTATAATTGCTTAATTAAAATCTTATTTAAAAAGGATATTTCTATGAAAAAATTTGAGGTAAAAAACATAAAGTGCCAAAACTGTGCAAATACTATTAAAAATTATTTTGAAGATGAGTTTGGCAAGGTTGATGTAGATGTTGAAAAAGGTATTGTTTCATTAAAATTAGATGATGAAAAAATAAAATATTTTTGCGATGAGATGAAGGATTTAGGTTTTGAGGTGCTTAAGGAGATAAAATAATGTCTCAAATTTTTAAACTAAATATCATGGGAATGACTTGTGTAAACTGCTCAAATGCAGTTGAAAAAGTTACTAAAAAAATACCTGGTGTTAAAAATGCTAATGTAAGTTTTACAGCAAACTCAGGCGAATTTGAGATAGAAAATGACGATGTTAAAAACAAAATAATACAAAAGATAGAAAAATTAGGCTATGAAATAGCAACAAATTATGAAGAACTTGCTTTAAAAAAGCAAAATGCATTAAAACGTATGAAAAATACTCTTTTATTATCAATTTTTCTAACTATTATTGTTATGATTTTACATATGGGATTAAAACATAGTTTTTTAAACTCATTAATGCAGTTTATTTTAACAACAGTAGTTGTATTTTACTGCGGAAGACATTTTTTTATACATGCTTTTGGAGCTTTAAAAAATAGAAATTTTGACATGAATGTTTTAGTTTCTTTGGGCGTTTTTTCAGCATATTTTTACTCAACTTTTGCGTTTTTATTTCCAAGTTTAATACCAAGCAAGCTTAATTATGTTTATTTTGAATCAGCTGCAATGATCATAACTTTCATTAGTTTAGGTAAATTTTTAGAAGAAAACTCAAAAGCAAAAGCAGATGATTATATAAAATCACTTTTAAATTTAACACCAAAAATGGCAATTTTGTTAAAAGAAGATGGCACAACTGATGAAGTCTTAGCTACAACTTTAAATATAGGCGATGTGGTACTAGTAAAAAATGGAATGACAATTCCAAGAGATGGGGTTATAGTAGATGGCGGTGCAGAGATTGATACATCTATTTTAACAGGGGAGAGTTTGCCAATTTATAAAAAAGTAGGTGATAGCGTAAATGCTGGGTCTTTAAATACAAATGGTGTAATAAGCATTAAAATAACTACACAAAATCACGAAACCTTGCTTTTTCGAATGACAAAACTATTAAGTGAAGCAAGTGCAAAGAAAATGCCTATTTCAAGGTTTGCTGATAGAATAGCAAATATTTTTGTTCCTATTGTTATTTTAATATCATTAGTTACTTTTTTAGTTTGGTTTTTACTTGGAAATTTAGGATATGCAGTAGTTTGTGCAATTTCTGTTTTAGTTATCTCATGTCCATGTGCTTTAGGACTTGCAACACCAATAGCCATAGTTTGTGCTATTTCTTCTCTTGCAAAAAAAGGAGTTTTAGTAAAAAATCCAGAGGTTTTGGAAATTTTAAAAGATACTAAAAATGTTATTTTTGATAAAACAGGGACTTTAACCTATGGAAAAATTGAAGTTTTTAAAACAAATTTAAGTGATGATTTACTTAGTAAAGTTGCTTCTTTAGAAGCTTTGAGCGAACATTTAATAGCAAAAGCAATAGTTAATTTTGCTAAAGATCAAAATATAAAATTTGAAAAATTTAATAAAGAGTTTGAAAATTTAGTTGGCAAAGGTTTAAAAACTGATGATTTGATAGTTGGCAATGAAACTTTGCTTTTAGAAAATGGAGTAGAGTTTAATAAAAATGACTTTAAAGAATTTTTAGATGATGGATTTGGTGTTATTTTGGTAGCTTTTAATAAAAAATATGAAGGCTATATCATTTTAAGTGATAAAATTAAAACTGAATCAAAAGAAACTATAAATAATTTAAATAATTCTTTAATTAATACATTAATGCTAACAGGAGATAATAAAAAAGTTGCAAATTTTATCGCTTCAAATTTAGATATAAAAGAAGTTTTTAGTGACATTTTGCCTGAACAAAAATTTGAAATTGTAAAAAAACAAAAAGAAAAAGGAATTACAGTTTTTGTTGGAGATGGTGTAAATGATGCACTTTCGCTAAAAGAGGCAGATTGTGGTATTGCCATGAATAGTGGAAGTGATATAGCTAAAAGTTCTGGCGATATTTTACTTATAAATAATGATTTAAATGGAATTTTGAAACTTATTAAAGCATCAAACAGGTCTATGAATATAATAAAACAAAACCTTTTTTGGGCATTTTTTTACAATGCTTTATGTATTCCTCTTGCAGCTGGGGTTTTTGCTAGTTTTGGACTATTGCTAAGTCCAGTTTATGCTGCACTTGCTATGAGTTTTAGCTCAGTTAGTGTTGTGTTAAATTCTCTTAGATTAAAGCTTTGGTAAAAACCAAAGCTTTAATTTTTAACCAAAAACTCTATAAATATCATCTACTAAGAAATACTTTTTATCAATTGTTCCTTTATAATGAATCTTAAAAGTCTCATCATAAGCTTTTGTAAAGAAATTTTCTTTGCTTAGTTCTACGATTGCGTTATTTACTGCATTCAAAAGAGATGAATTACCTTTTTTTATACCGCAAGCTATATAGTCAGGATGTCCAACAGCTTTATTTGTTATAGTAAATGTATTATCTATAACAGCTATGTTTGCTAGTGAAAATACTGTGTGAAAATATCCATCACCTTCATTGTTTTTAAGTTTTGTTAAGCAATCATATAGGTTTTCACAGCTAACTACTTCAATGTTTTTAAATTTAGTTTTGTTGTCTTTTAAAAACTCATCTGAGGTAGTTCCTGGAATAACTAAAAGTTTTTTACCATTGAAGCTTGAAAGTTTATTTAAATGTGAATTGCTTGGGGCTAAAATTCCCATAAAGTCTAGTAAGTAGGGGAATGAAAAATCAACTGCTTTTTTTCTTTCATCTGTCATTGTAAAGTTTGCTACCATTAAGTCGATTTGATCATTTTTAAGCATTGGAATTCTATCTTTTGCCTGAACTCCGACTAATACAACTTTGCCTTTATTGTCTAATATTTTATTTCCTATGGCTTTTGCAAGTTCAACTTCAAAACCAGTAAATTCACCATCTTTTATTTGGCTAAATGGTGGAAAATCAGTTCTAACGCCTATTTTTATCTCATTTGAAGATTTGATTTCTTCTAGATTTCTTGCGAATAAAGCACAAAAACCAAACAAAATAATAAAAAATATTCTCTTCATAAAAACATCCTTTCTAAAAAAATCTAAAACAAAGTATATGGCAAAAATGGTTAATGTTAGGTAAATTTAATAAAATTAATTAAATGGTTATAATATATAAAATTTATAAATATTTCTCTATTTTTAAAAGATTTGTCTTTATGCTAATTCCACCCGTATATCCACCAATTCCACTATTTGATACAACTCTATGACAAGGAATTATAATAGGAATTTTATTTTTAGAGTTTGCATTTCCAACTGCACGATAAGCTTTTGGGTGATTTATAGACTTAGCAATTTCTTTGTATGTTCTAACTTGACCATAAGGGATTTTTAAAAGTGCATTATATACATTTTTTTCAAACTCAGTTCCAATTATATTTAACTTAACGCTAAAACTTTTAAGCTCTCCTTTAAAATATCTGCTTAACTCATCTATACAAAGTTTTAAATTCTCATCATTTGTTGATAAATTTTTATAAAAATTAACAAATTTTATTTCACTTATTCCATTGTTATCACCATAAATTTCTAAATTTATAAAACCAGCTCTAAAATATACTTTTTGCACTTTTATCCTTAAAAATTTATTTATAACTATATTATATTAAATTTGCTACAATTACAAGAAAATATGGAAAATTAATTTTTAAAAAGGATAAATATGGATTTTTTAACCAAATATAAAAAACACGCCGATGAGAGAAGTGTTCTCGGTGTTCCACCACTTGCTTTAAATGTAGAAGAGATAAAAGATTTAATTAATTCTTTAAAAAATGGTGATAAAAATCAAGATAAATTAATACAAATTTTAAAAAATAGAGTAAATCCTGGTGTTGATGAAGCGGCTAAGATAAAAGCTGAATTTTTAAATGAAATTATAAATCATGATTTAAAAATTAATGGAATTACAAAATTTGATGCAATTAATATACTTGAGACCATGCTTGGTGGATATAATGTTGTTGTTTTAATAAAATGTTTAAAATCTAATGATGAAGAGATAGCAAAAGCTGCAGCTAAAGCATTAGGAAATACCATATTTTTACATGATTATTTTAATGATATTATGGATTTGGCAAAGCATGGCAATGTATTTGCCAAAAGCGTAATTGAGTCTTATGCAAATGCTAAATGGTTTTTAAAAAAATCTGAAATTCCTAAAAAAATTGAAGCTATTGTTTTTAAAGTTCCTGGTGAGACAAATACAGATGATTTAAGTCCAGCAAGTGAAGCTTTTACAAGAAGTGATATCCCACTTCATGCAAATGCAATGCTTGTAAGAAGACTTCCTGGAAGTATTGAAAAAATAAATGAGTTAAAAAAAATTGGTAAAGATATCGCCTATGTTGGAGATGTTGTAGGAACTGGTAGCAGTAGAAAAAGTGGTATAAACTCTCTTCAGTGGCATATTGGAAAAGATATTAATGCCGTGCCTAATAAAAAAACAGGTGGGATTATTATCGGCTCAACAATAGCTCCTATTTTTTATAATACTGCCCAAGACAGCGGCGCAATGCCAATAGTAACTGATGTAACTAGCTTAGAAACAGGTGATGAGATAGAAATTTATCCATACGATGGAGAGATAAAAAAAGATGGAAAAGTTGTCGCTAAATTTAGCCTAAGCCCAAATACTATTTTTGACGAGGTTAGAGCAGGTGGAAGAATACCACTTATTATTTATAAAGGACTTTGTGAGAAATCACGCGAGTTTTTAAATATGCCAAAAGAAGATATTTTTATAAAACCCATACAACCAAAATCAAATAAATTTGGTCAAACTTTGGCTCAAAAAATATTAGCAAAAGCCTGTAATTTAGAAAGTGTTGTTCCTGGAATGTATATAGAACCAACCACTCTAACAGTTGGAAGTCAAGATACTACAGGACCTATGACAAAAGATGAGATAAAAGAACTTGCTAGTTTAGGTTTTGGAGCTGATTTTGTTCTTCAAAGTTTTTGTCATACAGCAGCATATCCAAAACCAAGCGATACCATAACTCATAAAACTTTACCTAAATTTATGAGTAGTCGTGGCGGAGTGGCTTTAAAGCCAGGCGATGGAGTAATTCATTCATGGCTTAATAGAATGGTTTTACCAGATAGTGTTGGCACAGGAGCTGACTCACACACAAGATTTCCAATTGGAATTAGCTTTCCAGCAGGAAGTGGGCTTGTGGCATTTGCAGCAGTTACTGGAAAAATGCCTTTAAATGTTCCAAAATCAGTTTTAGTTAGGTTTAAAGGAAAATTAAAAGATGGTATTACTTTAAGGGATTTAGTAAATGTAATTCCATACGCAGCCATAAAAAAAGGACTTTTAACAGTAGATAAAAAAAATAAGAAAAATATTTTTGCTGGAAAAATTATAGAAATAGAAGGACTTGAAAATTTAAAAGTCGAACAAGCTTTTGAATTAAGTGATGCAAGCGCTGAAAGAAGTGCAGCAGCTTGTGTTGTAAATTTGGATATTGAGCCAGTTAAAGAATATATAAAATCAAATGTAAGCTTGATAGATGCGATGATAGAGGCTGGTTATGAAAGTAAAACTACACTTTCAAGAAGAAAAGAAAAAATGCTTAAATGGCTTGAAAATCCTACCCTTTTAAGGGCTGATAAAGACGCTTCGTATGATGAAATTTTAGAGATTAATTTGGATGAAGTAAATGAGCCAATTTTAGCTTGCCCAAATGATCCTGATGATGTGGCTACAATAAGTGAAATTTTAGCCGATAAAAATAGAGTTTATAATATAGATGAGGTTTTTGTAGGAAGTTGTATGACTAATATCGGTCATTACAGAGCTTTGGGAGAAATTTTAAAAGGCGAGGGCCAAATTCCAACTAGACTTTGGATCGTTCCACCAACAAAAATGGATGAAAAAACACTAAAAGAAGAGGGATATTACTCACTTTATACAGCAGCAGGAGCTAGAACTGAAATTCCAGGTTGTAGTCTTTGTATGGGAAACCAAGCAAGAGTTAAAGATGGTGCGGTAGTTTTTTCAACTTCTACTAGAAATTTCGATAACAGAATGGGAATGGGAGCAAAAGTATATCTTGGAAGTGCTGAATTAGCTGCGGTTTGTGCAATCCTTGGAAGAATACCAAGCGTTAAAGAGTATATGCAAATTGTACCAAAAAAACTTGCAGGAAAAGAAAAATCAATTTATAAATATTTAAACTTCAATGAAGAAGAAAATTTTAAACTTTAAAGTAACTTTTTACCTAAATTTCGCTAAATTTAGGTAAAATTATATATCTTAGATTTGGAGTTTTTATGAAAAAAATTTTAATATTTGCTATTTTTTGTATTTTTTCTTATGCAAATATTTGCGATGAGATCAAAAAAAATCCAAACGAATTTTTCTTAGATAGCTCAAATAAAGATTTTTTTTTAAAAGATGAAAACTGCTTTTATATGGCTAAATCTTTGGAGCCATTAAGAGAAGTAAGTGCTAAAATTAGAGGGCTTGACATTGATTGTGATGGAAGTGAAGCTATAAATTTTTGGCAAAATTTTCAATTTGTTATTTATAAGGCTTTATTTACACCTGAAATTTATAAAACTACTTTAAAAGATGCAAATTCAAGCGATTTAGAAGTAAATAAAAATAGGGAATATTTTCAAATTTGGGCTTTACAAAGTTTTGATAATTATGAAAAATTTAATCTTTTTAACTCCCTTTATCAAGTAGCTGTTCCAATGCTTGTGGATTATTATAAAGATGATTTAGGTTATGATGAAGGAAGTGCGATATTTTATGCCTCACGTGTGGCTAATGAGTATTTAAAAGCAGCTGTTGGAAGTGTTAAAAGCTATCAAATCGATATGCTAAATAAATCTTTATTAAATACAAAATTTGATATAAATTTACTAATTAATCATCTCTACACTTATAAGCCAACCGAAATAGAACTTACAAACGCATTAAAAACTTCTATTTTGCTTAATAAAGATAAAGAATTTATACAAACTTTAATAAATTGGGGTGCAAATTTAAATTTTGGACATGAAAATACTCTTTTTTACGCATTAAAAAACTATGATATTTTAAAATTTTTACTTAAAAACGGCGCTATGATAAATTATAAAAATAGTTTTGGAAAAACACCAATTTTTTATGCTTGCGAATTAAATGATGAAAAGCTAGTTGCTTTTTTAATTCGAAATGGTGCAGATGTAAATGCAAAAATTATTTCAAATTATGAAAAAATAGCACTTAGTTCAAGTGGATCTTTACCGTTTAAGCTTTGTGCGTTAAATCACACTTCAAAAAGCTTATTAATGCACGCTGCAAAGTATTCAAATTTAAATATTGTCAAACTTTTAATCCAAAATGGTGCAAATATAAATGAAGTTGATGATATGGGCTATAATGCAGCTGATTTTGCACTGCAAAATAATGACTTGGAAGTTTTAAAATATTTGGAGAGTTTAGGACTTAAAAGACATAACTTTTTAGGAGAATATTATGAATAAAAATATACTAATAACAGGCGCAACATCTGGATTTGGTGAAGCAACAGCTTTGCTTTTTGCAAAAAATGGCTATAACACTATTTTACTTGCAAGAAGGAAAGAAAGACTTGATAGTCTAAAAGATAGTATTGCTAAATTTGGCGTAAAAGCTCACACGATTTGTGCTGATGTTAGGGATAAAAAAGCTATTTTTGAAAGCATTGAAAACTTGCCAAAAGAGTTTAAAAACATCGATATTTTAGTAAATAATGCAGGTTTGGCTCTTGGACAAGATAAATTTGGCGATGCAAATTTAGACAATCTAGAAACTATGGTTGATACAAACATAAAAGGTGTTTTATATGTTACAAAGGCGGTTTTACCGCTTATTAATAAAGGTGGATATATTTTCAACATCGGCTCTGTTGCTGGAAACTGGAGCTATCAAGGCTCAAACGTTTATGGTGGCACAAAAGCATTTATTAAGCAATTTAGTCTTAATTTAAGAAATGATATAAGAGGAAGCGGCATAAGAGTGACAAACATCGAGCCTGGACTTTGCAAGACTGAGTTTAGCCTTGTTAGATTCAAAGGCGACAAAGAAAAAGCCGATAAAGTCTATGAAAATACCGAGTTTATAACAGCTGAAAATATCGCCGAGATTATCTATAGTTGTGCAATTTTGCCAAAAAATGTCAATATCAACTCTCTTGAAGTTATGGCGACAACCCAAACTTGGGCTGGATTTTTCCATGAAAGAGTTAATTAGTGGGATTTTGCAAGCATTTAGGTGAGTGTGGAAGTTGTACTTTAAACTTGCCCTATTATGAGCAAATTTCATATAAAAAAGAGTTTATAAAAGAACTTTTTGGTCAAATTTACAGCGGCGATTTTGAGTTTTTTGGTTCATCAAAAACAGGCTATAGGATAAGAGCTGAGTTTGGGCTTTATCACGAAAAAAACGACCTTTTTTATACGATGAATGGCACAAAACAAAGGCATTTAAAGATAGATGAGTGCCTAAAAGTTGATAGTAAAATAGCAAATTTAATGCCACATCTTTTAAATGAGTTAAAAAATAGCGATAAACTGAAATTTAAAGTCTTTGGAGCTGAGTTTATTGCAACTAAAAATGATATTTTAGTGATTTTGTTATATCACAGAAATATTTTAGAAATTCAAAATGAGCTTTTAAATTTAAGTCAAAATTTAGGCGTAAATTTGATAGCAAGAAGTAGGGGCAAAAAGCTTGTTTTTGGAAGTGAAAATTTAAACGAAAGCTTGCTTATAAATGGTCGTGAGTTTAAATACACATTTGAAAGTGGTGCCTTTATCCAGCCAAACAAAAGCGTAAATGAACAGATGATAAGCTGGGTTTTAAAAAACATTGATAGACCAAAAGACCTCTTAGAGATGTATTGTGGATATGGCAATTTTACAATCCCTTTAAGCTTTAAATTTAGAGCCGTCTTGGCAAATGAAATTAGCAAAAATGCCATAAAAAACGCACTTAAAAACTGCGAGTTAAACGGCGCTTTAAACATTGAGTTTTTGCGAATGGATAGTGATGACTTGATGAGTGCGTTTAATGGAGTAAGTTTTAATAGACTAAAAGATATAAATTTAAACGATTTTGATATCAGTCATATTTTGGTTGATCCACCTCGCGCTGGACTTAGCAAAGAGGTTGTGAGATTTATAAAAAACTATGAAAATATCATCTATGTCTCTTGCAATCCCCTGACTTTAAAAGAAAATTTAGATGAAATTTGCAAAACTCATAAAGTTGTCAAATTTGCACTATTTGATCAATTTCCACATACAAAACATGTGGAGAGTATAGTCATACTTAAAAAATATAAATAAATTTACAGTATGATAATGTAAAAAGGAATAGTTAATGTTAAAAAAAATAAAAGAAATAAAAAATGTTGGAGTTTTTGAAAAATATACAAATAACCTGATTGACTTTGGTAGTTTAAATTTAATTTATGGTAGCAATGCCTCTATAAGTTATCTAGACTTTGCAAGCATTATTGATAAGATTGACTATTACTATATAGACAATATTAGTAACAATAAATATTATAAATTAATAAATGACAATAAGCTAGATAGAAAATCTATTTTTTTAAGTAATTTGTATTATTCTAAGATGGTTACAGAAGAAAGTAGTGATTATGGAATTTAAGTGTATTTATTGGAGGAGATAAAAGTGAAGAGTTATTTTGAACCTACTGGAAGATTAATTATGTCTATCGGTAAAGATTTAATTAAAGATTTACCAGCAGCTATAGTTGAATTGGTAAAAAATGCCTATGATGCTGATGCAACAAATGTGATAATAACATATAGGAAAAATAAAGATTCATTAGAAATCATTGTGAAAGATGATGGTCATGGAATGTCGAAAGATACAGTTATCGGAACTTGGATGGTTCCATCTACTGATTACAAATTAAGAAAGAAGACCAGTCCAAAAGGCAGAATATATCAGGGAAAAAAGGGTATAGGTCGATATGCTGTTTCATTATTAGGTAATAAATTAAAATTATCAACTGTAAATAATGGAATACGAACTATAGCTTTTTTTAACTGGAGTGATTTTAATACTAATAAAAAGTTGTCTGATATTCCTGTTTATATTGAAACTGAGAAAACTAATGAAGGATCAGGAACTATTTTGTATATTACAAATGAGATTGGGAATGATTTATCTGAAAAGATATCAGATGAAGATACAAAAAAAATTGAAATAGAACTTTCACGACTTTTATACGATAAAACAGATTTCAATATAGAAGTTTGCTATGAAAACTTTTTTGATGATTTGAATAAAAATGTTTGCAAAGTGATAGAGCCAGTCGAATTTTATGACACATGCCATTATAGGTTAGTTGGTGTGATAAATAAAGATTTTTCTTATGAATTAAAATATTTTAATTATTACTTAGATGAAGAAAAGATTATTGATGGACAAATTGATATATTTTTGAAAGAAAGGTTAAAAAAATGCGGTAAAGTTAAGATTGATTATAGGGTTTATGATAAGGATCCAGAAGGGATAGAAATAATTACTAACTTCATTAATAATACACAGGATGCAAGATATACGAAAACTGATATAAGGAATATTTTAAAGGAGCAGTCAGGTATTAGTATATATAGAAATGGATTTAGAATTAGACCTTATGGAGACCAAGGATATGATTGGTTAAACTTAGATGCTCAGCGTGTTCAAAATCCTAGTTTATCAATAGGTTCGGAACAGATTAATGGTCGAATTAGCATTGAAGATGAAGAAAAGTCTGGGTTAAAAGAAAAAAGCGCAAGAGATGGACTTTATGAAAATGATAGCTATTGGACATTACAGAAAATTGCTAATTTTGCATTAAGTATTTTAGAAAAAGAAAGATTTAAGTATAGACGAGATAACAAGCCTAAAAAGAAAGATAAACCTTTGGAAAAACTATTTGATTTTAGCAATGTGAAGTTAAATGTAGAGAAATCAATTGAAAAAACAAGAAAACAATTGAAGAAAAGTCCAGAGAAGCAAGAAGAAATTTTTAAATTATTAATAAAGAAGTAAGCCAAGAAATTATAAATTTAGAAAAAGAAAAAGAAGAGGATTTTTTAGAAGTCAAAGAAACGATTGCTATTTATCAAAAACACACTACTCTGGGGAATGTTATTAGTGTAGTTTTACACGAGGGCAGAAAGCCTTTATCTTGGTATACGAATAAAATTCCATCAATAGAGGAGTATTTAAAAAATTCATATCAAAGTGATGAGTTAGGAAAATATAGTTATGAAAAACTATCGAAAGACATGCAAAAATTAAGTGCAGAAGCTAAAAGACTAAGTGTATTTTTTAATCGCCTTGATCCGCTTGCATCTAATAAGAGAGGAAGACGTAAAAAAACAAACTTGAATAATCTAATCAAGAATGTATTAGAACTTTTCCAAGAAGTATCAGATGACGAAGGAATTAAAATGGAATTTACATCATCTGATGAATTTCATATTAATATAATAGAAGAAGATTTATATATGGCTTTAACAAATATTATTGAAAATGCAATATTTTGGGTTAAGTATACGGGTGAAGCTACTATGAATATTGAAGTTTCAATTTTTGATAAAGATGATAAAGTATTTATCGAAATATCAGATAATGGACTAGGAGTTTCAACTGATGATTTAGTAGATGATATTATTTTTACTCCAGGATATTCTGCTAAAAAAAGAGTTATTGAAGATAACGGAACTGGACTAGGATTAGCTATAGCGGGAGAAGCTGTTCAAAGGAATAATGGTAAATTAGAAGTAATTGATGCAGGCAAAGGAGCTTGCTTTCGAATAACATTGGATAGGAACTAAGATATGGACAATTTTAAGATATTACTGGTAGATGATGATTCCGAACAAAGAGAACAATTGCAGGAAACTATTGATAATTATAATAAAAAGTTATTTATAGAAGAACTTAAAAATAAATGTGTTATCGAGGATCAAAAATATATTTCTAGGTTGATGATGCTAGAAAACAAAGAAGAGATATATAAAATACTACAAGAAGATGGAAAAATAAGTGATGAATTTGATATATTAAATAAAATTGAAATTTCTTTTGAAGTTGCCACAACACCTGAAGAAGCTGCCATTGCACTGTTTCAGAATAATTTTGAGGCTGTCATAGTAGATTTAATGTTGGTACCGCAAAAAGATACAGGTAAAGACGATGAGCAAATATCAGGTAATATTTTATTAAAGAATATTATTGATAGAGAAATTATTCCAATTATTGTTAGAACTGGTTTTAGCCAAAAAATTAGTGACGATGTTAATACAAATATTATAAAAGTTCAGTCAAAAGATGAAAGCTCTTTTGAAGATGTAATAAATGAATTAATTAACTACTATGAAGACTCTATTTTCCGTTTACTAGGTTCTAGAGGTAAAGTTAATAATAATATAAAAGAATTTTTTTGGAAAATTATACCAGAGTGCTTCACTAATAAAAAAGAAGAATTAATGGCACTGAATAAAGAAACGCAAGAAGTTGTATTGATTCGCTATATCTCTAGTTGGTTAAGTAACAAATTTATGTTCAATGAAAAATATTTAGATGTCGAACCTATCGAAATGTATATGTTCCCAAACCCTATTACTCAGGTGTGTAGTTGCGATATATATGAAGATTGTGACAATAAACAAAAGTTTTTAGTATTGACACCAGCGTGTGACTTGGCAAATTCAAAAACAAAAGAAATTCTTTTTGCTAAAATTAAAAAGTATGATGAAGTTCAAGACTTTAGTGATATATTAGAAAAGTGCTTAAATAAAGATGGGAATGTAATATCTAATAATAATAAAAATAAGATTGCACAATGGTCAAGAAATTCTGATCAAAAATCTATGAGGTATCATTTCTTACCTAAAGTTAGTTTTTTTGAGGGCGGATTTATTGATTTTCGTTCGTTAATAACTTTAGAATATGATTATGAAAAGAATCAGTTTAAGGATAGAAATTTAAAAAAATTAGGAGTTATTACAGACGTTTTTAAAAGAGATATAATTGCAAGATTTAGTTCTTATTATCATAGGAAGGGACAACCATCATTTAACACAGAGAGTATCTTAAACAAACTATTGGCAGACTAATTAATATTATATATATTTAGAAAGGAGGTTGACAATGAAAATCATTGATATTTTTTCAGGTGGAGGAGGATTAAGTGAGGGATTTAGAATAGATGAATTCCAGTTTATTTGTCATATTGAAAAAGAAGCATCGGCATGCTTAACTCTTAAGCTAAGAAACATCTATTATTATTTAAAGGAACTTAACAATTTAGAGTTATATAACAAATATCTTAGAAAAGAAATAAATTTTCAAGAGCTCATGGAAGTCATCCCAGGCTATATTTTAGAAGATGTGTTGAACTTAGAGATTAATGAAGAAACTATTTTAGATGTTTTTGCTTTTATTGATAAAAGGCTCAACGGAGAACATTTAGATGGCATAATTGGTGGACCTCCATGTCAAGCTTATTCTACAATTGGTAGGTTTAATAATAAACACAAAAAAGAAACAGATGAAAGAATTTATTTATATGAATATTATGTTCAGTTTTTAGAGAAGTATAAACCAAAGTTCTTTGTGTTTGAAAATGTCAAAGGATTACTTTCGTTTAAAGATTATAAAGATAATCCTTTGCTACCAATAATTATAGAAGCATTTGATTCTGCTGGTTATGAAGTTAGATATGAAATTATAAATGCTGAAGATTATGGAGTCTGTCAAAGAAGAGAGAGGCTGTTTTTAGTAGGTTTTAGAAAAGATATTGAAGTAAAGAAAAATTTCTTTGAGATATTAAAAACTTATCAGTCTAAGGCACCAACAATAAAAGAATTATTTTCTGATTTGCCGAACTTAAAAGCGGGTGAGTTTAAGAGTGAATATTCGAAATCTATTGATGAATCTGAAGCCTCTCAAGAATATCGAGATATTTTGACGGATGTATTAACACAGCATATTAGTAGGTCAAACAATGAGAATGATTTAAAAATTTACAAATTAGTTTCGGACGCTAAGAAGCAAGGATTAAATCTAAAATATAATGAATTGCCAGAAGAATTAATTACTCATACTAATACTAAATCATTTTTGGACAGATATAAAGCTATAGAAGGTAACTCAGTCTCACATACAGTTGTCGCTCATATTTCAAAAGATGGGCATTACTATATACATCCAGATAGCTCTCAAAACAGATCAATAAGTGTAAGAGAGGCAGCGAGAATACAAGGGTTTCCAGATAGTTATTATTTCGAATCTTCTAGGACATCTGCTTTTATTCAAATTGGCAATGCTGTGCCACCAAAGTTATCAAAAAATTTAGCAAATACAATTTTAAAGACTTTAGAAATTGATTAGAGTCTACCTCCCCACCTCATTCTTATAATAATTTTCATGTTTTTTCAATACTCACCAAGTTCAAAAGATAGCTCTTTATTTGAATAATGCTCTTGTATAAGGGCGTTCTTTTTTATTAAAACCTATAAAATTTTATAATACTTAAAATTTGAGCACTTCTGAATTAATATATTTCCTCATGGTAGTCCTAGATAAGTTAAATTTCTTATTTAAATCTTAGACTTGATGCTATGACCAGTTAGAATATGCAGAACAAGAGGCAATCTTTGAAGAAAAAATAATCTCTGATAGCATCTATAAGATTTTTTTTAATTTTAATATCATTCATATAGTCATTTAAGATACCGACAAGAAGATATTACTTAATGAATTGATAGAGGAAATTAAAATTTATGGCAAGAAAACAGAAAAAGATATTTAATAAAATCTGTCCTTTTCAGGTTTCTGCTTATAGAGTATGACATTAATCTAAGTTTGGACAAAGAAGATCACGTGAAGAGTATAGTATTTATACAAAAGAAGTAAATTTAAATTTTGTATTTTTTATATCTTTATAGACATTTTATCTTTTATAAAGATGAATAAAGGCATGTAAAAAACTTAAAAGATTTAATATAGTGTTTTTGCTATAATTAAGCAAATTAAATAAAAAAATAAAAAAATAAAAAAGAGGAGTATTGTGGCATTTAGATATAAACTCTTGTGGTTGCAATCAGTAAAAAAATTTAAATAAAACAGATGTAATAGCTATGCAGGGCTTACAGCAGATGTTTATGGTGGCACAAATGAGTAAAGATAAGTCTATTATATTTAAAAATTTAAAAAAAATGTGCAAAGCTTTATCTTTTACTCCTAATGATACAATTAGTTTTGAAATGATTTTAGTAACGAGGATTAGGAAATGAGTTTAAAGACAGAAGACCAGGTTAGAGGTTATGCAAAAGAAGTACTAGGCTTTGGTGATGTTGAAGAAAACATTAACCAAGGTACCGGTCAAATAACTACTTTTAATCAATTAGGCTTTAAGGGATATTCAGATAAGCCAGATGGTTGGTATTTACCTAAAAATATGAATGATGTTGCAATAATTCTTGAAACAAAGTCAGAAGAAAAAGATATCAACAAACAGGCTTTTATTGATGAACTTATGAAAAATATAGATATAATTTCAAGCAAGTATAAAAAAACTATTGGTATTTTGTACAATGGTAAGGAAATTGCTATATATAAAAACAAGGAACTTATAAGAGTAGCTAATAAACTTCAAAATAAGCAATACTATATTGATTTATTTAAAGAAAACTACATAGACAAAAACAAAATTTTCACCTTAACAAAAAGAATAAATGATTTACTACATTTTAAATTTGGAATTAAAAATTTATATCACAGAATGATATTTACAGCTTCAGCCTTAGTAGTAGAAAGATTTGGTGGCAATCTTGAAGCAATTAAAGATAATGGCTATGAACCATTTAGGAACAAAATATATGACACTCTGGCAAAATCACTTCAAGACCATAGAAAACAAAATCTTAAAATAGATATTTTACTTGAGGTGTATAGCGAAATAAAAATGAACATTGTAGAAAATCAAGAAGATATCAATACATTTATTGATTGTATTATTGAAATTGCAGAGTCCATAAACTCAGATAACTGGAACGGCGAAGATGTAATGGGTATTTTCTTTAATGAATTTAATAGATACAAGAAAAAGTCCGAAAGTGGTCAAGTATTTACCCCTGAGCATATTACTTCATTTATGTATGATTTACTAGAGATAACCTACAATGACCGCCTACTTGACGCCACCTGCGGCAGCGGAGCGTTTTTAGTAAAAGCAATGGCAAATATGATAAAAGAGGTTGGAGGTGTTAATACAAAAGAAGCAGAAGATATAAAACAAAATAAGCTTTATGGTATCGAGTTTGACAGAGAAATTTTTGCCCTAGCTTGTGCCAATATGCTTATTCACAAAGATGGTAAGACTAATTTGGAGCAATATGATACAAGAGAAAAGGAAGCTTGCAAATGGATCAAATCTAAAAATATTACTAAAGTATTGATGAATCCTCCATACGAGAAAAAATACGGTTGTAAAAAAATAGTTACAAATGTACTAGACAATGTTCCTACTGGTACAAAGTGTGCATTTATATTACCAGATAAAAAACTAGAAAAAGATAAAATGCAATCATTATTAAAAAGACATACACTTGATATGATTATAAAATTACCAGAAAAACTTTTTGATGCTGGAGTAACAACAAGTGTATTTGTTTTTGAAACTGGAAAACCACAAAAAGATAAAAAAATATTTGCTTGCTATATGGAAGATGATGGACTTGAAAGGGTTAAAAATCAAGGTAGGCATGATATAAAAAATAAGTGGCAAGAAATAGAAAAATATTGGTTAGGAGTTGCAAGAACAAAAGTAGATACAAAATATAATACACATCAATGGATAGATTCAAAAGAATATTTGTCATATCAAAAACCACAGAAACCTTTTGAAATATATGAAGAAGATTTTAAAAAAACCATTATAGATTTTATACTTTTTGAAAAAAAATTGATGTAAAAGAATTTAATGAAAAACTTTTAAATCAAGTTTTGTATAAATCAGAATATAAAGATGGAAAACTCATGTTAGATATAGGTGGAAATAATGAAAAAAATTGACATAACTGAATGGAAAGAATTTGAAATTAAGGAATTATTTACTATAAATCCTACAAAATATCATCGATTGACAAATAAAGATTTAATGCAAGATGAAGGTGAGAATCCAGTAATAGTAAATTCTAGTTTTAATAATGGTATAGGTGGTTATACTAACTACGAACTCACTGAAAAGGGTAATGTAATAACATTTAGTGATACAACAACATCGGATAGCATTTTTTATCAACCAAATGATTTTGTAGGATATTCTCATGTTCAAGTAGTAAAACCAATTTCCAATATAGAAAAGTGGAATAGATATAGTTTATTATTTTTTACAGCAATATTTAAGAAGAAAGCTTCTTTAATGAATTATGATTATGTAAACAAATTTGCACGAGCCGATGCTTTAAAACTTAAAGTAAAATTACCAATTGATAAAAATGGAGAATTAAATTGGGATTATATGGAAAGTTTTATAAAAAGGCTTGAAACGAGAGAGATAGAGAGTACAAGCAATCTTACAAGCTATTTAAATAGAGCTGAGCCTATAAAAATTGATATAGAAAAGTTTAGAAGATTTAATTTGTATGATGAAAACTTGTTCGAAATATTTTCGGGAAATAAATTAGATAAGAAAAATATGACGGAAATAAGACCAACTATTAACTTTGTAGGAAGATCTAATCTAAACAATGGCATTGCTGCAAAGGTTGACAGGATTGTAAATTTAGATCCCTATGAAGCAGGTGATATGACACTAGCTCTTGGGGGGCATTATTTAGGCTCTTGTTTTATACAAAAAGAACCCTTTTATACAAGTCAAAATGTAAGTGTATTGAGAGCTAAAAGCAATATTTCATTTAATTGTAAGATGTTCATAGCAACTATGATTTTTAAGGAATCACAATTATATTATAAAGCTTTTGAAAATGAATTAAATAGGCACATTAAAAAAGATTTTTCTATATTACTTCCAGTAAAAAATGAAAAAACTCCTGATTGGGATTACATGGATAAGTGTATTGAAAATTTAAAAATAAAATGTAATAAAAAAATTTATTATATTTAAAACAAAGATGATTGTAAATAAAAATCTAGTTCTTTGTGTTTTAAGAAGGGAATTTTATGACAAGAAAAAACATTAAACAATTATAATATTAAAAAAATAGTTTCTAAAAAAGTAAATACAATAAAGAAAAATATGACTTAAAAAAAGGTTACAAGTCATTTGATTGCTTAATAACAAGCAATAAAATTGCTACATTTAAAATATAAAGGATAAAAAATGAAAATTTCAAATGAGGAAAAATTCGCTCATATAACTGTCTTTGAGAAAAATTTAGAGTTTCAAATAGATACTTTAGAGAAATTAAACAAGCTTTTAAAAACATTAAAAAAGTCTTTAAAAGAGTATCAAAAGCTTATGGACTATTACTACGGTAAGCAAAGAAACGATGACCTAGAAGCCGATAGAAAAGGGGATATCCCAACAGATCTAAAAAGAGCAGTTTTAAGCGAAGATGAAATTTATAATATGATGATTGACTATAGAGAAAGCGCCATTGAGATGATAGAAATAGCAACAAAAATGCTAAGAGCCTAGAATAAGATAAGTTTTACACTTTAAAATGCAAATTTTGATATAATAAAACTTTTAAAGTCTAAAACAAGGAATTTTATGGTTGATTTAAATAAAATAATCCAAGCAAAACGAACAATATCAGGATTTGTAGATGAGACTCCATTTGCTGTTTCTAACAAGCTTAGCAAAAATTATAACGCTAATGTTTATCTAAAAGAAGAAAATTTACAAAAAACAGGTGCTTATAAAATTCGCGGTGCTTATAATATGATTTCAAATTTAAGCCAAGAAGAAAAAGCAAAAGGTGTAATTGCTGCAAGTGCTGGAAATCACGCTCAAGGCGTTGCAATTAGCGCAAGAGAGTTTGGAATTCGTGCAGTTATCGTTATGCCAGAAGCAACACCTCTTTTAAAAGTAAGTGGCACAAAGGCTTTAGGTGCGGAAGTTATTTTAAAAGGTGATAATTTTGATGAAGCGTATGAATATGCAAATGAATATGCAAAAGAGCACTCTTTAACTTTTGTTCATCCTTTTGATAATGTTTTTGTTCAAGCAGGGCAAGGTACAACTGCTCTTGAGATGCTTGATGCGGTGCCTGATTTAGACTATATAGTAGCTCCTGTTGGTGGAGGTGGGCTAATAAGTGGAGTGGCAAGTTGTGCAAAACAAATTAACCCAAATATTAAAATAATTGCAGTTGGTGCAAAAGGTGCTCCTGCTATGTTTAATAGCTTTAATGCTAAAAAGGTAGTAAATTCAAAAAGCGTAAAAACAATTGCCGATGGCATAAGCGTTAGGGATGCAAGTCCTATTACATTAAGACATATTTTAGAAAATGTTGATGAGTTTGTTCAAGTTGATGATGAAGAGATAGCAAATGCGATTTTATTTTTACTTGAAAGCCAAAAAATAGTTGTTGAGGGTGCTGGAGCAGTTGGAGTTGCAGCGTTAATGAGTTCTAAATTTAAATATCCTAAAAATTCAAAAATCGGTATTATTTTAAGTGGTGGAAACATTGATGTTCAAATGCTTAACATAATAATTGAAAAAGGTCTTATAAAGTCTCATAGAAAGATGGCAGTCAGTGTTACACTTGTTGATAAGCCTGGTGCTTTGATGGGGCTTACTTTAGCTTTAAAAAGTGCAAATGCAAATATTGTTAAGATTGATTATGATAGATTCTCAACTCAGATTGATTATGGTGATGCGGTTATTACTATCACGCTTGAGACAAAAGGTAAGGCTCATCAAGATGAAGTTTGCGAAGTATTAAACTCAAATGGGTATATTTTTAAGAAGATTTTTTAAAAGGATTTTAAGATGGATTTTTTAACTTTAGTGATAATTTTAGTTTTAGGCATAGTTATTTTTATACTTTTTAAACAGAACAAAAAACTAAAAAAAGTTAATGAAAAACCATCTGTCGATATTTCTACTGAGATTATAAAACTTAAAAGTGTTGGTGAACTTAATGTTTTTAAAATTTACTCAAAAGAGATAGTTACTAAGAAAAATAGCCCATTTAGTGGGCTTTGGGACAGCGTATTAGGCTGGACAATGACAAAAAAGCAAATTGCAGTTATTTTTGAGTTTGAGATAGATTTTATATATGATTTAAAAAGCAAAGATTTTAAGATAGAAAATTTAGGAAATAATGATTTTAAAGTAATTATGCCACCTTGCAAATATAAATTTTCAATAACTGATATGAAAATTTATGATGAAAAAAACTCTAAATTTATGCCTTTTTTACTTCCTGATTCGCTAAATTCTTTATTTGGACCAAGCTTTGATGAGAATGAAAAAAATAAATTAATAGGCGAAGCAAAAGATGAGATTAAAAATATGTCCGTTCAAATAATTAATGATCTTGGAACTAAAATTCACAGCTCTGCAACTGATACGATAAAAACTTTAGCAAAAAGCTTTGGTGCTGGAAATGTAAGCTTAGAATTTACAGATAAAAATATAGAAAAAGTTGATGTTAAAGACAGCAATATAGAACTTGGAAATGAGTTAAAACAAAAATTTATCATAGATAAAAAATAACTTTTATCTATGATAATTCCTCAAGGCTTTTTAAAACATACCCTTTTGCGTATATGCTTTTTATATCAAGATTGAATTTTCTTTTTAAATTTCCAACTAAATTTTGCACGACTATGCGAGAGTTTGGCACACTTTCATAAACTGAACTTTCTATCATTTCAAAAGTTACTAAGTTGTTTAAATTTGCACAAAGTAAAAGTATGAGTTTGTGCATCATCGGAGTTAAAAAAATCTCTTCACCATTTTGATAAATTTTTTCTTTTTTTAGATTTATGCTTATTTCATTAGTTAAATTTAGTAAATTTTCCTCTTTTTGGTCTTTGTTTTTTAACATTAAAAGCAAGTTATCTAAAATTGCGCTAAATTTAATTGGCTTAAATAAAACAGCTGACTTTCCACCTTTAAAATTTTCTAAAAATTTAAGATAAATTTGTCTTTTTGAAGCTAAAAATATAAATTGTTGATTTGGATGAATATACATAATCGAGCTTAAATCAATATCACCACAATCATCTAAATCAAGCACTATTAAATCAATTGCTACATTTGAGTTTAAATAAGCACTTATAAAACTTTCACAATCTTGTATATATAGATTTTTAAATAATTTAATTGATTTTTTAGCTTTTGAAATGAGTTCTTTATCTTTTGTTGCAAGCATTAAATTTAAATTTTTAAATTTATTCAAAATTTTTAATCCTTTATTTAATTTTTTATATTCTACTACAATTAAGCTAACTAAAAGCTAAAAAATGAATATATAATGATGAAAATGGTTATAATTTTTTAACTTACATCTAAGGAGAAAAAATGTCTGTTAAAATAGATGAAAAAAGGAGAAATTTTATTAAAACTGCAGGAGTTGCGGGAGCAGTTTTATCAACAAATTCTCTTTTAGCAAAAGAAAAAAAATATTAAAACCATTCCAACAGCTTCAAACGTTGGAGCGTTTTATGCAGATGTCGATGAGAGTGGCAAAATTGTAAAGATTAGACCGCAAGAATCAGACAAAGATCCAAAAGTTCCATGGAGTGAGGCTTGGATAGATAGAGTTTATAGCGATACAAGAGTTAAATATCCATGTGTTAGAAAAAGCTATCTTGAAGCAAAGGGCATAAAAGCAAACTCAAAGCCTGAACTTCGTGGCAAAGAAGAGTTTATAAGAGTTAGTTGGGATGAGGCAATTAAGCTAATTTTAGATAAGCTTCAAAGCGTAAAGCCTGATGAAATTTACAATGCTAGTTATGGTGGCTGGGGACATCCAGGACTACTTCATAACTGCGCTGCAACTACGGGAAGATTTTTTAACACTGTTATTGGTGGGGCGGTTACAATGGACGGCGAGCATAGCAACGGTGCAGCTGAAAGGTAAATACTACTATAGTTGGCGACTTGGAGGTTTATTCACTTCAAACTGCTCATGAAGTTATCTTAGAAAATACACAAGTTTATGTTATGTGGGGAGCCGATATCCTAAAGTGCAATCAAATAGACTTTAAAGTTGCAAATCGTGGAAACAATCCTTATTATGACAAATATGCAAAGTCAAACATCAAATTTATAACAATCGATCCACAATATACTCCTATTGCTAAAAAACTAAATGCCCAGTGGATAAAAATACGCCCAAATACCGATGTTGCCTTAATGCTTGGTATGATGCACTATCTTTATACTTCAAATCAATATGATAAAAATTTCATTGAAAAATATACTTACGGGTTTGATAAGTTCTTGCCTTATCTGCTTGGCAAAACAGAAGATATGGTTGAGAAAACTCCATCTTGGGCAAGTAAAATCACAGGAATTGATGAAAAAGTTATCAAGTCTTTGGCTGATACTTTTGTAAAAAATAGAACATTTTTGGCTGGAAACTGGGCTATGCAAAGAGCGCAATTTGGCGAGCAAGCTGACTGGACTTTGATGGTGCTTGCTTCATTTATCGGTCAAGTTGGACTTCCTGGTGGTGGATTTGGCTTTTCTATGCACTACACAGGTGGCGGACAGGCATCAAGTGGCGTTATGTTACCTGGTGGTCTTGCTCAAGGTAAAAACAAAGTAAGAGTTAAAATTCCAGCCTCAAGAGTAAGCGATGCCATACTAAATCCTGGCAAAAAGATCAAATTTAAGGGCGAGGAGATGGTCTATCCAAACATTAAGATTTTCTATAATGTTGGTTGCAATACCTTAGGTCATCAACCAGACTCAAATACCTTAATAAAAGCTCTAAGAACGCTTGATACTGTGATAGTTCATGAGCCTTGGTGGACACCAACTGCTAAGATGGCGGATATCGTTTTGCCTTCAACTACAACACTTGAAAGAGATGATATAAGTTATGGCGGAAGCTACTCTCAAGACTATGTTTATGCTATGAAAAAGGTCATTGAGCCACTATATGAGTCGCGAAATGACTACGATGTTTTTGAAGAGATGGCAAAAATAGTAGGCGATAGAGAGTGGAGAAGATTTACAGGCGGTGGAAAGACAAAAGATGAGAGGATAAAAGACTTTTATGAAAGAAGTGATTGTCCAAACTATATGGAATTTGATGAGTTTTGGGAAAAGGGCTATGTTCATTTTGAGCCATCAGAAGATGCATATAAATATGTCCGCCATAGCGATTTTAGAAAAGATCCAGTAAATAACAGACTAAGAACTGAAACTGGAAAGATTCAAATTTACTCAGATAAATTTGCAAGTTATAAGCTTGATGATTTTAAAGGTCATCCTATTTGGCAAGAGCCAACTGAGTGGCTTGGCAATAGCAAAGCGGTTGCTAAGTTTCCATTTCATGTATTAAGCCCTCACCCAACTTACAGAATTCACTCACAGCTTGATAACTGCTTTGTAAGAAAGCTCTATAAAGTTGGCAATAGAGAGCCTGTTTTGATAAATAGCGACGATGCCCTAAAACTTGGCATAAAAGATGGCGATACTGTTGAAGTCTTTAACGATAGAGGTGCTGTGCTTGCAGGCGCTGTTGTGACTAAAGATATTATGAGTGGCGTTATATCGATACAAGAGGGTGTTTGGTATGATCCTGAAGATGAGAGCGAAAAAAGGTGCAATGCAGGGCATGTCAATGTCCTAACCACCAACACTTCAACATCATCTATGGCTCAAGCAACTGCTGTAAATAGCTCGCTTGCAAATATTAAAAAAGTCGATGTTAAACCATATAGCGGCATAAAAGCGGCTGTTGTAAAGGAGATGTTGTGAAAAAACTTTTATTTTTAGTAGCTTTAGTTACATTTGGATTTGGTAAAAATATGTGGGTTTATAACATCAAAACAGATCTTATAGACCCAAAAACAAAAGAGGTAGTAGGGCAAATTTACGAAGGAACGCCAGTAAATCTCATAGAAAACAGCGGCGAGCTCTCTTTAATAGAGGTAAATGGGGAAATTTCAAATCTTGATGAAAAAGTTTTAGTCTATAAAAATGACGATACAACGCAAATGCCACTTGTTAGCTTTTTAGATTTAAAAGAGGGCAAAGCTATAAAGGATAGTAAATTTTTGATAAAAAGTAGCGATTTGATAGATAGAGAGTATCCATCTTGGGAAGAGGTTGAGCTTATCTACTACGATACTTGTACCAACTGTCACGCAGGACATCACCCGGCTGAGCATCTAATGAATGAGTGGGATGCATATCTATCAGCTATGCAGTATTTTGCAAAGATAAATGATGAGGAAAAAGCTAGAATTTTGAGATTTTTAGAAGCTCATGCAAAAGATGGCTTTGCAAAAGAGGAAGAGTAAAATTTTTAGAGTTTAATATTTAAAAACTCTATATTCATATAACAATTAAAGCCTTAAATTTCATTATTAAATTTAAGGCTTTTTTAACTTAATTTTAAATAACTTGATATAATTACGCCTAACTTTATATAAAAAAGGAAAATTTTATGAAAAATGTTTTAAGTATAGCAGGGATTGATCCAAGCGGTGGAGCTGGATTAATAGCTGATTTAAAAGTATTTATAGCTCACGAAGTTTATGCCATGGGAGTTGCTACTTCTACAACAGCACAAAATACAAAAGGTATTTTTGCAATGGAGTTAATAAGTCCAAAAATTATAAGTGATGGTATAAAGGCAATTTTTGATGATATAGAAGTTAATGCTATAAAAATAGGCGTTGTGCCAAGTGTGGAAATTATAAAAGAGGTTGCAAAAACTTTGCGTGAGATAAAAAATCTACCTCCTGTTGTCCTTGATCCTGTTATGGCGTGTAAAAATGGCGATATTTGGCTTGAAGGAGAGGCAAAAGAATACATTGTAAAAGAGCTTTTTCCACTCGCAACTATCATAACACCTAATAAATTTGAAGCACAAGTTATACTTAAAAATGAAATTAAAACTTATGAAGATGCACTAAATTCAGCTAAAAAATTGCTTGATTTTGGAAGCAAAAGTGTTTTTTTAAAAGTTGGTGATTATGAGGGTAAATCACTTGATATTTTTTATGATGGAAAAGAGATTTTACCACTTAATACAAAAAGAATTAAAACTGATGATACTCATGGTTCAGGTTGTTCGCTATCAAGTGCGATTGCTTCAAATTTAGCCAATGGCAAAGATCTTAAAAATTCAGTAATTTGTGCTAAAAATTATGTATTTGATGCGATAGAAAAATCATTTAAAATAGGGCATGGCTTTAATCCAATAAATCATTTTTATCAGTTTTATTAATATCTTTAAAACTTATCTTTTCATCAGTTTTTGAAATTTTAGTATTTAAATTTTCATTATCTGATGAAAATTTAGTTTCATTTTCATCATTTATTTTGCAACTTTTTCCAAAAATTTCATTTAAATTTATAATCTTATCAGCTTTACAGGTTTGATTTGCAAAAATTTGAGTTAAAAAAACAGCACAAAATAACAAAATGATTTTTTTCATAAATAACCTTTAAATTTTTAAATTAGTTTATAATATAAAGCTTTATTTAATTTTTATTAAATTTAAGTGTAATATTTTATAAAAATTTTAAAATAAATAAAGCTTTAAACACATTTATTGTAAAATACCTTTTTAAATTTAAAAGGAAATTTATGCTAGAAAATATTTATACTATTTTTATAAAAAATGCTTTACTTAGCAATCCTTTTAAAACAATTTTGAATCTATTTTTGTATTTTGTAATTTTATCTTTATTTGTTGCTTCTTATTCGTATATTAAATCTTTGTTATTTTATAATGTGTATTTAAATCAAACTCACACGGTTGGATACATAAAAAATATAAATTTAAAAGATGAAAATTTTGGTGGCGATATGAGTGTAAATGATAAAATTTTTAGGATAGATAAAACCTTAGATTGGGAAAATTTAGTGGATAAAAAAGCGGAAATTTATAGCATTACTTCAAGCGCTCCAACTGGCGATATCATAAAATTTTTAAAAGTTGGTGATAAAATTTACATAAATGAAGCTTATGAAAACACAGATATTATAGGATATTTGATTATGTATTTTGTAATTATTTTTATATGTTTTTCACTTATATATTTTCCAAATAAAAAGAAATTTCGCGTATGAAAAAGAAATTTATAATATTTTTAGCTTTAATTTTTACATTAGATTTTTCTATTTCGTATTTTAGTTTTTATAAAACTCATGTTAAAAATGGGTATTTAAAAGATGCAAATTTATACTACGCTGGTGCAAAAACTTTTGGTAAATATTATGATTTTGGTGTAAAATTTCTTGATATGGATAGTCCATTTTTAGTTTTATTTCACAAGCCGATGATTTATCTTTATCAAAAAGGTATGGAAAAACTTAAATTTGACGAGCCAATAAAATCACTATGGTTTGTGGAATTTGAGGTAAATCCATATAATTACTCTACAAATGGTGGATATGGGAATTTAGCCTTTAAATACGGAAAAAACTTTGCAAAAGATTTTTTAGAAAATGTTTATTTAAACATTGAATTTATAAATAAAAACAAAGAAATTTTAAACGAATATATTAAAAATGGCTATGAAAATGAACTAACCAATTTTTTGCTTGAAAAATTTAACATTTTAGTTGGAATTTATGTGGCGGATTTACAGATGAATATTGATGGTAGAACACTTAGCAAAGATGGGCTAAATTTAGTCATAAATGATAAAAAGCTTCATCAAAAACTTATAAATTTACAAAAAATTAAAGATGAGTTTTTTGGATATTATGAAGTAAATTTTCCAAACGAATTTCACACTCTTTTTGAAAAAAATAAAAACTATCATAGTCCAAATGGACTAAAAAATAAAACCTCTTTAAAATTATCATCATATATTTTAATACATAAAATTAAAAATAATAATTTTGATTTAATCAAAGATAAAATTTACATAAAAGATATAAAAAATGCAAAAAATGAGCTAGAAAATTTAGCAAAAACAGATGATGAGAAAAAAGATTTAGAAATACTTTTAATTTTTTTTGATTTTTAAAAAACATATAAAACATCTAATTTTACAAACTTTTAAACACATTTATTGTAAAATACTTTTTTAAATTTAAAAGGTTGTTTATGTTAGAAAATAGTGAATTTTATAAAAGATATAAAACTAAAAAATTATATGTTGGAAATGTCGCAGTTGGAGGCGATGCTAAGATTAGCGTTCAGTCTATGACATTTTCAAAAACACATAATGTAAAAGCTACACTTGAACAAATTAATAGACTTTATTTTGCGGGATGTGATATCGTAAGATGTGCTGTTTTAAGTGTTGAAGATGCAACTGCTTTACAAGAAATTAAAGAAAAAAGTCCGCTTCCAATCATTGCTGATATTCACTTTAACTACAAACACGCTTTAAGGGTTGCGCCATTTGTTGATGCTATAAGGATAAATCCGGGAAATATCGGAGGTAAGGAGCGCATAAAAGCAGTAGTCGATGCATGCAAACAAAGGAATTTGCCAATTAGAATAGGTGTAAATTCAGGAAGCCTAGAAGAAGAGTTTGAAAAAAAATATGGAAGAACAGTTGATGGTATGCTAGCATCTGCTGAATATAACTTTAAGTTATTGGAGGATTTTGATTTTAGAGATATTGCTATTTCTTTAAAGAGTAGCGATGTTTTTAATACAATGCAAGCTTATAGAAAACTTAGAAATAAGTGTGATTATCCGTTTCATTTAGGTGTTACAGAAGCAGGAACTACTTTTCATGCAACTATAAAAAGCGCTATTGCACTTGGAGGGCTTTTGCTTGAGGGAATTGGCGATACTTTAAGAGTTAGTATTACAGGAGAGCTTGAAGAAGAGATTAAGGTTGCAAAAGCCATACTTCAAGACTCAGGCGTTCAAAGAAGTGGAGTAAATATCATAAGTTGTCCAACTTGTGGCAGGCTTCAAAGTGATTTAGTTAAAGCTGTAAAAATAGTAGAGGAAAAAACAAAGCATATAAAAACACCTTTAAATATCTCAGTTATGGGATGTGTTGTAAATGCTATTGGTGAGGCAAAAGGTGCTGATGTGGCAATAGCTTTTGGTAAAGGGCAGGGCTTAGTTATGAGAAAAGGCGAAGTTGTGGCAAAACTAAAAGAAGATAAGTTAGTTGAGAGATTTTTAGAAGAAGTTGAAGACGAGGTAAAGAAACGTGGCGAATAAAAATATAGAAAATTTAATACCTTCAAATTTGTATGATTTGGATATGGAAAGAGCGATTTTAAGCTCTATTTTATACAGTGAAGATGGTCTTAGTGAAATTTATGGGATGATAAGTGAGGATGATTTTTATCAAAAACAACATGGTGATGTTTTTAGAGCTATTTTAGATTGCGTTAATAATGATGAGCCAATAGATAGTGCGTTTATTAAAAAAAGGCTTGAAAACAAATACAATGAGCAAATTTATAATGAAATTTTAGCAACAAATTCTATCATTGATATAGTAAAATATGCAAAGGAATTAAAAGAAAAAAGCATAAAAAGAACACTAGTTAAAATCGCTCATAAAATACCTCAAAAAGTAAATGAAGATAGCAACTCAAAAGATATGGTTGATGAGATAAGCTCTGAATTATATGCCTTAGTTGAAAATACAGGTGGTTCTGAAATAAAAGAATCTCCACAAATAGTTCATGAGCTTTTAGAAGAAATAAAAAAGCAAAAAGAAAATGAGGGTAAAGAAATCGTTGGGCTTGATACTGGCTTTAGGTATTTAAACGAATATACAAAAGGCTTTAAAGAAGGGGAGCTTATCATTATTGCTGCTCGCCCTGGTATGGGAAAAACAGCTTTTGCACTAAATGTTATACAGCATACTCTTGATATTAATGAAGGAGTTGTGTTTTTTTCACTTGAAATGCCAGCAAGCCACTTGATGATGAGAATGATAAGTGCAAAAACTTCAATACCTCTTTCAAATATCTTAACTGGAAAAATGGATGATGATGAACTTAGTCGTTTTGGTGATGCGTGTGACTATATGATGAGTAAAAAGCTTTTTGTTTACGATAACTCGTATGTAAATATCCACCAGATACGAACTCAACTTAGGAAGCTAAAATCAAAACATGAAGAAATTAGCCTTTGCGTGATTGACTATATCGGTTTGATGATGAGTAGTAGTAATTTTACTGAAAGGCACTTGCAAATTGCAGAAATTTCAAGAGGATTAAAGCTTCTTGCAAGAGAGCTTAGTATCCCAGTTATTGCACTTTCACAACTTAATAGAGGTTTAGAAAGTAGGGCAAATAAACGACCAATGTTAAGTGATTTAAGAGAAAGTGGAGCTATAGAGCAAGATGCGGATATTATTTTATTTGTTTATAGGGGTGATCACTACGCACAAATTGAAGAAGATGAAAGAAAAGAAAAATGGCTTAATGATGGCAAGGCTATTGAAAACTATGAGCCAAAATTTCAAAAAAATGCGAACGAGGAAAAAGCTGAGATAATAGTAGGAAAAAATAGAAATGGCGCTTTAGGAACTGTGGAAGTTATGTTTCAACAAAATTACACAAGATTTATTGACGCAAGTACAAATCCAATTAGTGAAACTGAGTTTAAAATATCTGAGTAATTTAAAATTTAAATAGTAAAATTTAGATAGTAAATTTTACTATTTTTTTAATGAATTTATTTATATTTAATTGTTCAATATAGTTGATAAAAAGTTATTACTGCTATAAATTTTTTTTAGATTTAAGTTTTTCATATATTTTATTTGGTTGCAATCAAAAGCTTTAAGGCACTACAAAATTTTAAAAACATATGAATTAAAAATAAATGTAGTTATTTAGCCATCAATTTTTAAATTTAGAATACAAAGAATAAAAAATTGTAAATGGTATAAGTTAAAAGATAAAATTTTCCGGTTTTAGACCGGAAAATTTAAAGTATATTAAAGAATTTCAAATGGATTTACAGCAACATTTTCTCTATCAACTATATAAGGGATAAGTGCTGCATGTCTTGCTCTTTTTATAGCTTTTTCAACCATTTCTTGATATCTTTTTGATGTTCCTGTTAGCCTTCTTGGCATAATTTTAAATCTTTCTGATAGACAATATTTTAAAAGTTGTGTATCTTTATAGTCTATAAACTCAATTTTTGCTTCTGTATATCTGCAATATTTTCTTGCATATTTTCTTTTTTCTGCCATATTTTTTCCTTTATTAATTATATTTTAAAACGGCAACTCATCGTCGCCATCCATCCCCATATCATCAATATCAACATCTGGTATATTTTCATAACTATCATCATTGAAGTTATTTTGATCTTGTTGAAAATTTTTGTTTTGAGGTGATTGTTGTTTTTGGTAAGGATTATTGTTTGGTTTGAAATTTTGCTGACGATTGCTTTGTCCGTAACCACCACTGTTTTGTTGATAGTTGTTTTGACCATATCCACTATTTTGTTGGTGAGTATTATCTTGATTTGGTGCTCCGCCAAGCATTTGCATATTTTCAACTGTTATGCTATGTTTGCTTCTGTTTTGGCCATTTTGATCTTGCCAAGTTTCAAACATAAGTCTTCCCTCGACTAAAACTTGACTACCTTTTCTAAGATATTGGTTTGCTATCTCAGCAAGTTTTCCCCAAAAAGTAATATCTATAAAGCAAACTTCTTCTTTTTTTTCGCCATTTGCTGTGTATTTTCTGTTTGTAGCTATGCCTGTTTTTCCCAAAGCAGAGCCTGTGTTTAAATATCTAAGCTCAATATCTCTTGTAAGTCTACCTACTAATATTACTTTATTAAACATAATCTATCCTTTTACTCTTGTACTTCTTCCTCTTCTTTTTGTGAGGCTTCTATATTTTCTTCAACTCTTGGTTTTCTTGGTTTTCTTGGAGCTCTTGCAGGTGAAAACTTAATACCTTTGCTTAATTTTTCCCATGCAGCAACTTCTTTTTTATTCTCATATTTAACAGTTAAAAATCTAATAACATCTTCATTGTATCTTAAATTTCTAACAAGTTCTTCGATTAGTGATGTTGGAGCTGTGAAGTATATAACAAAATAAACTCCTCTTTCGTATTTATCGATTGTATAGGCTAGTTTTCTAGCACCCATTTCGATAACAGAAGCAACTTCGCCACCATTTTTTGTAATGATTTCTTTTACAAAATCAACTCTTTCTTTTATCTCATCTTCTGTAAGCGTTGGCTTTAAGATGAATAAAACCTCGTAATGTTTCATAAATTCTCCTTATGGTTTTATAGCTTATAGACACTTTTAAAGGCTACAAGCAAGGATTGCACTAAGCAACTTATGATTTTACTAATTATTTGCTTAAAGTTTCATTATTTCTTGGATAATATCCTTTGAAATTCCAAAAGTCCAGATAAAAGAAGATAAGTTTTATTAATATTTGTCTTTGTTTTTAGGCTATATTCTGTTTTATTTATGGAAATAAACATCTCTTTAAATTTTTCAGTGCTAAATTGAAGTGCTAAAGTTTTTAGGTTGTTTTGAATTTGTATTGGTGGCAAATATCCCAAAACCTGCCTAAAATCAATTTTTCCATTTATTTTTATAAAAGTATGTATGCTAAAAATTCTAAAAATTGATGAATAAAAATAGCCTATAAGTTCACTCTCATTATAAGATCCACTTTGCGTGTAGGTAAAAAAATCATCTCTAAAATCTTTTAAGCTTATAATTTTTTCAAAAAGATCTTCAAAACTAACCTCACTTAGGCCAGAGACATTTTCTTTTACATTTTCTAAATTTAGCTCCAAATTTAAACTTTTAAATTTTTTAAGTTCAGCCACGCAAAGACTTAAATTTTCATTGTGTATTTTGTAAATTTCAAGTAACGCTAGGCTGTTTGGAAAAAGTTTTAAAATTTGAGAAATTTGAGTTAAAATTTGCAAAGCTTCGTTTTGTGAATTTGGTTTAAAAACTCTTAAAAAATTTGTTCCAAAAGCTTTTAAAAAGTCATTATTTAACCTATTGCCACATTCATAAATTTCATATAAAACATAGTTATTTTCATCTTTTTTACATTTTTCAATAATTTCTTTTATCTCTTTTGTTGATGTGGTTTTGTCATTTTTAATGTATATAATATTTTTATCACCAAACAGTGATGGCTCTAAAAAACTCATTGCCTCGTTAAAATTATACTCTTCAAAATACTGCTCTAAAACATTTTCACTATTCCATAAATTCAGTAGTTGTTTGGCACAAAATGCATTTAAAAACTCATCATTTCCTCTGATTAAAAAGAAATTTGGAGCTTTTTTTGAAGCTATTAAACTATCAAATTCTCTTTTATACATCTAGTTTTTTTACCACTCTTCCATAAATTTTAGCAGATATTATATCAGCATCGGTGATTTTAACAAGTACTTTTGTAAGAACATCGCAAGTATAATTTGTGATAAAAATCCTAGCTCCTTTTAGTTTATCATCAAGTCTTGCGGTTGTTATGTTTGTATTTTCATCAATATAACAAATAAAATTTTGCCCGATATTTTCTACTGCCCATCTAGCAAATTTACGATCTATAAAATCATACGCAACTTTATCGGCTTCTCTTTCAAGTTTATTTAAGCTAATGCAGGTTTCATCGATATTTAAAAGCAAATAGTTGATTAATTTTTCATCATTTTCTAAATCGGCTTTTAAAAGTCTGTGTAAGATAAGATCACTATAACGTCTAATTGGGCTTGTAAAATGGGTATAATCATCAAATCCAAGACCAAAATGTCCTTCAGGAAGTGGGGCGTATTCAGCTTTTTTTTGAGCTTTAATGATAAGTTTATCAACTTCTTCTCTTATTTTCATCTCATCAGCTATATTTTGTATATTTGAAACCATCTTTACTATATTTTTATCAAATTTTGCATCAATTCCAATGCTTGCTAAATCCATTAGTAAAAATTCTATTTTTTTATTATCTATTGCTGCGTGATTTCTAAAAATTCCTTTTTCTATTCTTTTGGCAGCAGCTTGATTTGCTAATAACATGCAATCTTCTATTAAATCATGGCTTGGAGTTGATGTTTCAAATCTAGTTGATTTTAAATTTCCATCTTCATCAAGTGTTATTCGAAGCTCTTTTGTGTGAAAATCAAACCCTTTTTTTAGCCTTATTTTTCTTAAATTTAAAGTTGTTTTATGTAAATTTAAAAGCATGTTTAAAATATCTTTATTTTCATATTTTTTTGTTTTTAAAATTTCATCAACTTCATCGTAGTTAAATCTTACTTTTGAGTTAATTATAGCTTTAAAAAGTTCTTCTTTTATGGCGCTAAAATTTTCGTCCAAAGTTATTTTAAAGCAAAATGCAAGACGATCTAAATTTGGTTTTAAAGAGCAGATATTTTCACTTAAATTTCTTGGCAACATTGGCACACTTTTATGTGGAAAATAGATAGAAAATCCTCTAAATTTAGCCTCTTTATCAATGGCTGAGTAGGGCGCTACATACTCGCTTACATCAGCTATTGCTACATATAAAGTTCTATTTTTACTATCAAAATAAACAGCATCATCAAAGTCTTTTGCATCAACTGGATCAATAGTGCAAAAATCTAGTTCTGTTAAATCAACTCTGTCTTTATACATAGACTTATCTACAGCATCACCATAGCTTTTAGCCTCATCTTCACAAGTGCTTGAAAAAGTATCGTTTTTATCATATAGGGCAAGTGAGATTTTTTCATCAACCCAAACATCATCTATACTTCCCAAAACTTCTACAATTTCATCAGTTTTATTATCTATTTTTAAAAGTGTTCCAAGACTTAGGCTTTTAAGTGATTTTTGTGTTGCTTTTAGCTTTGAAGTAAGCCCACTTTTTATATTTACACCTACAATTTCTTTGCCAACTTTTTTTGTGTAAACCACACTTGTTGCAAAGGCTGGCTCAATCATCATTAAAATTTTAGCTTTTTTTCTTGATTTTTTTGTTTTTAAAAGTTTTGCTAAAACTATATCTCCTTGCTTTGCACCTTGAATATCTTTATTTTCCACTAAAACATCACTGGTAAATTTTTTGTCAAATACACTAATATAGCCTGTTCCTTTTAGCGAAATATCTAGCTTTCCACAAATAAATCCATCATTTAAAAGGTAGTGATCTTTATATAAACTTACAGCATTTAACATCTTTAAATTTCTAATTAACTCTTTTTGTTTTGAGTTCAACTCATTTTTTGGAATTCCTTTTAAGAGTTGTTCTAAAAATAGTTTCAAAGTCACACCTTTTTATTAAAATTTTCATATTTTGGAACTTTTAAGTTCGTTTTTAGTATAATACCCTAATTTTTTTTAAAGGAATGTTATATGGCAATAAATGTTTATTATGACAAAGATTGTGATTTAAACCTAATCAGAAGCAAAAGAGTTGCTATGATAGGTTTTGGAAGTCAAGGTCACGCCCATGCAGAAAACCTAAGAGATAGTGGAGTTCAAGTTATAGTAGGTCTTAGAGAGGGTGGCGGAAGTTGGAAAAAAGCAGAAGCAAAAGGCTTTAAGGTTATGAGTGTTGCAGATGCTACAAAAGAAGCTGATTTCATAATGATTTTAACTCCTGATGAGCTTCAATCAGATATCTTTTACTCAGAAATCAGACCAAATTTAAACGAAGGCGATACAATTGCTTTTGGTCATGGTTTTAATATACATTTTGGTCAAATAGTTCCTCCAAAAGGTGTTGATTGCGTTATGATAGCACCAAAAGCTCCTGGTCATACCGTAAGAAGTGAGTTTATAAAAGGTGGCGGAATTCCTGATTTAATAGCTGTAGCCAAAGATGAAAGCGGTCATGCAAAAGATCTTGCATTAAGCTATGCAAGTGCAATAGGCGGGGGCAGAACTGCGATAATCGAAACAACATTTAAGGATGAAACAGAAACAGATTTATTTGGCGAACAAGCTGTTTTGTGTGGTGGTGTTACAGCTTTGATTCAAGCTGGTTTTGAGACATTGGTTGAGGCTGGATATGAGCCTGAAATGGCATACTTTGAATGTTTGCATGAGATGAAGCTTATAATTGATTTAATATATCAAGGCGGAATTGCCGATATGAGATATTCTATTTCAAATACAGCTGAATATGGTGATTATATAAGTGGTCCAAAGATCATAACAAATGAAACTAAAAAGGCTATGAAAGATATCTTAAAAAATATTCAAGATGGCTCTTTTGCAAAAGATTTTATCTTAGAAAGAAAAGCTGGATATACAAAGATGAATGCCCAAAGGCTTAATATGAAAAACTCTTTAATAGAAAAAACAGGTAAAGAGCTAAGAGATATGATGCCTTGGATATCTCAAAATAAGATTATTGATAAAGATAAAAACTAAAAAAATAGTTTAAAATTTGAAAAAAAATATCAATAAAAAAATAGGGCAAAGCATTAAAAAGCGTTTTGGAAGTAGTAAAAAATCTTCTAAAACGCAAAAAACTTCAAATCGCCCTTTCTTAGGACTTTTTATACTCTTAATAATGTGTTTTTGTGCTGGTTTTTTCACATATAAAGGTCTTGATTTTATTTTTAAAGATAGCGTTGATAAAAAAAGCGAACTTACCAATTTAGCAAACCTAGAAATTAAAGAAAGCAATAACGCAAAAAATTTAAATTTGCAAAAAAACAGATCTAATTTAGAAAATAAAAGTAAAAATTTAAAAGAAAAAAACAATTACAAAGAGGTAATTTCTGCATCTATTAACACAAATAAAGAAGATATATCTATAAACTCTAATATAAAATTAGATAATAATTTAACTGAAATTTCAAAAAATAGTTTAGATGAAAACTTTAAAAATATTAATTCAAGTGAAAAAAATAAGCAAAATACACAATATTTTACGCATAATTATACACAAATTGGAAAATTTAGAGATAAAATTCCAAAATTAGTTATTATAATTGATGATGTTGCATCATATAACCATATCAGTGAGATAAAAAAAATAAATTTAAAACTAACTCCATCTTTAATGCCAGCAAGTAGTGATTTTCCAAATACTCCAAAAATAGCTAAAAATTTGGATTTTTATATGATTCACTTGCCACTTGAAGCACTAAAATACAACTCAAATTCGATTAAAACTTTAAAAGTAAATGATAGTTTTGAAGAAATTTCAAAAGAAATTTATAAAATCAGACAAGATTTCCCAAATGCAAAATTTATAAATAACCACACAGGAAGCAAATTTACTTCCAACAAAAAGGCCGTTATAAAGCTATTAGATGTGCTTGATAAATACGGTTTTATTTTTGTTGATTCTAAAACTATATCTAACTCAAAAGTAGAAGAAGTGTTAAAATCAAAAAACCAAAAATATATTTTTAGAGATGTGTTTTTAGATAATACTCAAAATTTAAAAGATATTGAAAATGAGCTTAACAAAGCTGTCCAAATAGCTAAAAAAAGGGGTTTTGCAATAGCCATAGGTCATCCAAAAAAACAGACTTTAAAGGTTTTGAAAAACAGTGGTGATATTTTAAAAGGTGTTGAAGTTGTCTATTTAAAGGATATTTATGAAAGGTATTGATACAAAGGAGCTCTTCATTAGCTCATTAGACGAACTTAAATGCCTAAAAAAAGTAAAAAATCCACCTAATAAGCTTTTTTATAAAGGGGATTTATCACTTTTAAAAAAACGAAAAATCGCAATAGTTGGGTCTAGAAAAATGACAATTTACACTAAAAATTTAATTTTAAACCTCTCTTCTAGGCTTAAAAATATTGATTTTTGTGTAGTAAGTGGATGTGCCTTGGGATGTGATGCGGCCGCTCACAAAGGAGCTTTTCCAAATACAATAGCTATTTTTGGAAACGGTCTAAATCAAATTTATCCAAAAACAAATGAAGCTTTAATAAACCAAATTTATAACTCATCACTTGCATTAAGCGAGTATGAGCCAAATACACCGGCAAAAGGATATCAGTTTTTAGAAAGAAACCGCATAGTTGTAGGACTTTGTGAGGCTTTGATAGTTGCTCAAGCTGATTTAATAAGTGGATCACTTCAAAGTGCAAGACTTGCAAATGAGATGGGAATTCCTGTGTTTGTTTTTCCACACCGTATAAATGAAAGTAGAGGAACAAATGAACTTTTAGCAAAAAATAAAGCAAATTTAATAGATGATATTGATAAATTTGTTGCAAAATTTGGCGGTGAAATTTCAAAAAATAGCGATGATGAGCTTATAAATTTTGTAAAGTCAAACTCAAATTTTGATGAAATTTACGCTAAATTTGGCGATAAAATTTACGAATATGAGTTTGATGGAAAGATTGAAATTTTAGGCACAAAAGTGCTTGTAAAATAACAATTGTATTTAAAAAGGCTAAAAAATGATTGCTTGTATAGATGTCGGACTTAAAAGAATTGGCATTGCTCTTGGGTATAAAAATGGTGTTATAGTCCCCATAAATGCAGTTTTAAGACAAAATAGAAACCAAGCAGCAAAAGATGTAAAATATATACTTGATGAATGGAGTGTAAAAAAGCTCGTTGTTGGTATCCCGCTTGGTGGAAGTAGCGAAGATGAGATGAGAAGACGAATTAATCATTTTGTAAATTTGCTTGATTTTAATGGTGAAATTGTGTTTTTTGATGAGAGCTTTTCAAGCATTGAGGCAGGGGGGTTTGGCGTGGCAAATCATAAGAAAAAAGATGGCAAGCTTGATAGTCTTTCAGCAATGGTGATTTTACAAAGATATTTTGATAGTTTAAAATAATTAATAGTTATAATTTAATATAAATTTAAGTTGATATGGTTTTTAAGTTTGAGTGTTGTATAATTTTATACAACAAAGTAATTATATAAAGGATAGAAAATGTTTAAATTTAACAAAGCAATAGGTATTGTAAGTGATACAAACATAGAAAATATTACAAATGTTACAGGAAATAGAAGAAATATAAAAACAGATAATCATAGTAATTTAAATTTTTATATTGATGACAAAAATTATACTTTAAGCTTTATGAAGTCAAAAATAATAGACGATAAAGACAGAATAAAATTATTATATGTAAATTTACCTTTTGGAAGAAATGAAGTTTTAACTATAAGAAATTTAACTAAGAATAGAAATGATTTTAATTCGAGATTTTTAAAAATATTTTTTACAATAATATCTTTATGTATTCCAACATTTTTTTTAATTCTCATATTTTTTTTAATGTGTTCTAGTGAAGATATTAGCAAATTTTTTACTATTTTATTGTTTTTATCTATAGTTTCTTTGTTACTTATAATGTTTATTATGGCATATTCATTATTTTTTATGAAGAAAAATAAAAAATGGCTTTTAGAAGATGATTTTAAGGATAAGTAATGAAAAATATAGTTAGCTATAAAATAGACAATGAATTAGAAGAGCTTAAAAAAGAATTAGATAGCTATAGACCTTTGCCTAAGGAAACAGCTATTTCTTTAGAAAAACATTTAATGCTTCTATACAACCAAGAAAGCAATGCAATAGAGGGAAATTCTTTAACTTTGTCAGAAACTAAGGTTTTACTTGAAAGTGGCATAACTGCAAAAGGAAAGCCATTTAAAGACCACTTAGATATAATTAATCATCAAAAGGCAATAGAGTTTTTAAAAGATTTAATTAAAGAAAAAACACCATTATCAAAAAGAGATATTTTAGATTTTCATTACCTACTTTTAAAAGGAAGTGAGAATGAAAAATATGCAGGAATTTTTAGAAATGTCCCTGTTTTTATTACAGGCTCAACCCATAAAACAACTCCACCTTATTTGCTAGAAAAAGAAATGGAAGATTTATTAATTTGGCATAATGAAGCCTTAAAAGAAAATTTAAACCCTGTGATAAGAAGTGCAATCTTACATACAAAATTTGCAAGAATTCACCCCTTTATAGACGGAAATGGTAGAACAGCAAGACTGTTATTAAATACTGAATTATTAAAAGTTGGTTATCCTATGGCAATCATTAAAAAAGAGGATAGGGCTGATTATTACGAAGCTTTGGAAAATGTAGGAAACAACGAAGATTTTTCTGATATTGTGGCTTTTATACAAAAAGAAGTAAAAGAAACAGCAAAATTTATTTTAGATGTAGTAAATCAAACAAAACACAAAGAAGATGACAAAGAACAAACAACTAAAAACAGGTCAAATGATATAAGAAAGAATAGACAATGAAACAAGAAATTGCAAATAACATTTTAAAAACTTGCTATTGGGGAAATATCAATCTTACACCTGAGAGTTTATTAAAAGAAATAGACAATAAAGACTTTGCAAGAATGATTTTTAGTGCAATTTTTCAAAACTCTACCTCTTTGCTTATAGATTTGTCTATTATCAAAGATGAGTATATTGTGGAGTTTATAAAAGAAAAAGAAACTAAGTTAAAAAGCAGTAGCTTTAACCATAGATTTTTAAAAAGACGACTTGACTGCCTAATAAATTTATATATTGATAATTCACACGATATAAGGGCTAGAAATTGGAACTTTTAGATAAATATAAAGCTTTGTATAATGCTCAAGATAAAATACTTAACTTACTTGCTAAAAGTAGAATAGGTTTGTATTTAACAGGTGAAACTGCATTAAATAGATTTATTTTCAACGATTATAGATACTCAGATGATTTAGACCTTTTTACAGTAGAACAAAGTGTAAGTGCAAGAGCTGAAATCAATGACTTTGTCTCTTTTTTAAAAGAAAATGGAGTTAAATTTGATATTTTAATCGATAGTTTTGGTTTTAAAAGATTAATAACTGATGAAAATTTAAAAATAGACCTAGTTTATGACAGCACTAAGCATATTGGTAAATTTATAGAAGAAAATGGTTTTTTGATTGATAATATAGAAAATATTTTTATAAATAAATTAGACGCTAGTTATAGCAGAGATGAAATAAGAGATTATTTTGATTTATATTTGATTTTGAAAAATTTCGATATAAATTTGTATGAGGGATATAAAAATCTACAACTCAAAAGTGCAACTACATTAGAAGAAATTTGTGCCAATATGATGAGTTTTACGAAGCTTAATATTACAAAAATAAATATCCATAATTTACCAGTAAAATCAAATAAAATTTTAAATGATTTTAAGAAAAATTCACAAAGTTTTTTTAAAAATTATTTTTCACTTGAAAATATAAAATCAGAATACAACAATACAAATTCTTTAAAAGACAATTTAGAGGATATCAAAAATTTAAGCAGTGATTTTAATAAAATCTTTGAAGATGACAAAGAACAAACAACTAAAAATAAATCAAATAATATAAGAAAGAATAAACAATGAAAAAGATAGCCTTAAAAAAGAGAACTAAAATGTCTGAAAAAGAAAAAATTGAATATCTTTCTAAATATATTTGGTATGACAAAGAGTATTTAATAAAAAACAATCCCAATAAAATAATAGCTTATGCTATGAGATATGCTGATATCAATGACTATGCAGTAATTTTATCCTTAAAAGATAGATTAAAAGATGTTTTAAATAGTGCTGAAGCTGGGTGGTTTGATAAAAAAAACTGGGTATTTTGGCATACTTTTTTAAAGCTAGATATTAAGCCATTTCCTACAAGGAATATAAAATGATATATTATGAGATTCTTCCACAAGAACAAAAAGAAATATATAAAAATCTATCTTTTTTAAAAAATAAGGGATTTATTTTATTTGGTGGAACCGCTATTGCCTTACAGTTAGGACATAGACAGTCAATCGATTTTGATTTTTTTACTTCAAATAGGTTAGATGAAAAATTAAAAGATGAGATTTTAAAAAATTTAAAATCAGACACTATGTTACAAAATGAAGAAAATACTCTAGTATTTTTAAAAAACGAAGTAAAACTATCTTTTTTTGGAGATATAGATTTTGCAATCAAAGAAAATAGCTTAATTTTAGATGATGTATTGGAAGTTGCAAATTTAAAAAGCCTATTGGCTACAAAATTAAAAGCAACCTTTGATAGGGCTGAGTATAAGGACTATATAGATATAGTTGAAATCCTAAAAACAGGACAAATAACTATTGAAGAAGGAATAAATAAAATGTTTGATTTTTTTGGGACTGATTTTACAGCGTCGCAAGTTCTTAAAAATTTAACATATTTTGAAGATGGGAATCTGTATAGGCTTGAAACAAAAGACAGAGACATATTAATACAAAGTGTATTAAATTTCAAAAATAATATGTTTGAGACCGATAAAAAAGATAACAAAAACCTAAATATAAGAAAGAATAAACAATGAAAAAGATAACTTTATTAATGATTTTACCATTTTTTTTATTCGCACATTCGCCTAGTGTTTTAGAATATTTAGCAGGGGGGTTTGGCGTGGCAAATCATAAGAAAAAAGATGGCAAGCTTGATAGTCTTTCAGCAATGGTGATTTTACAAAGATATTTTGATAGTTTAAAATAATTAATAGTTATAATTTAATATAAATTTAAGTTGATATGGTTTTTAAGTTTGAGTGTTGTATAATTTTATACAACAAAGTAATTATATAAAGGATAGAAAATGTTTAAATTTAACAAAGCAATAGGTATTGTAAGTGATACAAACATAGAAAATATTACAAATGTTACAGGAAATAGAAAAAATATAAAAACAGATAATCATAGTAATTTAAATTTTTATATTGATGACAAAAATTATACTTTAAGCTTTATGAAGTCAAAAATAATAGACGATAAAGACAAAATAAAATTATTGTATGTAAATCTACCTTTTGAAAAAAATGAAGTTTTAACTATAAAAAATTTAACTAAGAGCAGAGATGATTTTTCAAGTAGATTAGCATTAATTTCAGCTTATGCTTTTTATATGTTTTTAGGTATGGCTATATTTTTTATATTTGCTTTTTTTATTTCTTTTGGTGATGGCATTTTTATAATAATTCCTATTTTATGTATATTGGTATTTCTTATATCTTTTATTATTTTAACTAAATCAATTATTTTTATGAAGAAAAATAAAAAATGGCTTTTAGAAGATGATTTTAAGGAAAATGGGCAATAAAAATTTAGGAGATAAAAAATGAAAAAAATAGTATTAATTAGTTGCTTTTTAGCATTTAGTTTATATGGTGCAAATTTGGATATAAAATCTAATTCAGAAGTTTTTAATAAAAATTTAGTAGAGATCAAAAATATAAAAGAAAGCATAAACTCTAGTAGTGGTAGAGAGGGAGCTGAACTCAATAAATATTTTCATTGGGAAATTTTGCCTAACGCTTTTAGTGATGTTATAAAAATAGATGATGATGAGGGCTTTAAATCAATGTTAAAAGTATTAAACGAGCTTAATATAGATATAAACAGCTTTTCAGAAGAAAACAGCATTTACAGCATTGCAAAAGAGATTATAGACAACAACTCAATAAATTGTATGAAAGCTCTAAAAATATCAAATTTTAACTTTAAAAACAAAGTTTTAGATAAAAATTACAATCAAGTAAGCTTGTTAGATTATGCTAGAAATAATGGAGCAAGTAAAGAGATGATTTCTTTACTTGAAAAATAGATTTTTAAAGTATCAACATCGCATCGCCATACGAGTAAAATCTATATTTCTCATCTACTGCAACTTTGTAAATTTCCATAGTCTTTTCATATCCTATAAACGCAGTTACAAGCATAATTAAAGTCGATTTAGGTAAGTGAAAATTTGTCAAAAGATAGTTTTGTCTAATTGGGCGATTTTTATAATTTAAAAACAGTTTACATTCTCCATTTAAAACATGGTTTCTAGCGTAGTCTTCTACAACTCTTGTTACTGTTGTTCCAACACCTAAAATAGGGCGATTGCTTTTTAAAATTTCAGCTGTATTGTTTGGAATATTAAAATATTCTGAATGCATAATATGTTTATTTATATCTTCAAACTCAACACCTTTAAAAGTTCCAGCTCCAACATGTAAAGTAAGATAGTAAATTTCGTGCTGTTTTCTTAAAATTTCTAACATTTCATCACTAAAATGAAGCGATGCAGTAGGGGCTGCAACAGCTCCTGAGTGTTTTGCAAAAACACTTTGATACCAAATTTCATCATCTTTGGTATCATCTCTTTTTATATATGGCGGAAGTGGGATATGACCAATTTTATTTAAAATTTCAAAAACTTCACTCAAATTTAAAATTTTATTACCACTATAAAACTCAACTATTCTACTTCCATCATCGAATATTTCAAGTACTTTTGCAATTAAATTTTCATTAAAATAAAGCTTATCAAAAGGCTTAACCTTGCCTTTTATATAAACACTAAATTTTCCATCACTTAAAGGACGATTAATTAAAAGCTCGATTTTTCCACCACTTTGTTTTGTGCCGTAAATTCTTGCTTTTATAACTTTTGTATCATTAAAGATGATGTCACATTGTGGTAAAATTTCAGGTAAATCACCAAATTTATGATGCGATATAGAGTTATTTTTCCTATCATATACTAAAAGCTTTGCTTCTTCTTTTGGCATTATCGGAGTTGTTGCTATCAGCTCATTTGGTAAATAATAATCATACGAATTTATATTATCAAGCTTATTCATTTTTTTTCATCTTCAAAAAGTGGTTTTTGTGGATTTACTGTTTTTGCTATAAAAATAGAAACACCATAAAGTAAAATTAAGGGCACTGCAAGCATAAACTGACTAAATATATCAGGTGGTGTCATAATTGCAGCAAAAATAAAAATTATAACTATTGCATATCTAAAAAATCCTGCTAAATCTTTATCTGTAATAAGCCCTATTAAAGCTAAGAAAAATGTAATAATTGGAAGTTCAAAACTAATTCCAAAAGCTAAAATAAGTTTTATAAAAAATCCTATATACTCACCAACTCTTGGAAGCGCGGTAAAGGTATCTCCACCAAAGTTTATTAAGAAATCAAACGCCGTAGGAAGTACTATAAAATAACAAAATGATGAGCCAATTAAAAACATAATAGTAGCACTTGCAACAAATGGAAGTATATATTTTTTTTCATTATCATAAAGACCTGGAGCTATAAAAAGCCAAAGTTGCCAAAAAATAACTGGCAAAGAGAGTAAAAACCCTGCAAAAAATGATACTTTCATAGCTGTAAAAAAAGCTTCTGCTGGATGAGTAAAGATAACATTGCTACTAGGAGGTAAAACTCCCTCAAGTGGAGCAAGTAAAAAATCAAGTATATTTTCCCAAAATAAAAAGCATACTACAAAGCCTACTACAACGCTCATAGCTGCTATAAATAGTCTTTTTCTAAGTTCAACTAAATGTGGGATTAAATCTTCAAACATTTTCATCCTTTTTTAAATCGCTATTTTTTTCTTCTATATTATTTTTTGTCAAATTTTCACTTTTATTATCATTTGAGTTTTCAGTTTTATTTTCAAATATATTTTCTGGCATTTTTTTAACTTCATCAATTTCATTTTTAATATCAGATAAGCTTGTTGTAACCCCTGTTTTTACTTTATTTATACCACTTTTAAGCTCTTCAAGTTCTTCAAAAGTAAGCTTTTTTTTGATATCATCTTTTGTTTTTGCGATACTTTCTTTATATTTTTTTGCATCTTCTTTAAGTTCTGCAATTCTTACTTCTTGGTCAAAACTTTGTTTTGCATCATTTATTGTTTTTCTTATAATTTTTAGATATTTGGCGATTTCAACCATTGCTTTTGGCAGTTTTTGCGGACCAAGTGCTAAAACAGCGATTATGGCAATGACTAAAATTTCAGGAAAACTTATTCCAAACATAATTTAGTCCTTTAAAAAAATAATTTGTTATTTTATCAGTTTTTCTTTAATTTAGTGTAAAACTATCATTTATAAAAAGGGCTATTTCATCAGCTAATAAATAATTTTTATTATAAAAAACTCCATTTTTTAAGAAAAGTTTATTTTCATCAACTAAAATTTGAGCTTTTTTAAGTTCAGTTTTGTTTAGCAAATTTTCATTTACCCCAACAATTGATCTAAATCCTAGAAATAGTCTTTCAAGTTTTAAATCATTATTGTTTAAACTCTCAACATCTCTAAAATTTGGATTTTTTATATATGATTTTGTATCTTTTAAGGCATAAAATCTTTTATTGTCTTTAAACCCAACACTATAAGCACCAAAACCTATATAATTTTTTCCTTGCCAATAAGCAAGATTATGTTTACAAACTCCACTTGGATTTACTTTTGCAAAATTTGAAATTTCATACTGATTAAAACCAATCTCTTCAAGTTTTTTAAATAAAAATTTTGCTAAGTTTACACTATCTTTTTGATAGCTTTTTTTATCTTCAAATTTAGTATTTTTTTCTAAAATAAGAGAATATGCGCTAATATGAGAAAGTTCTAGTTGTTTTAAATTTAAAATTTCATCTTCAAGTAGTTTTTTAGAATCAAATTTAGTTGCATAAATTAAATCTACATTTATATTCTTAAATCCAGCTAGTTTAGCGTTTTCAACAGCTTTTATAGTATCAAATTTCGTATGATTTCTTCCCAAAAAAATTAACTTCTTTTCATTAAAGCTTTGCGTTCCAAAGCTTATTCTATTTACCCCAATGTCTTTTAAATCTTTAAGCCATTTCAAATTTGCCGAGTTTGGATTTGCTTCAAATGTTATTTCACTATCATCATCCAAGAACTTCTCAAATAACTTAAAAATTTTGGCATAATAGCTTGATTTTATAACACTTGGTGTTCCACCACCTACAAAAATTGTTGAAATTTTACTTAAAGGTCTGTTTTTTATCTCAAAACTTAAAGCATTAAAATATTCATCTACTAGATTAAATTCTTTATCGCTTGAGCCAAAAGCACAATAAGGACACTTTTTAGCACAAAATGGAATATGTATATAAATGTGCAAAATTTACTCTTTTTTAAAATTTTTTTAAAAAAAATTATATAAAAATTTAGTAAATTTAGTAAATTTAACATAAATCTAAACAAACACTAGCTAAAATCTATAAAAAATTTTAGGATTGTAAATGGAAAAAAACTATAGACCTAATGTCGCAGCTATTATAATGTCATCTTTATATCCTTTTGAAATGAAATTTTTTCTAGCAAAAAGAGTTGATATAAAAGATGCTTGGCAGTTTCCACAAGGTGGAATTGACAAAGGTGAAACTCCTAAAATGGCACTTTTTAGAGAGTTAAAAGAAGAAATAGGAACTGATAAAGTGGAAATTATTGCAGAATATCCAAAATGGCTTAGTTATGATTTTCCAGAAGATGTTTTGGAAAAAATGAAACCATATAGCGGTCAAATTCAAAAATATTTCTTAGTAAGACTTAAAAAAAATGCTAAAATCAAACTAAATACCGAAATTCCCGAATTTAATGATTATAATTTTGTGAGTTTTGATGAAATTGATAAGAATGTAAGATCTTTTAAAAGAGAGTCTTATTTAAAGGTTTTAAACTATTTTAAAGATAAAGGTTATATATAATGCTAATAGTCCAAAAATATGGTGGTACAAGCGTTGGAACACTTGAAAGAATAAATTTGGTGGCTAAGAGAGTAGCCAAGAGAAAAGATGAGGGAAACGCAATTGTTGTTGTTGTTTCAGCAATGAGTGGTGTTACAAATAAATTAATTGATTATGCTGAGTTTTTTAGCAAAAATCCAAGCAGTAGAGAACTTGACATGCTTTTAAGTGCTGGAGAAAGAGTTACAAGTTCGCTTTTAGCTATTGCACTCCAAGAGCTAGGCTATAAAGCAGTAGCTTTTAGTGGAAGACAAGCAGGTTTAAAAACAGATAGTTTTCATACAAAAGCTAAAATTGAACTAATTGACCCAACCTCTATAAATGAAGCTTTAAATGATGATAAAATAGTTGTAATAGCTGGTTTTCAAGGAGTTGATAAAAACGGAGATGTAACAACTTTGGGTCGCGGGGGAAGTGATCTTTCAGCTGTTGCAATAGCTGGAGCTATAAAAGCTGATTTATGTGAAATTTATACTGATGTAGATGGTGTTTATACTACAGATCCAAGAATTGAGCCAAGGGCTAGAAAGCTAGATAAAATAACCTATGATGAGATGTTAGAGCTTGCAAGCTTAGGTGCTAAAGTTTTACAAAATAGATCAGTTGAGTTAGCAAAAAAATTAAATATAAATTTAGTTACAAGAAGTAGTTTTAATGAAAACGATGGAACACTTATAACAGGAGAGAAAAAGATGGAAGGCGCTATAATAAGCGGAATTGCACTTGATAGAAACCAAGCAAGAGTTACAATTAGAAATGTTGATGATAAACCTGGCGTTGCAGCAAAAATTTTTAAAATTCTTTCAACTCAAGAGATAAATGTTGATATGATAATCCAAAATATAGGAACTGATGGTGTTGCAAACATAGGTTTTACTGTGCCTGAAAACGAACTTAACCAAACATTAAAAGCTTTATCAAATTTAGATGATAGTTTTAGTGTAGAAAGTGATAGCAATATAGTAAAAGTTTCAATTGTTGGAATTGGCATGAAATCACATAGCGGAATTGCTGCTTTAGCTTTTGAGACTTTAGCAAAAAATGGCATAAATATACAGATGATCTCAACAAGTGAGATAAGAATTTCAATAATTGTTGAAGCAAAATATGGCGAACTTGCCGTTAGGATACTTCACGAAGCTTATGAGTTGTATAAATAATGCAAGATCTTTATAAGTGGAGCTTAACAAAAATTAGAAAAGACGCCTTGATGTCGGCGTGGATGGAGGATAGAAGAGAAGAGTGGTCTCCATTAACCGCATCAAGGATAAGATTTTTACTCGATGGAGTTGCTTTTTTAGTTTTTTGTGATGAGCAAAGAAGTTGGTTTGAAAGATATCTTTTAACAAATATTAATAAAAGTGATAATGAAAGACCAATTTTGCCGTTTTTCTCACTTCGTTCAATGTTTGCAAATTTAAATGAGATAAATACGAAAGAGGGCGTTGAACTACTTGATGATATGTTAAGCCTTGCTTTTCCAAAAGGTTATCTGTTTTTTTATATAGGTCGTGGTGGAACATCTTTTTCACAAATTGCAAAAAGCAATGAAAGTAGCTATATGTGGTTAATTGATGAGCATAGTGAAAATGCTTTTTATCTTGATGGCAAAGATGAAAATTTAGATATTAAGTTAATTCAACTTTTTAAACTTTTTAACTCAAGTATTAGTGCGGCTTTATTTGATGAGATAGTGCTTTGAATAAAATCATAATTTGTAGAGATTTTGAACTTATTAAATCAAATTTAATTAATAAATTTGGAAGAAATAATTTAAGAATATTTGAAAAAAGTGAAATTTTACTAGAAGATACAAATGCCGCAAAAGATGAAGCCTATATAGCTGAAAAAAATCAAAAAATTATAGTTTTAATAGGGCATAAATTTAGAGTTGAAGCACAAAATTCACTTCTTTTAATTTTAGAAAATACTCCTAAGAATATTGAGTTTATTTTAGTTAGTAATAGCAAAAATGTATTTTTACCAACTATTAGATCAAGGCTTATTATAGAAAATCATTTTATAAAACAAGTTTTGCCTAAAACAGGACTAAATTTTAAAAGCTTAAGCCTAAATGATATAAATAATTTTTTAAATAAACAAATAGAACTTGAAAAAGAGGGCACTCTTGATAAAATAGCCTTACAAAATTTATTTTGTGCTATTGTAAGGGAGTGTTTTGAAAGTGGAATAAAATTTAACGAAGAAGAGCTTAATCATATAAATAAACTTATGATTTTAATTAATTTAAATACTAAAACAAGAGCAGTTTTAACACCACTTTTACTTATGATAATGGATACTAGGAGATAGATTTTGAAGATATTTAAGATAGATAATAAAACAAATTTTAATAAAATTTGCAAATTTATTAAACCTGAAAAAACTGGCGAAAAACTTATGGAAAAAAAGGCAAGTTTAAGCTTTTTTTATATAAAAGATATTAAAGATCCAGCTGCAAATATATTAAAGCAAGATGCTTTAAGTATTGGCGCGGAGCTTGTTTGTCAAAGAAGTGCGATTTTAGGGCAAGGTGCTGGGAATGCACTTTTAATGGCTAATGATAAGCAACTTGCTAGTTTGGCTAAAAAAGAAGCTTTGCAAGATTTTGGTTTAAAAGATCTATCTAAATTTATAAAAAAAGATTTTATAAAACCGAAAAAACCTGAAATAATGGGTGTTGTAAATATAAATGAAGATAGTTTTAATAAAGCAAGTAGGGTAAATACAAAAACTGGAATACAAAGAATCGAAAAACAAATTAATGATGGTGCAAGCTATATTGATTTAGGGGGAGTTTCTAGTAGGCCAGGAAGTAAATATTGTGGAAGAGATGAAGAATTTAGAAGAATAAAAGATATTATTAATGAAATTTACAGACTGAATTTATATGAAAAAGCAAAATTTAGCCTTGATAGTTTTGATGAATACTGCCTTGAATATGCACTAAATCACGGTTTTACTTTTATAAATGATATAAGTGCGGATTTAAGTCTTTGTAAATTGGCAAAAAAATACAACGTAACTTATTCTTTAATGCATATGAAGGGTGATCCTACAAATATGCAAAAAGATCCTAAATATGATGATTTGATAGATGAAATTGATGAATTTTTTAAAGTTAAATTAGATGAAATTTATAGTTATGGTGTTAAAGATATTGTGCTTGATCCAGGTATTGGTTTTGGCAAAAGCGCAAGTGATAATCTTTTTTTAATCAAACATTTAGAGCATTTTTTACATTTTAATTTGCCACTTTTTGTAGGGGCAAGTAGAAAAAGTGTAATAAATTATTATTCTAAAAGCGAAGTTGATGAGCGACTTGCAGGAAGTTTATATCTGCACCTAAAGGCTTATGAAAATGGTGCAACCATAATAAGAACACATGATGTTTTTGAACATTCTCAAATGTTTAAATTACATGAAGCGATGAATAAAATATCTATTTGGTAAAAAATTATTTTTTGGTGATAACATGACAAGAGATGAGTATATAAAAGCAATTGATTTGCTTAATTTATGGGCTAGGGCATACTATACAGAAGATGCCCCTTTGGCAAGTGATGAAGAGTATGATAGTCTTTATAATAAAGTTTTAGAGTATGAATCACAAAACAAAAATGAAATTTTAGAGTATTCTCCAACACAAAAAATAGGCGGAGCTATAAGTGATGGGTTTGAAAAACTAGCTCACATTAATCAAATGTGGTCTATGGAGGATATTTTTAACGATGATGAGCTAATATCTTGGCTAAAAAGAGGTGAAAAAGCTGGATTTGAGTTTTATTGTGAGCCAAAATTTGATGGAGCAAGTCTAAATTTACTCTATGAAAATGGCATTTTAAAAAGTGCTGCAACAAGAGGTGATGGGATAATTGGCGAAGATGTAACACAAAATGCAAAAGTTATAAAAAGTATTCCATTAAAGATTGATTATACAGGAAAAATAGAGATAAGAGGTGAAGTTGTAATATCAAAAAGTGATTTTGACGAGTTAAATTTAGAGCGTTCAAAAAATGGTGAACTTCCATTGGCAAATCCTAGAAATGCAGCAGCTGGAAGCCTAAGACAACTTGATAGCAGTATCGTTGCTAAAAGAAAACTTAAATTTATTCCTTGGGATGCAGGCTATAATGAACTAGGTTTTAAAACTCATTTTGAGATTATGAGTTTTATAAGAAATCTTGGTTTTTTACAAGATAGTTTTATAAGAGTTTGTAAAACTAAAAATGAAATTGCTAAAGCTTATGATGATTTAGTCGCAAAAAGAGATGATAAAGAGATCTTAATGGATGGAATGGTCATAAGAATAAATCTGCTTTCAAAATGCCAAGAGCTTGGATATACTGTTAAATTTCCAAGATTTATGGTGGCTTATAAATTTAAAGCAGTTGAAAAAGTAACAAGACTAAAAGATATTGCTTTGCAAGTTGGAAGAAGTGGGGTGGTAACTCCAGTTGGAGTTTTGGAGCCAGTTGAAATAGATGGCGCTGTTGTAAAAAACGCAACTCTTCATAACTTTGATGAGATAAAACGCCTAGGACTTATGAAAAATGATTTTGTAAATATCATAAGAAGTGGCGATGTAATACCAAAAATAACAAGTGTTTATAAAGATAGGCGAGATGGAAGCCAGATAGAAATTTCACGCCCTACAACTTGTCCAGTTTGTGGCTCACATTTACTTGATGAGGGTGTGTTTGTAAAGTGTCAAAATCTTGATTGTAAAGCAAGAGTTATAAACTCACTTATTTATTTTGCTTCCAAAAAGTGCATGAATATAGACGGACTTGGTGAAGCTATCGTAAAAACACTTTTTGAAGAGGGAAAAATAGCAAAAATTCCAGATATTTATAATCTAAAAAAAGAAGATTTAGAAAATTTAGAAGGCTTTAAAGATAAAAAAATTGCAAATTTACTAAATGCCATTAATAGCTCTAAAAATTCTCCACTTTATCGTTTTATGACTTCTTTGGGGATTGAACATATAGGCGAAGTTGCAGCAAAAAAACTGGATGAAAGTTTTGGATTAAAGTGGATTGATGCTAAAAAAGATGATTTTTTAAATCTTGATGGCTTTGGGGAAGCAATGGCTGAGAGTTTGGTTGAGTTTATAGAAACAAATATGGAAAAAATTATAAATTTAACCAATATCATAAACCCTAAACCATCAGTTTTTGAAACTAAAAATAGTGTATTTAGTAATAAAACTGTTGTTATAACTGGAACTTTAAGTAAAAGCAGGGATTATTTTAAAGATTTACTTTTAGAAAATGGTGCAAAAGTTACAAACTCAGTTTCTAAAAAAACTGATTTTTTGCTTTGCGGAAATGAAGCTGGAAGCAAATTAGAAAACGCATTAAAACTTGGTGTTAAAGTTATAGATGAGAGTGAGTTTTTAAAGCTTTTAGAAAGTGAGTTTTAAAGAGTAAAAATGAGAGCTGATTTGTATGTAGCAAATGCTTTAAATATAAGTAGAAACAAAGCAAGTGAATTTATAAAAGATAAAAAAATTTTAATAAATGGTGAGCTTTTAGAAAAAAACAGCTTAGATATTGATAATGCAAAAGTTGAAATAATGAGTGAAATTTATGTCTCTCGTGCAGCTTTTAAGCTTAAAGAATTTCTAAAAGATACTGATTTAGATTTAAAGAATAAAACAGTTATTGATGTTGGCAGCTCTACTGGAGGTTTTATACAGATTTTACTTAAAAATGATGTTAAAAAAGTTGTTGGTGTTGATGTTGGAACAGACCAACTAGATGAAACATTAAAAAAAGATGAAAGAGTTTTTGTTTATGAAAATTTAGATATAAAAAACTTTGAAAATAAAGAAATTTTTGATATTTTAACTTGTGATATAAGTTTTATCTCATTAAATTTGGTAATTGAAAAACTATCAAAGCTTTTTACGGAGTTTGCTATAATTTTGTTTAAACCACAATTTGAAGTTGGCGTGGAGGCAAAAAGAGATAAAAAGGGCAGGGTTTTAGATGAAAAAGCTATTTTAAAAGCTATGAATAAATTTGAACTAAATGCTGCAAAACAAGGACTTATAATGCTAAAAAAAGAAAAATCAAAACTAAAAGGAAAAAATGGAAATGAAGAGTATTTTTACCTTTTTAAAAAATAGGGGTTTATTAGTATGCTTTACAGCTTTAATTTTACTAAGTGGCTGTAATAATGCAAATTTAACTACACCAAAAAGAGTTATAAAAGGGGACTTTGATATCTATAAATTTAGTGGAACTTGGTATGAAATAGCTTCTATGAATGATGCAAATTTAACAAATTCAACTATAAATTTCAGCGTATATAACAATGAGATAAAAGTTATTAAAAGCTCTACTACAAAAGATAACAAAGTTGTAAAAGATGAATATAAGGCAAGATTTGGCTTAGATGATAATAAAAGTATGATTGAGATTTCAAAATTCGGACTTGTTTATGAGCCACTATATATAGTAAAAATAGATGCCTATAAATATGCTTTAATTTATGGAAAAGATCATAAAAAACTTTATATATTATCAAGAACTAAGCAAATTCCAGCATTAATTGAGGCAATTTATTTAGAAAATGCCAAAAAAGATGGCTATAATGTTGAAGATATTAAATGGATAAATCAAAAATAAAATCTCTTGCCATTGGGCATTTTGATGGCATTCACTTAGGGCATAAAGCTCTTTTTTCACATTGCTTTGATGGTGGAGTTTTAGTCATTGAAAATGATGGATTAAAACTAACTCCTAAAAGAGAATATTTTATAAATTTACCTATTTTTTATAAAAAAATTAATGATATTAAAGATTTAAATCCAGAAGAGTTTATAAAACTTTTAAAAAATGAGTTTGTAAATTTAAAAAAAATAGTTGTTGGATATGACTTTAAATTTGGAAAAAACAGAAGTGCGGATGCTATTTTTTTAAAAAATATTTTTGATGGTGAAGTTGTTATAGTCAATGAAAAAAAGATTAATAACATTTCAATTCATAGTGAAAAAATAAGGGAATTTTTAAAAAAAGCTAATATAAAAATGGCAAATTTACTACTAGATAGAGTTTATGAGATAAAAGGAAATTTGATAAAAGGTCAAGGTTTAGGTAAAAAAGAGCTTTTTTCAACTATAAATTTAGATACAAGTAACTATTTTTTACCAAAAAATGGCGTTTATGCAACTTTTACAAATCTAAATAATAAAGACTTTAAAAGTGTTACTTTTATAGGAAATAGGCTTTCAACAGATGATAAATTTAGTGTTGAAACACATATAATAGAGCCATTTAGTGAAGACAAAATAAATGGTAAAATTACAATAAAATTTAAAGATTTTATAAGAGATAATAAAAAATTTGAAAATCTAAATGAGTTAAAATTTCAAATTTCAAAAGATATATTAAAAGCGCAAGATATTTTAAAAAAGGATGAATTATGAAAGATGAAATTTTCAAACAACCAATTTTAAAACAATTTGAATTTGATGAAAATGTTGCAAGTGTGTTTGATGATATGATAAGTAGATCGGTACCATTTTATGATGTTTCATCAAATTTAATAACTCAAATTCTAGTAAAATATCTAGATAATCAAGCTTTTATAATTGATCTTGGTTGCTCAACTGGTGCTTTGCTTTTTAAACTATTTGAAAAAAATCCAAAATTTAGACTTTGTGGAGTTGATAATTCAAAAGCTATGCAAGAAATTGCAAAAAATAAAGCAAAGGCGTATGGAAGCAAGGTTAATTTTATAGAAGCAGATGCATTAACTTTTGAGTTTAATAGTGCCAATGCTGTTATTTTAAATTACACTTTACAATTTATTCGTCCTTTAAAAAGAGTAAATTTTATAAAAAAAATATATGATGGACTAGAAGAGGGCGGAATTTTCATACTTAGTGAAAAGCTTCTTCATGAAGATAAAAAGCTATCTAAAAATATGATAGAAATTTATGAAGAATATAAAGAAAAAAATGGCTATTCAAAATATGAGATTGCTCAAAAAAGACAAGCTTTAGAAAATGTTCTTATACCTTTTAGCGAAGATGAAAATAAAAAATTATTAAAAGATGTTGGATTTAAAGTAGTAGAAACTATCTTTAAATGGGGAAACTTTGCCTCATTTATGGCGATTAAGAATTAAAAAAACAAAATTATAAATTTGCAGCCTAAGGAAAAGGCAAATGGGATTTTTTTATAAAAAATGTGAAGTTTGTGAAAATAAAATAAAAAAATGTAATTCTATGAAAGAGTATATTTTTGGAAGTGTGGAAGTAAATTGTAACAACTGCCAAACAAAATACAAGCCAAGAGCAGGAGGTCTGCTTTCTATTATATATTTTCTATATATTTGGTATATTATGCCTTTTATTAATATTTTATTTATTGTTTATGCTTTGGATAATTTTATACCTGTAAGCTTTGGTTTTGAAATTTGGTTTATAGCCATTTTTTTATATTATTTAAGTTGGCGCTTATTGATAGGTTTTTGGCCTTTAAAAGTAGATATACAAAAAGATTAGAAATGCTAAAATTTAAAAAATAGCCCAAAATAGGGCTATAAAATTTATCTATCTCTTAAACCAAGCTCAGATACAATTTTTGTATATCTATCGTAATCTTTATCTTTTAGATATTTCATAAGCTTTTTTCTTCTGCTTACAATTTTCAAAAGACCAAGTCTTGATGAGAAATCCTTAGGATTATCTTGTAAGTGAGAAGTAAGTTCTTGTATTCTAGCTGTTAAAAGTGCTATTTGAACTTCTGTTGAACCTGTATCGTTCTCTTTTTTAGCGAATTTCGCAACTATTTCTGATTTCTTTGCCGAATCCAAAGCCATAATGACCTCCTGACTGGTTAAATTAAAATAAGATTTAATGATACCAAAAAAAAATAAAATCAAGCTTATTTTATAAAAAATAATTAAAATTTGCTTATTTAAACTTATTAATAGCTAAAACTTACTAAAATAGCAATATATTTTTTTAAGGAGTTTGGATGCTTTTTACAAAAGCCAGCGAGTATGCACTGCTTTCACTTATATTTATAGCTAAAAAAGATAGTCCACAAGATGTAGATACTATATCAAAGGAGCTTGATATTTCAAAAAGCTTTTTGGCTAAAATACTGCAAAATTTGGCAAAAGCTGGAATTTTAGTTTCATATAAAGGTGCAAATGGTGGCTTTATGCTAGCAAAGCAAGATTTTAACTTAAAAGAGATAATTTCCAAAACCGAGAAGCATGCAGGAAGCGTTTTTGAGTGTTCAAAATCAAAAGATGAGTGTGAAAAAAGTGATAATTGCCAAATTTGGAATACTTTTAACACTCTTCAAAATCAAGTAGATGACTTCTTAGAAACAATTTTTTTAAAAGACATAATAAAAGAGAAAATATGAAAATTTACCATTTATCACACACAGATTTAGACGGATATGGAGCACAGTTTGTTACAAAACATTATTTTAAGGATATTTTATTTTTTAATTCTAATTATGGAAGAGAGATAGAAGTTAAATTTGAAGAGATTTTAAATTTAATAGAAAACAGTGCCAAAGTTAATGAAAATAATGAAAAAATTTATGAAAAATCAATTGTTTTAATTACAGATTTAAATTTAAGTCTACAACAGTGCGAAAAATTTGAAAATGCATTAAAAGATAAAAATTCAACTATTTTTTTACTTGATCATCATCAAACTGGACTTGAGTGCTCTAAAAAATTTCCTTGGTATTTAATGGATAGTTCAAGATGTGCAACACTAATAACTTATGATTTTTTTAGTAAATTATATGGTAAAGATGATAAGCTTTTTAAGTTTGTAAATGTTGTTAATGCTGTTGATATCTGGCTAAAAGACAATCATTGGTTTGAAATGGGTAAGGTTTGCATGGGTGTAGTAAGTGGAGCAAAAGAGATAAATAAGATAATGTTTGATGAAAATAGTAGAGAGTATATATTTTATCTTTTGGATAAATCACAAGCTTTTTTTGATCAAGATAACGGCCATATTGCGCTTGATGAGGCTTTACATAAAATAAAAAAAGAGTATTTTAAAAAACAAAATGATGACACACTTAGTAATTTGATATCTAAATTTATAGTCGAAAAGCTTAGTGCTGATAGAGAAAAATTTGAAATATCATATTTGGATAAAAAAGGCATTCTGACATATAATATCGGAAATACTTCAATCATAGGAAATGATTTTTTAGTGCAAAATCCTGATATTGACTTTTTTATAGATGTTACTTCTAAAAAAACATTGAGCTTTCGTGCAAATGGAAATGTGGATGTAAGTCAAATAGCTAAAGACTTAGTCGGTGGAGGAGGGCATGTAAATGCAAGCGGTGGATTTTATGCTGGATTTAAAGATGGCTATAACTACCAATCCATAAAAGATCAAATAACTGACTTAATTTCTAAAAAAACTTCTTTAGCTTAATTTATTAATAAAAATATTGGTAGAATTAATTTACTTTAAAATTTAGCTACCAATATTTGATCTTTTTTCCTACATACTTAATTTTAAATATCACAGCAAGCTCTAAAATCAAAAACATAATAAATAATACAAATCTATGCAGATAAATCTGTTTTAAAGCGGATTAAAAACAAAATCAAAAAATACATAAAAACATACTAAATATAAAGCTAAAAAAACTATGATAAAAAGATAAATACAAAGTAATTTTAATATTTTGTATTGAAAACTGTAATTTTCAAACTTTTATAAATTAAAATCCCCTTGCAAAATAAAACTTTGCTAAACAACGATATATAGTCATTTCCTTACTTTACTTTTTGAAAATTTAAAACTTATCCATAAATAATAATGCAATAAAATGTGTATTTTGGTTTTCAAGTTGATTTTTATGTAAAAGCATGATAAAGTGTTTTTTAAAATAAGAAAATTATAAAAAATGTAAGAATATTAATATGAAATCTAATATATGAGAAAAATATAATAAGGGCTCTGCCCTATTAATAAATTTAATGGTTGTAAAATTTTATAAATAAAAAAGAAAAAATTATAAGGATGAAAATAAGATCATTTATTGTATTAAAAAAATATCCTAGAAGTAAAAAAGCTATTAAGTCCTATTTATGACATAACCAGCTGCATTAAATACATATCTTCGCCATCAAGCACTTCAAGGTCATTTGAGCCACATTTTGGGCATAAAAACTCATTTTTATTAAGCACGCTTTCTTTTCCGCATTTATTACACTTAACAACGACATCTTGCAAATTTATAATGAGTTTTGCATCTTTACAGACTGTATCTTTTTGATAAACTTCATAAGCACTTTTTAAAAGATGTGGTTCAACACCACTTAAACGCCCTATTTTAAGATGAACTTCTTCTATTTTGTTCTTATTATTTTTTCTTAAATTTTCTTCGCAAAGTGCAACTAAATCAATTACTATTGAAAGCTCATGCATATTTTTCCTTTTAAAGTCTTATATATTTTGCAAATTTATAAATAAAAATTTCAAATTTAACAAATTCTAGGAAGTAACTCACCTTTTGGTGGTTCTAAAAATCTCTCAACTCCATAAAGTGTTTCTAAAATCACCCTATTTTCTTCATTTTCTATAACTTCTCCTATGATATTTGCATTTTTATCAAATTCGCGTAAAATTTCTAAACATTTTGGAGCCTCTTTTTCACAAACTGCCAAAACAAAAGTTCCCTCATTTGCTAAATCATACGGTTCAAAGCCTAAAATTTCACAAATCCCTTTAACTTCATCGCTTATTTTTATCGCCGATTCTTTGATCTTAATGCCAATTTTACAAAATTTCGCCCACTCGTTTAAAACCGCACTTATTCCACCTCTTGTAGCATCTCTCATCGCTAACGGTGTAATTCCAGAGTTTAGAATTTTTTCAACTATTAAATTTAGCGGCTTACAATCACTTTTAAGCTGACTTTCAAAACCAAGCTCATCTCTTGCTTGCATTATCACACTTCCATGTCTAGCGATATCAGAACTTACTAAAATTTTAGCTGGTGCTTTTAAATTTGCAGTATTAATTGGTTTTATGATCTCTCCAACACCACTTGTATTTATAAAAATACCATCGCATTTACCCTTTGGAACTACTTTTGTATCACCACAAACTATAAAAACTCCTGCTTCTTTTGCGGTTGTGCTCATTGAGTTTAAAATTTGCTTAAAGTATTTTATGCTAAAACCCTCTTCTATTATAAAGCTACAACTTAGATAAAGTGGTTTTGCTCCAACCATAGCAAGGTCATTTACAGTGCCACAAATAGCTATCTTACCGATATCTCCACCACTAAAAAATAGTGGTGTTACAACAAAACTATCAGTTGTAAAAGCTAAATTTAAAGAGTTAAATTTTAAAATTGCCGCATCGTTTGCACTTTTTAAAATTTCATTATCAAAGGCTTTGAAAATTATATCATTTATCAAAGCATTCATCTCTTCACCGCCACCACCGTGACTTAAAAGAATTTGTTCTTTCAAAATTTACTCCTATTTACCCTCTTTTGTATTTATAATAAGCCGCACATGCTCCCTCGCTTGAAACCATACAAGAACCAAGTGGGTTTTGTGGATTACAAACCTTTCCAAATACTTTACAATCAGGTGGATTTTTCAACCCCCTTAAAATTTCACCACAAATACAGGCTCTATTTTCAGGCTTGCTCTCAACACTACAATCAAAAATTTTCCTTGCATTTAAAAAATCAAACTCATCTTTTAAATCAAGTCCACTTTTTGGTATAACTCCAAGCCCTCTCCACTCAAAATCAACTTTTTTGAAATATTTATTTATTAAATTTATAGCTTTTTCATTCCCGTTTGGCTTAACAACTCGGTTATATTCGTTATAAACTTCAAATTTATTTTCATTAAATTGTTTAACTAAATTTAAAATAGAATCCATTATATCAAGTGGCTCAAATCCACTTATGGCAATTGGTTTTTTATAAGTTTTTGCAATATCTTCGTATGGTTTTGAACCAATTATAACACTTACATGACTTGGTCCTAAAAATGCATCAATTTTTACATTTTCATCATCTAAAAGAGCTTTAACTGGTGCTGGAACGGTAACATGATTTATATGAAAAAAAAGATTTTTAAGATTTAAATTTATTGCTTTTTCTATGACAACTGCACTCATTGGCGTAGTTGTTTCAAAACCAATAGCAAAAAATATCACATTTTTATCTGGATTTTTTAATGCTATATTTATCACATCAAGTGGAGAATATAAAGCTCTTATATCATGACCTTTGGCCCTTTGTTTGGCAAGAGTTGTATAACTTCCTGGCACTCTTAACATATCAGCCAATGTTGTAAAAATGGTATCTTTCATAGAGGCAAGCTTTATGGCCTCATCAATACTATGACGAGGCATAACACAAACTGGACATCCAGGGCCGTGGATAAATTTTATATTTTCTCCGACTAATTTATCAATACCAAATTTCATTATAGAGTGTGTGTGCCCACCACAAATTTCCATTATATTAAGTGGTTTTTTTGAATTTTCAATTATTAGTTTTGATAAATTTAAAATATGAGTTTTATCTCTAAAGTCGTTTATTAAATCCATTTTTTACTCTATTTTCATATTTGATAGTCCCATATCACCATCACTTTGATCAATTGTCCCATCTTCCATCTCTTTTGCAATTTTTTTATAAAACTCCAAACTTTCAAGAGCTGCTTTTGTATCTATTTTTTCCATTGCAAAGCCAACATGGATTAAAACATATTCGCCTGGTTTTACAGGCTCGCCAATAAGATCTAAACTAACACCTCTTTTAACGCCTAAAGTTTCAACTGTAGCAAAGTTGTTTTCATCTACTTCTAAAACTTTTGATGGTATGCTAAGACACATTATCTAAACTCCATTTTAAATTTCAGATAATCAAGCCATTTTTCAAAGCCCTCACCAGTAACACTGTCAAGTTCAATAATATCAGCTTTTGGATTAAGCTTTCTAACTGAGTTAATAACCTCTTTTGTATCAAAGTTAAAATATTTTTTAACACTTGATTTTGTTATGATAACTAAATCTGCAGCTCTAAACATAACAGGATATTTTTCAACTTTATCACTTCCCTCTGGTGAGCTTAAAAGTACTACATTTATGTGAGATCCAACATCATAGCTTGCAGGACAAACTAAATTTCCTACATTTTCTACAAAAACTAGATTTAAATTTTCAAGTGGCAAGTGATGAAGTCCTTCATGTACCATAACTGCATCTAGGTGACAACCCTGCCCTGTTGTGATTTGATATGCTGATGCACCTGCTTTTATGATTCTATCGGCATCACGGTTAGTTTCTAAATCTCCTTCAACAACACCTATTTTAAATTTGCTTTTTTTAATTGTATTTTCTAAAAGTGTTGTTTTTCCAGCTCCTGGACTACTCATTAAATTTATGCAAAATATCCCTTTTTCATCAAGGTGAGCTCTGTTATGGTCTGCTTCTTTGTCATTCTTAGATAAAATTTTAGATACAACTTCAACAGTTGATTTTGTATCTTCGTTATGTTTGTGACTTTCACAACCGCAATCTTTACACATAGTTTTCTCCTTTATTTAGTAAAAACCAAATCATCTGCCCTAAGGCAATTCCACTATCATTTGTAGGATAAGTTTGATTAAAATAGTATTTTATCCCATTTTCTTTAAATTTGGCTATTAAAATTTCAATTAAAATTTTATTTTGAAAAACTCCACCACTTAATATTACATCAAGTTTTTCTTTTATTGAAATTTTAATAATCAAATCCACTAAGCCATTTATAAACTTACTTATAGAAACTTTTTTATCGCTTTCTTTTAAAGCATTTAAAAAAGCATCTTTAAATATTATTTTTTCATTTTCAATTTCAAATTTATAACTTTCTTTACAACTCTTATCATAAAATTTCTCCATTATCATGCCAGCTTGTGCATCATAGCTTATCTTGCTTACTCCAAAAATAAGCGAATAAAATGCATCAAAAACTCTGCCAAGTGATGAAGTATAATATGAGTTTATCTCTTTTGTGTAAATTAAATTTAACTTTTTTTCTAATTTTGGCTCAATATTTAATAATTTTGTATCAATATCATATTTTTTAAAAATTGCATAAGCTAAGCGATAAATTTCTTTTATGCTTTTATCACCACCAAGGAGTAAAAACTCATCAAAATGGTATTTTCTACTATATTTATATCCATTAAAAATAAAAACTTCACCACCCCAAATTTTAGCGTTATCCCCATATCCTGTGCCATCAAAACAAAATCCCAAATATTGTTTATCTGAATTTTTATTTGATTTTGTTAAATCATCACTGAAATTTTCATATAAATTAGAAATCAAATGCGCATAATGATGCTGGATATTATAAATTTTATAACCTTTTTCTTTAAAATATTTTGTGTGTAAAAAGCTTGGATGTTTATCAGCTATAACTGCATCAAATTTTAAATCATAACTTTTTATAAAAAGATTAAGCATTTTTTTAAAACGCTCAAATGTTGCAACATTTTTAAGATCTCCAATATATGCAGATATAAAAATTTGAGAGTTTTTATATATAACAAATTGGTTTTTTAGTTCGCTTCCAATGGCTAAAAATGTGCCTTTGACTTTGAAATTTGTTAGAAAAATCTTTGGATTTATACCTCTACTTGTGCGAAGATAAAAAGCTTTTTCATCTATAATTTGCACTATACTATCATCGCTTGGATTTAAAATTTCTCTATCATTATCAAGCACATAATCAAAAACATTTCCAAGTTTTTTATAAAGGTTGATTTCATTTGAAATTATAGGCTCACCACTTAAATTTGCACTAGTTGCGATAATTGGGTTTTTAAAATATTCAAAAATAAGTAAATTTAGTCCAGTTGGGGCTAAAAAAATGCCAATTTTATCTAAATTTGGAGCTAAATTTGATGGAATTTTTGATGAGTTTTTAAGTTTTAAAATAACAATTGGTTTTATTTCATTTTCTAAAATTTCTGCTTCTTTTTGCGAAATTTCAGCTATTTCTAAAGCCATTTTTAAATCTTTGCACATTATAGCAAACGGTTTTTTAAGACGATGTTTTAACTCTCTTAGTTTTTGTATGGAGTTTTTGTTAAATGCGTCACAAACTAAGTGAAATCCGCCAAGTCCTTTTATGGCAAAAATAGCTCCACTAACAAGTAAATTTGCTACTTTTTTAGCTAAGTTTTCAAAATCATTTTTAACTAAAATTTTGGCTTGATTATCTTTTAGGATTAAGCTTACACCGCATTTCTCGCAGCTAATTGGTTGAGCGTGAAAACGACGATTTAGTGGATTTTCATACTCGTTTTTACAAGTTTGACACATTTTAAATTTGCTCATTGTTGTATTTGCTCTATCATAAGGAAGTTTTTTTATGATAGATTGTCTTGGTCCACAATTTGTGCAGTTTATAAAAGGATAATGAAAAAATCTACTATTTTTATCATAAAATTCACTTTTACAGTCATTGCAAATTGCAAAATCAGGTAAAATTGGGCTAAATTTAGAAGTATTTTTTGAAGATGTTATCTTAAAATCATTGTAAGAAATTCCTGAAATTTTAATTTTTATTATCTTATCTATTCTAGCAAGCGGTGGAAGATTTGTTTTTAACTCATGTTCAAAATCTAAAATGCTATTTTCATCGCCTGATAAAAAAATTTTAACACCTTGGCTATCGTTATAAACCTCGCCAAAAAGTTTATACTTTAAGGCTAAAGAATAAACAAAAGGTCTAAAGCCAACACCTTGAACTAAGCCAAAAATGCTAAATTTATAGCACATTTAAACTCCAAAATATTTACTAAATTTTACACTTTTATTTTTACTAAAAACATTTAAAATTAAATTTGAAATCAATCTTTCTTCAAATAAATCGCCAGTTAAAAAAGCATTATCAAATTCTAAATCATCACTAAAATCACTTAAAAAATAAGCCAAACTTTGAACTATACCAAAAGATAAAATTTTATCACTTACTCCAGCAAGTTTAAAACTCATAGCACTTTTTATAAGTTTTATGGTATCAAATTTGGAATTTGATATAAGATAGTCAATACTTGGACCTTTTTTTCCAATAAAATCTTTTGCATTTGTTATTAGATATGATGCATCTTTACCAAATAAAATTTTTGAAGAGACATCAAAAATAGCATAAAAACTTTGTGAGTTGTTGATTTCACCATTTGGAAAATTATATTTTTTAGTGAAATTTTCAAAAAGTTTTTTCCCTATTTCATCTTTTATTATAGCCTCTTTTATCTCATCATAGCTTTTAAATTCACTGAATTTTAAAAAATTTATCGAGTTATTGTTTTGGTAAAGAGTTACATTATCCATCCCAAATTTAGTTAAATAGATATTTAAATTTTTATCATTAAAAGAGTTATATTCATCACAAATAAGTCCAAATTTTGATAAATTAGAGTATCTGTTTTTTTCTAAGATTAGTTTTTCATTGCTACTTAAAAAAAGATTGTTATTTGTAACTAAAATTTCATCATCCAAAATAGATGCTTTAATTAAAATTTGACTTTTAACGCTTACAAAATTAATATTTTCTTCATATAACCTATCTAAAAGAGCAAATATAAAAAAATCACTTGCGGCTTTTATATCAAAGAAAGCAGGAGCATTTTCGTGATTTTTTCTAAAAACTGCATTTATCTTTAAATTTATAAGTGGTTTTTCATAGCTTGATAATGCGATTAAGCTTTTTTCATCTGCTATAAAAAGCGAACTTATACTTTTAAAGCTTGTTGGCATTAGATAATTTGCTTTAAAATTTACACCGCTTTCAAAATATAATTCATTGTTATTTCCATCTTTTAACAGTAGTGTTTTATTATGTAGCAAGTTTAAAAAACAAAATTCTAAAAGTTCTTTATAATTTTTTTCGTCTATTTTGATAAATTCATTATCTTTTAAAATAGAAATTTCACTAAAGATATTATATTCATTTTTTAAATTTTCGGTGTGATTTACATAGTTTTTTACAACACTTGGAGTTAAATTCGAAAAGCTTGAATTTGGAATTTCAATGTTTGTATTTGGCATTTCATCTACTACTTCAACTTCGCTTTTTTGTAAAAAAATAGAATTTGGTATTAAAATCATACTTTCATCGCTAAATTTTAAAAGATCTTTTTCTTCTCCTTCTACAAATAGGGTTAAAATATCGCCCTCTTTTGTGATTGAATAACTTAAAGAACTTTTTTTAGCATAAAATTCTAAAAAATAAGCTAAAAAATTATTTTTATTTGTATAGTTAAATTTAAAAGCTATTATCATATTTTATTTTTTCCTATCTCATCAAACTCATTTGCTATATCTTGAATGGTTAAATCATTGATTTTTTTTACTTCAAAACCTAAACTTTTAAAGTAATTTAAAGAAGTTTTTTCCATAACTTTAACTGAGTTTTTAAGTTCATCACTTATAGTAAAAGCTAAAGGTTCAACTCTTTTTGGAATAACACCTAAGATTTTAGTTGGTGGTAAATCGCCTGCTAATTCCATCATTTGTAAAGTTTGAAGCATTTCAACTTCATGGGCTGAACCATTCCACTTTATCATTTTTGGCATATCATCATAATTAAAAAAATAGACATCACCTACTTTGCCATCATCAGCCTCAATACAATCAACTAAAAAAATATGGTCATATTTTGCCATTATAAACATTAAAAAATTTGCTAATGTTCCACCATCCATAAAGGTTATTTCGTGTTCATTTGAGGTGAATTGATAGTTTTTTTCAAGTAATTTTACAAAATGTACTCCGATACCTTCATCGGAGTACAATACATTTCCTATTCCTAAAACTAAAATTTTCATTTTAGTGATTTTCTTCTGGAAATTTATAGCCGCTTATTACAGCGTCCATTCCGCCATTTCTACCTTTAACAGCGTTAAATACAGCCATATAAACATGAGCTGCTATAAAGATTATCAAGACATTCATACAAATATGATGAATCGCTCTTACATTTGCAAGACCACCCATCCATACTTCAACAGGTCTTAAAATATCGAAAATTGCTCCACCAAAACCATGATGATAAACATGCATATATAAAATAAGCCCTGTAAGTATCAGTAAAAAGGCTACTACATAAAACATTACATAAGCAATAAATTGCAAAGGATTATAAACCCCTCTTAAGTGTGGATGCTCATCTGTTAAATAAAGATAATATTTAATCTGTTCAAACCAAACTTTAGGGCTTAAAAAGTCTTTTATACTTACTCTTTCTATGTGGCTCATCCTATCAAATGCAAATATATAGCACTTATAAATAACAGCAGCTATCATTACAAATCCAGCAACTATGTGAACAAATCTCCATTTTGCTTGTAAAAATAGCACAGGTTCATCACTAACCATTGGGCTTTGAAATACAAAAGATATGTAATATCCGCTAATTATTAAAAGCATAATAGCAAAAAATCTAACCCAGTGACTTAAACGATATCCTATGCTAAATTCATACTCAGCCACTCTTTTATTTTCTTTTTTCATACTATTTCTCCTTTAAATATTAGGATTTACCTTATAAGCACCAAGCTCATTTCCCTTAGTATCCATCACATGAACTGCACACGCAATACATGGATCGTATGAGTGTATTTTTCTGATAATTTCAAGAGGTTGTTTTAAATCAGCTATTTTAAGACCAATCAAACAAGCTTCATAAGATCCCATTTTGCCATCTTTATCTTTTGGAGATGCATTCCAAGTTGATGGAACAACTGCTTGCCAGTTTTTAATAACACCTTTTTCAATTCTACACCAATGACTTAATGTTCCTCTTGGAACATTTCCTATATAGCGACCTTTATACTCTTTTTTGTGATCAATTTTATATTTTGCACAAGTTTCAGTATCGCCTGATTTAATATTTTCTACTAAGTTATTAAACGCCATAAGTCCGTGAGTTGCTATAGCTTTAACTTCTAGCATTCTACAAGCTGCCCTTCCCAAGGTTGATAAAACAGCTTCAACTGGAAGTCCTGCATCTTTCAAGAATTGATCAACTATAGGAACTACAAATTTATTTCCTTTTGCATAGTTTACAACTATATTTGCTAAAGGCCCAACTTGAAGTGGCTTGCCATCATATCTTGGAGCTTTGATCCAGCTATATTTACCTTTTGTGTCAAATATTTTTGTATCAACCATTTCACCTTGAGCATTTATTGTTTTTTCAGTTTTAAATCCTGTATAATTTGGCTCTTGCTCTCCTTCATAAGGGTGAAGTGCTGCATCATTTTTATACCAAGCATGGGTTGCTTCTTCTGTTATTTTGCTTTCATCAAGATCATAAACTTTTGATAAATCACCATTTAGGATAATTCCACTGCCAAATAAAAAGTCGTTTTTGCTATATTGAAACTCTTGATGAGTCCATAAATTTGGTGTTCCAACATCATTTGTAACGCTTGGCTCATTGCCATAAGCTCTTGCAGCCATAACAATATCTGAATAATATGCTCTATTTACAAAATCAGCAACTTCTTTAAATTTAGTTAGATACTCGCCAAGTCTTGCAGGGCTTAAAATATCCATAACTGAAGTAATACCACCTACTACTAAGCTTTGTGGGTGAGGTTGTTTAGCGCCAAATACTGCCATTAACTCGGCTGCTGTTCTTTGAATTCTTAAACATTCTAAATAGTGGCTTAGTCCTATTAAATTTTGCTCAGGTGTAAATCTATAAGTTGGATGACCATAATATGCGTTTGCAAATGGTCCAAGATTTCCTTTCTCAACAAATTTTCTAACTCTATCTTGAACACTTTTTAGGTGATCTGCTCCACAGGCATAAGGAGTTTCACAGTATTTAAAAGCTTCTTCTTGTGCTTTAAACACATCAGCACTTAATGCACTTACTACATCAACCCAATCAAGTGCGTGAAGTTGATAGAAATGAACACAGTGATCATGAAAAAATAAAGCATTACTCATCAAAGTTCTTGTTAAAATAGCATTTAAAGGTGGTTTTATGCCAAGTGCATCTTCAACTGCCATAACGCCAGCTTTATAATGAGAGTAAGTACAAACTCCACAAATTCTTTGCATGAATAGACCTGCATCTCTTGGATCTCTTCCTTTTACAATTGTTTCAAGACCTCTCCAAAGAGTTGATCCTGTGTAAGCTTCAGTTACGACATTATTATCATCAACTATAACTTCAACTCTTAAATGTCCTTCTATTCTAGTAATTGGATCTACTACTATTCTTTCGCTCATTATTACTCTCCTTTATTTTTCTTAAATGAACCAACTGCTGCGTGAGCTGCAATGGCAACTCCTGCAACTGCTAAAACACCTATTCCTATTTTATCAGCTGTTGCATCTGCTCCAAGTCCGCCAAAAACACTTTTATATAATCTATCTGCTAAAGGCTCTTCAAATGGCCCCATTGTATCCCAAAAGTCAGGCTCTGAACAACCTATACAGCCATGTCCTGCTTGTATCGGCCAAGAAGTATGAGAGTTAAATCTTTCTTGTGAACAGTTGTTAAATGTGTATGGTCCTTTACAGCCTACTTTATATAGGCAATATCCATCTTTTGCTCCTTGATCGCCAAAGTGCTGTACAAACTCACCAGCATCAAATCTTCCTCTTCTTTCGCAAAGATCATGAATTCTAAGTCTATATGCCCATTTTGGTCTATTGTATGAATCAAGTGCAGGAAGTGTTCCAAATAATATATAGTTTAATACGTTTCCAACTATATTTTTCTCACTTGGAGGACAGCCAGGTACATTTATAACTGGTTGATTAACTATCTTACTAAGAGCTTGAGAGTTTGTTGGGTTAGGATAAGCTGCTTGAATACCACCAAAGCTTGAACAGGTTCCAATCGCAAAAATAGCTGCGGCATTTTTACAAGCTATCCTACAATGTTCTGCTCCAGTTGTTCCGTGTGGTCCAACTGTTAAAAAATACTCACTTGTTCCAGCAGGAATTCCGCCCTCAACCATCAAAATATATTGACCTTTGTACTTTTCTATGGCTTGCTCTAAATTTTCTTCAGCTTGCCAACCACTTGCTGACATTATAGTCTCATGATATTCAAGTGAAATATAATCGAATATTAAACTATCAATACTTGGTGTTGCTGTTCTTAATAAACTTTCACTACAGCCTGTACATTCAGCCATGTGTAACCAAATAACAGGAAGTCTATCTGCTAGCTCAGCTGCTTTTGAAACTGCAGGTATAAAAGCACTACTAAGACCAAGAGTTGCTGTCATAGCTCCAGCCCATTTCATAAAATCTCTTCTTGAAAGACCATTTTCTTCAAGAGTTTGTATGATAGAGCCTTCCTTCATTTTAGGCAATTTTTCAACTTCATTAAGCCTTAAAGTTATTTTTTCTAATAACTTATCCTTTACCATCACATCTCCTTTTTCTTAAAATATGTTCGGTTTTTAAATCCTTACAATTCTACAACAATTTAAAAGAATTTGCCTTAAATGATAAAATTAAATTCTATTTTTAAATATAAATTAATCTTTGCTCTAAGAAAAAACTTATATTTTTCTTAAGTTAAATCTTTAAATTTTGCATATTTTATATGAATTTTTGTAAAATTTGATAAATTTAACCATATATATTTAGTAATATTTATAAGAAAAATATATTATAGTGATAAATTAGAAACTTTTAAAGAAATCAGTTGAGGAAGTTATAGAAGTTATTTTTAAGGGAAGATAAGTTCTTCCCTTAAAATATTTTAAAACTTATAATTAAGTCCTAAATTAAATACTTGGTTATTGTATTTATCTCTAAACTCTCCTCCATAAACAGCGTTTATTTCAAAATTTTGAGTTTAAGTGTTGAAATTCAAAGCATTTAAATCAAATATAATTTAATTTTTCAATAGCTCATTTGCTGCTTTTAGTCCTAAATCATAAGCTTTTATGTTTGCTTCTTTTACTTTTTCAGGCACACTTCTTAACATCTCATTTCTAACGAGTTCTTTATCCATAACTTTTGTAAAGCCAACCGCAATCCCAAGAGCTACAACACTTTGAGTTATTACATTTCCAACTTCATCTTTTGCAATTGAAATAATAGGAATTTCATAAATTTTCCATTTTTTCCTATCTTCATCGCTTGGGCTTACCAAATTTGGCTCTACTACAATAACTGCGCCTTTTTTTACATCATTTTTAAAACTGTTAAAGCTAACTTGTGCTGTTGCTATCATAAAGTCTATATCATCAGCATATGGATATAAAATCTCATCATCACTTAGTATAATATCAACTTTTGTAGGACCACCCCTAACTTGAGAGGTATAAGTTGATGCCTTTACACCAAAGCCACCTGCTTTTATCTTTGCAGCTGCTAAAATCTCACCTGCTAGTATAACTCCTTGTCCACCAACTCCCACGAATCTAAGTTTTGTTGTCATACTATCTCCTTAAAGTCAATCTTAGTTTTATTTTGTGCGGCCTCTATAACCTTAGCATAGGCTTTTGTATATTCAAGGTGAGAATTATCTTCGTGTAAAACTCCAAGTGGAAAAAGCCCTACTTTTTCTTCATCGTTTAATTTATCATATTTTATTTTATTTACTGTTATGTTTTCAATCCACTTTATCATATCAGTAGCTTGTGCCATTTTGTTTTTTCTACCTAAATTTATATGGCAATTTGAAAAAATATCGAAAAAAGCATACCCATCATGGCTAAAACCTTTTACTAAAAGTTTAACTAAGGCATCTGCATTTATTATCGTCTGTCTTGCTACAAATGTCGCCCCTGCTCCAATTAATAAATCAGTTGCATTAAAACTTGGATCTATATTTCCTCTTTGCGCAGTAACTGTCCAAAAGCCCTTTGGTGTTGTTGGAGAGGTTTGAGAATTTGTAAGACCATAAATAAAATTATTTATTAAAATATGTTTAATACCTATATTTCTTCTTGCAGCGTGAATTGTGTGGTTTCCACCAATTGCAAGACCATCTCCATCACCTGTTACAACAATAACATTTTTAGTTGGATTAGCTAGTTTTATACCTGTTGCATAAGCTAATGCTCTACCATGCGTTGTATGAACTGTATTGCAATTTATATACGAGCTCATTCTTCCACTGCATCCTATGCCACTTACTACACAAACATCATCTAAATCCCAACCCATAGCATCAATAGCTCTTATAATAGCCTTTAAAATCACACCATCGCCACATCCCCAGCACCAAAGAGTTGGAAGCTTATCGGTTCGTAGATATTTATCATAATTAAATGCCATTATTTCACTCCTTTGATTTCTTTTACTTTTTTAATAATTTCATTTGGACTTATTGGTCTTCCATTTGCTTTAAAAAGTGTGTGTAAATCATCTCTTAAACCACATTTTTGAATTTCTCCAAAATATTGTCCTAAATTTAACTCAACTACTAAGATATTTTTAAATTTATCACAAATTTCTTTTATTTTTTTCTTACTGCTTGGCCATAAGGTTAAAGGTCTAAAAAGCCCAACCTTAATACCTTCTTTATTTAAAATTTCAATGGCACTTTTAACTGCTAAATTTACACTTCCATAAGCTATTATACAAATTTCAGCATTTTCTAAGTTAAACTCTTCAAATTCACAAATTTCATCTTTATGCAAATTTATCTTATTAAAAAGTCTTTTAATATTATAATCAACTATCTCGCCATTTTCAGTTGGAAATCCTGTATTTCCGTGATGAAGTCCTGTGATGTGATAACGATAACCTTTAAAAAAAGGATTTAAAACAGCAGGTTTATCAATATCTGCTTTATATGGCAAATAGTTGTTTTTTTCACCTTTAAACTCATCTCTTTTATATATTTTTATATCTTTAATATCTGGTAAAACAGCCTTTGCTTGCATGTGACCAAGTGTTTCATCAAGAAGTAAAAAAACAGGTGTCATAAATTTAAAAGCTAAATTAAAAGCTTTTATTGTAAAAGTATAGACTTCTTCTAAGCTTCCTGGTATTAAAGTTATGCTTTGATAATCTCCATGAGTTGGACTTTTAGCTTGTAAAATATCACCTTGTGATACCCTAGTTGGAAGACCAGTTGATGGACCTCCTCTCATAACATTTACAATAACAAGAGGAATTTCAGCTATAAACGCAAGACCGATTTGTTCTGATTTTAAAGAAATTCCAGGACCACTGCTTGCCGTCATTGCTTTTGCTCCACTCATAGAAGCTCCAAGCGCAACTGAAATGCCAGAAATTTCATCTTCCATTTGAATAAAAGTTCCACCAACTTCTGGAAGCCTTACACTCATTTCATGAGCTATCTCACTAGATGGAGTTATTGGATATCCACCAAAGAATTTACAGCCACAATCAATTGCAGCTTTTGCCACTAGAGCATTGCCAGTTGAGATAACTTCCACACTCATAATTCATCCTTTATTTTCATAAAATTATTTTCTTTAATAGCTTGTGAAAGTGCTCTTGCTTCTGGTGTAAGTTTTGCAAATTTAAAACCTTTATCAGCCACAAAAATAGCAAAATCAGGACAATGTGTTTCACAATCCCTGCAACCAATACAGGTTTTGTCATTTAATACTTCTATCATCATACCTTGAATAGCCTTTGGCTCATATCTCATAGCCAAAGTCCCACTTGGGCAGTAGCTTACACAGATATTACAAGCTTTACATCTACTCTCATCAACCCAAACAGCTTTTAAATTTTCCATATTTTTTCCTTTTTAGCCTAATACTTCTTTTAATTTTCTGCCAATATGAGCAGGGCTTTGCACTACATGAACACCAGCTTTTTCTAAAGACTGCATTTTTCCTTTTGCAGTTGAATTATAATCACTTACTATAGCACCTGCATGCCCCATTCTTTTACCTTTTGGAGCTGTAACACCAGCTATAAAGGCAACAACTGGTTTTGAAATTTTATCCTTTATGGTTTTTGCAGCTTCTATTTCTAAAATACCTCCAATTTCACCTATTAAAACAATTGCTTTTGTATCATCATCTTTTTCAAACATCTCTAAAAGCTCACTAAATCCAAGTCCTATAACCCTATCTCCACCTATGCCAATAGCTGTTGAGATGCCATATCCCTCATCTAAAATTTGCTTTGCACCCTCATAGGTTAATGTTCCTGACTTTGAGATTAAACCTATATTTAAATTTGATTTTTTAAAAATATCTCCAGGCATAATTCCAAGCTTGCATTCATCTGCACTTATAATGCCAGGTGAGTTTGGACCTATTATTTGCATGCCACATTTATTTGCAAAATTTTTTGCCTTTATTATGTCATTTAATGGGGCATGTTCTGTGATAACAATACATAGTTTAATGCCAGCATTTGCAGCTTCTATAATGGCATTAGCCACAAACATAGCAGGAACAAATATAAGTGAAACACTAGCATTTGTTTTTTCAACAGCTTCTTTAACAGTGTTAAAAACAGGAAGTCCAAGATGGGTAACTCCACCTTTAAATGGAGTTACTCCGCCAACTATTAAAGTGCCATATTCAAGGCATTTTTGTGAGTGAAATGTAGCCTCTTTGCCTGTAAAGCCTTGAACAATAACTTTTGTAGATTTATCAATTAAAATACTCATTTGATATCCTTGTTAGACTCTTTTGAAAGTTTTACAGACAAAATAGCACCATCTTCTAAATTTTTTACAGGAATTAAATTTAAAATATTTGCTTTTTTTAAAATATACTCTGCTTCTTTTGCGTTTGTTCCATCAAGTCTTATAACAATTGGAATTTTAGGATTTATTAAATTTATTGCCTCTATTATGCCATTTGCAATCCTATCACATCTTACAATGCCTCCAAAAATATTTATAAAAATCACCTTTACAAACTCATCTTTTAGAATAATTTCAAATGCTTTTGCCACAGTATGAGAGCTTGCAAGTCCTCCAACATCTAAAAAATTTGCAGGTTTTCCGCCAGCAAAATTAATCGCATCCATTGTCCCCATAGCTAAACCTGCACCATTTACCATACATCCTATATTGCCATCTAGTTTTACATAGCTTAAAGAGTGTTTTTTAGCCTCTATCTCGGCACTATCTTCTTCATCCAAATCCCTTAAAACTAAAATTTCAGGATGTCTAAAAAGTGCACTATCATCAAAGCTCATTTTTGCATCAAGTACTAAAAACTCATCATCTTCATCTAGGATTAATGGATTTGTTTCTATCAAAACAGCATCTTTTTGCATATAAAGATCATAAATTTTAGTTAAAATATCGTGAAATTTGGTATATTTATCCTTATCAAAACCTAAGAATGATGAAATCTCTAAAATATGAAAATCCATAAGACCGATTTGTGGATCAATAAAAATAGCCTTTATAAGCTCTGGGTTTGAGCTTGATATCTCTTCTATGCTTATTCCACCACTTGAGCTTGCTATTAAACAAAGTTTTTGAGAGTCACGATTAAACGAAAGGCTTAAATAAAACTCTTTTTTTATTTTACAGCCCTTTTCAATATATATTTTATTTACAACTTTGCCATTTTTTCCAGTTTGTGGAGTGATTAAGGTCATTTTAATCATATTTTTTGCATATTGCTCAACTTCATCTAAGCTTTTAGCTATTTTAACTCCACCTCCAAGTCCTCTTCCACCTGCATGAATTTGAGCTTTTATAGCCCAAATTTCACCACCTAGTTTTTTAGCATTATTAACAGCTTCTAAACTTGTTAATGCAAGTAATCCATCGGCTGTTTTTATACCAAATTCTTTGCAAAGTGCTTTTGCTTGATACTCATGGATATTCATTAAATTCCCTTATAAGCTCTTTTTTAATTTTATAAAATTTGAAGTATCAACACTTTTATAAACTTCATTTTCTACTATTTTTTCAACACCTTTTTTACTAAGTTTTATCTCTTTTCCAAAACATATCTCATTATCATCCAAAACAGAGGCAATAACATTTCCTCCATTTTTAATAGCTTTTATCATCTTAACAACAGCTGCTGCTGGTGCATAATATGCAGATGTGCCTAATAGTTTTGTTATATTTGCTCCGGCATTTATCGTTTCATCTTTTATAGTTTGAAATTCATCTTTAGTTACATCTTGGCTAGTTTGAATTATCATCTCATCATTATGCATTCCAAAAACATTTATTTTTGCACTGGTTGGAGAAATATTTTTAAGCTTTGCTAAATTTAACTTTGCTCTTGCACTATCTAACTCTCCTGCCATTCCTATGATTTTATTTTTATTAAAGCCACTATTTTTATAACATGCATAAACCATTAAATCAAGTGGATTTGTGACAACTATAATAATAGCATTTGGAGAAAACTCAGCTATTTTTTTTGAAGTTTCCCCTACTATTGAGGCATTTATTTTAGCCAACTCTTCTCTGCTTTGCCCTTCTTTTCTAGTAATTCCAGCTGTTATAACAACAATATCAAAATCTTTTAATTTACTATAATCAAGCGTAGAGTTTATTTTGATATTTTTATCTAAAATCACACTTAAAGTACTTAAATCAAGCATTTTACCAAGTGCGAGTTTTTCATTTATATCAATTAGTAAAATTTCACTTGCTAAATCTTGTGAAATTAACAAAGAAGCTATATTTGAGCCGATATTCCCAGCTCCGATTATTCCTATTTTCATACAATTATCCTATTATTTTATTTAAAGTTTTACTTGGTCTTAAAATTTCTTCAGCTTTTTTAGGATCAAATTTATAATACCCTCCTAAATCAGCACCTTTTCCTTGAACTTTTAAAAGTTCATCATTTATTATTTTTTCATTTTCTTTTAACTCTTTTGCTAAAATTTCAAATTCTTTTTTCAAATCAGTTTTTAAAAGCTCATCTGCAAAATATAAAGCTAAATAAAAATGACTATTTCTAGTATCAGGTTCTCCTACTTTTCTTTTTGGGGATTTATCATTTTCTAAAAATTTACAAATCGCATCATCAAGCGCAGCACCAAGTATTTTGGCTTTTGGTTTATCTAGATATTTTAAACTCTGTGCCAAAGCCATAAATTCCCCTAAGCTATCCCATCTAAGGTGATTTTCATTTAAAAGTTGTTCTGCGTGTTTTGGTGCTGAGCCACCAGCTCCTGTTTCAAACATGCCACCACCATTTAAAAGTGGTACTATTGAAAGCATTTTTGCACTTGTGCCAAGTTCTAATATAGGATAAAGGTCAGTTAAATAATCTCTTAAAACATTTCCAGTTACGCTAATCGCATCTTTTCCACTTCTAATAATTTCATTTGTTTTTATGAGTGCGTCTTTTGGTGCTAAAATTTCGTACTCTTTACTGTCTTTAACTTCATTTTTTATAATTTTTATTAAGTTATTATCGTGGGCTCTGTTTTTATCAAGCCAAAAAATAGGTTTAATATCTTTTTCTTTTGCTAAATCAAAAGCTATTTTTATCCAGTTTTTTATAGCCTCATCTTTAACAGTTGTCATTCTAAAAATATCGCCTTTTTTAACTTCAAACTCAAAATATTTCTCTTTTTTATCAAAAACTTCTATTTTTCCATCTTCTTCTATAACAAAAGTTTTATCATGACTTCCGTATTCTTCAGCTTTTTTAGCCATTAGCCCAACATTTGTAACACTTCCTATAATACTTGGATCAAGTGATCCATTTTTCTTTAAGTCATTTAGCATGCTTTCATAAACTACAGCATAAGTTTTATCAGGAATTACAGCTAAGCACTCTTTTAACTCACCATTTTTATCCCACATTTTACCACTATTTCGCAACATTGCAGGAATTGATGCATCAATTATAACATCGCTTGGAACATGTAAATTTGTAATTCCTTTATCGCTATCAACCATTGCCAAATTTGGTCTAGTTTTATAAATTTCATCAAATTTAGATAAAATTTCATCTTTTAATTTTGAGTTTTCAAGTCTTTCAAATAGATCTTTTAGTCCGTTGTTTTCATTTATTCCAAGTTTTTCAAACTCAAGTTTATACTCATTAAAAACTACTTTAAAAAATTCTTTTACAAAATGTCCAAAAATCACTGGATCACTTACTTTCATCATTGTAGCTTTTAAATGAACTGAGTATAAAAGATTGTTTTGTAGAGCATAATCTAAACTTTTTTCAATAAATTTATCAAGTTCTTTTGCACTCATAAAAGTTGCATCAACTACTTCATTTTTTGAAATTCTTAAATCATTTTTTAAAATTTTTTCTTTTTTGTTATCGGCTGTAAATTTAATGGTTAAAGTTGTATCATTTTTAAATACAGTAGATTTTTCATTTGAGTAAAAATCTCCTTTATCCATATAAAAAATTTCAGTTTTTACATTTTTATTCCAAATGCCATTATTATGTGGATGAGTTTTAGCATAGTTTTTTACTGCTTTTGCAGCTGTTCTTATGCTATTTCCTTGTCTTAAAACAGGATTTACAGCGCTTCCTAAAACTTTTAAATATTTTTCTTTTATAGTTTTTTCTTCATCGTTTTTTGGCTCATTTACAAAATTTGGAACATTAAAACCTTTTTCTTGAAGCTCTTTTATGCAAGCATTAAGTTGCGGGATAGAAGCTGAAATATTTGGAAGTTTTATAATATTTGCGTTTTTATCTTCTGTTAATTTTCCTAAAAATTTTAAATCATCATTAATATTTAAATTTAACTCATCACTAAAAGCTGCTAGAACTCGCCCTGCAAGAGAAATGTCAACCATTTCTATGCTAACACCTGCTTTACTTAAAAAATTTTCAATTATTGGGTATAGTGAAAAAGTTGCTAAAGCTGGTGCTTCATCGGTATAGGTATAAACAATATCACTCATTCTTACTCCTTTTTTATTTTTATTATCATTTTACCAAATTTATCATAAAGTTAAAATAATAAATTTGTAATAAATTTTATCTTAAACATTACTTTAGATTTCTTTGTATATTAACTTGTTTTAAATGCTCACCATGCGTTTTTGTAAAAATATGTTTATTAGTCCTTTTATCACGCATAAAATACAAATACTCGGTTTTTGCCGGATTTATAGCCGCATCAATTGCCTCAATACTAACCATACAAACAATCGGTGGAAGCCCATCATTTAAATAAGTATTAAATTTACTCTCATCATTTCTTATCCTATCAGGAGTGATTTTTATATGTGAAAATTTACCATAATTAAGAGTTCCATCCATTTGAAGTCTCATGCCTTTATCAAGGCGGTTGTCAATAACTGAGCTAACTATTTTCATCTCATCTTTATTTGCTGCTTCTTTTTGTATAACTGAAGCTTTTGCCAATATATTTTTCCATTCATTGGATTCTATATTTTTATAATACTCTTTTTTATAGTTATTAATTAAATTTTTGTGTATTTTAAGTGAGTTTTTAACTAAAACTGAAATTAACTCTTTTTCATCATAGCCTTTTGCTAAATGATATGTTTCAGGGATTAAAAAACCCTCATAAAATGGGGCAGTTTTATTGTATTCAAGCTCTAATTTATTAAAATCAAGATTTTCTTTTTTTGCGATTTCTTGTAAAAAAACCACAGTTGTTTCGCCTGGAATTATTATGATATCACTCATAACAGGCTTTGCGGTAGTTAACTTATAAAAAAGATCTATTTTAGTTAAATTTTTATCTCCAAGATCTAAATATCCGCTTTTTACAGTTCCAATAAATTCTAAAATTTTAGGATCAAATTTAGTTACATTTAAATTTTGCTGTGATAGATTTGATATAATTTTGGTAGCACTTCCTTTTGGGATAAAAATTTCACCTTTAAAGGAGGTTTTGGCTGTTAAATCTGTCAAAATAGCAAGGATAAAGATGAGAATTATATCAAAAATAGCAAAAATTACTCTAACGATCGTAGTCATTTTAGCAATAATCCTTTCAGTGTTTTTTGTCATATTAAAAAACGGGATAAATATAGGAAATATCGACCGCGATAATATACATATCGAAAGATTATATATAAAATTTGATAAAAAGCTTATAATAAATGCAAAAAACTTAAAAATAAAAAAGAATTTAAATAAAAATGATGAAAAAAAAGAGTTTAGTGCTTTAGATTTAGATAAAATTTTTAGTTATATTGTCTATTTAAATAGATTTTTTGAAGAGATTAATTTAGAAAATGTTGAGATTGGAAACAACAACATAACTGCACTTTTTAAAGACAATATTTTTTATTTTGATACTGAGTTTTTAAAAATAGATATAGAAATAATACCTAAAGAAAATAGTTATGATATCGCAATAAGCGAGCTTTCTTTTAAGGATTTTGATTTAGTTATAGCAGGAAGCGGATATATAAATTTACTGAATAAATCATACAACTTTGATGGATTTTTTTTAACACATGAAATAAATGGAAAGCTTGATTTTAGTATAAAAAATGGACTTTTAAAATATGAGATAAAAAGCGCAACCGCAACTAGCATTAAAAATTTTATGGATGAGCTTGGTTTTAAAACCGGGATGGATCAACACTTAAAAGATTGGATTTATGGAAAAATAATAGCAAAGTATTATGATATCAAATATCTAAATGGGATGATTGATATAGTAAATTTGGACTATAAACTAAATAAAATGAATGGTTTTGCAAAGGCTTATGATCTAAATGTAACATTTAATGAAAAACTTCCAAGTGCTGTTGTAAAAAGCGCTGATATAGCGCTTGAAAATGGAAATATCTATTTTGATTTATTTGAACCTACTTACCAAAACAAAGATTTAAATGGATCAAAAGTTGATATTTTAAATATAATGGATGGAACAACAAAAATTATAGTCGATATAAAAACCAATAGTTTGGTTGATAATGAAGTTTTAAATTTATTAAAAGCTTATGATATCAATCTGCCAATTTTACAACAAAATGGCGATAGCAAAACAGAGGTTTTACTACATATTCAAGCCCATCCTCACAAGCTTAATGTTTTGACAAATTCAGTTTTAAAAAACAGTGATATTTTAATATCAGGGGCTAAATTTAATGTCCAAAATTTAGAAGTTTTAATAAAAAATTCTCAAATTGACCTAAACGCTTCAAATATTTCTAATAAAGAGCTTTTTAAAGCTTCAAATTTAAAAGGTAAAATCGATACAAAAGACTCAAAAGCTAACCTCATTGCAAATTTTGAAGAGGTTTTTATAAATGATATTTTTAAAAGAAAAAATTTTAGTTCTGATTTAAAATTAGATTTTTCAAAACCAGCAGTTTTGCTTGAAATACCTGAGCTAAATACAAAAATCAAATTTGATAAAACAAATGAAATTGAAGTTAATAGCTTAAAAGACTTGATTCAATATTCTAAAATCCTTACTGATTTAGGTTTTAAAAATGGCAATTTAGTAGTAAATACAAAAGATTTTAAAGACTATAAAATAGATATAAAAGACACTATTTTTGATCTGCCTTTATACAAAAAAGATGGAAGTAAATATGATAGTGATGAAATTTATATCAATTATAAAAATGGTGAAATTTATGCAAATACAAGTTATTTAAACTTTAAACAAAGCAAAAAAGATATGTATTTGGATATAAACGGGCTTGATTTTGAGTTAAAATATGATAAAAACAGTTCATCGCAAACTAACTTTCCAAAAATAAATATAAGCGGAAAAAATTCTGATATTATTTTAAAAGATATAAATAAAACTTTAAATTTAAGTAGCTTCAAAGGAAATTTAGACAACAAAAATATAAAATTTGATGCAAATTTGGTCCCACAAGGAAATCTAACTCTTCAAATAACACCTGAAATTTTATCTGCAACTGGACTTAATCTAAACTCTCAAAGTTTAAATAATTTTTTAAAATCAAAAAGCTTTGAAGGTGGGGAATTTAATATAAAAGTTTTTGGAAAAAGCATTGATGAGTTTAGAGGTGAAATTTTAATGAATGATACATATTTAACAGATTTGGTTTTATATCAGCGACTTTTATCTTTTTTAGATAGCATTCCATCGCTTTTAAAGCTAAAAACACCAGATTTTAACAACAAAGGTTTTAATGTAAAAAGAGGTAAAGTTCTTTTTATAAAAAAAGGTGATATTATTTATGTGCAAGCTATGGATTTTAAAGGCTCAACTGCTGATATGGGTGGAGTTGGAACGATAAATTTAAAAACAAAAGAGATTGATTTAGATATTGAGGTAAAATACTTAAAAGATGCAAGTTCAATTATTGCAAGCATTCCTTTGGTAAATCAAATAATTCTTGGAAAAGATCGCTCTATTTCAACAGTTGTTAAGATAAGAGGAACTCTTGATAGTCCTAATTACTCAAATAAAGTTTTACAAGATGCCCTACTTTCACCACTTAATATTATTAAAAATACACTCGAGCTTCCTTTTACTTTATTTGAGTAGAAAATGGTATAATTTTTAATATAAAATTTTTCAAAAGGACCAAATTTGAAATATAAGCTTGATTATAAAGACAGTGTTGAAAACTCGCTAATTTTTTGGCTTTGCAAATTTGTAAGATATAAATTAAGTTCTCTTTCGAATAAAGAATTAAAAGATCCAAAAGCTTTAAATAGTGTAAATTTACGCCTTATAAAAGGAGTTGAAAATTTTAAAGAACTTGATGGTCTTGTAAAAGAAGCAAGAAATGCAGGAATTGCAGGAGTAAATACATATTTTAATCCATTAAAAAAGGTTGCAAAAGCCATAATTTATTATGAAATAAATAGTTTAAAAGAGATAAATGAGGAGTTTTTAAGTGAAATTTTAGCTAGCGTTACAGGTGGGCTTAGTGATGCAACTAAGAAAAATTATAGGATTGCAGTAATTAATTTTTTTACATATTTAGATAAACAAAATGAAGAAAATGGGACTTCTCACAACTACGGAATTGAGTTAAAAAACTGGGGTGGGGTAAGTGGAAATGCTGGACAAAAACTACCTGAATACATGAGTGAAGATGAGGTAAAAGAGTTTTTAGAAGCAATTGAAGAGAGTGACTTTAAGGCAAATGACCATAGAAATAAATTAATTATAAAAATAATAATTTTTACAGGAATTAGAGTAAGTGAAGCTATAAATTTAAAAGAAAAAGATTTTAGCGAAGATGGGGATTTATATGTGATACGAATACGAGGAAAAGGAAATAAATATAGGATTGTCATGATAAAAAAACATCTAATTGAAGAACACTTAATAAATTTAAAGACAAATTACCTAAATAAAGATGGATATTTGTTTGTAAATGGAAAAGGAAAACCGCTAACTCAGGCATATATCAGCCGTATCGTAGAGCAAATTTTATTTAAAGCTGGGATTAGAAAAGCTAAAAATGGCGCTCATATGCTTCGTCATACTTTTGCAACCATGCTTTATAAAAAACAAAAAGATTTAGTTTTAGTCCAAGAGGCTTTAGGACATGCTAGTTTAAATACTTCTAGAATTTACACACATTTTAGTAGTGATAAACTAAGACTTGCTGCAAAAGTAGCCGATGATTTATCGAAAATAGAATGAAATTTTAGTAAAATTTAAGCTGGGCAGAAGTTAAAATGAAGCATAAAAGCTGTTTTGGGTTAAACTAAGTAAAATTTAACCCAAATTTTATAGTTAGATTTAAAGTTTTAATATATAAATTTATAAAAACAAATTTGTGTCTTTAAACTCATCTTTTAAAAACTCACTTATCTCATCAAATGTAAAAAATGCCTCAAGGCTTCCAAAAGAGTATGGAGCGACTCCATAAGGTGCATAGACAAAAGCTATACCATAAGGATTTAGCTTAAAATTTTCAGTTATTTTAAATTCATTTTCTTCTATGTAAGCATTTTCTTTAACTTTATCCCAAATTTTAAGTCTAAGTTTTTCATTTTTTACTAAAATTTCGTCAAGCGTGATTTTTTTTACCTCTGTAAAATGTCTCATAATTAAGCGAATACATACCATGAGCAACCACCACTATAAATATAAAAAAAGTTTTTAAAAACACTAAAATTATCATTAGTGTAATAAATTCCCACTTTTTTTTCTGTTTCATAGGTAAAAGGAAAATTATCTGATAAATCGCTACCAAATTCATTTAAAAAATAATCAAGCTCTTTTTTATAACTGCTTTTTAACTCATTTTCAATAGTTTTTTATCACCTTGAAATAATAAATTTTTGCTATATTTAATTTTACATTACTACCATTGTCAAAAATGGAATTTAAGGCTAAAAAATTAAACTTTTTATATAATTTTAAAGATTGTAAAACGCCTCTTTTTTCAAAAATCAATCCATCATAAACAAAATTTATATTTATTTTTTCATCATCGTCATATATCAAATTTACTTCCGAGCCCTTAAAATTTTCAGCATTAAAAAAATGCTCTTTATTATCGTAGAAAATATGACCTTTTGTAGAATTTTCATCTGAATTTAGATAAATTTGAACTTTATCATTTTTATAAACAAAACTCGCTTAATCTTTTATCTCCAAACTAAATAAAACTACAACCAAACAAAACAGCCATATAAAAGCTCTCATAAATTCTCCTTTTTAGAAAACAAATTATTTGTAACTAAATTTTTGATTTCAGTCAATGACTTAGCAAAAATTTTACTATATTATTGTCTAATTTTATTTAAAAGGAGAAAAGATGAGCGGTTTAGAAATGTTTTGTCATCAATGTGAAATGAGTGCTCCAAATGGCTGTGGCTCAAAAGGTCAAAGCAAAGGTACCTGTGGTAAAAATAGTACATTAGCAAATTTGCAAGATATGATGATTTTTGGATTAAAAGGAATGAGTGCATATCGTCACCACGCAAACGAACTTGGTGCAAATACAAGCGAAGTTGATAAAATCATAGCCGATACGCTTTATTTTACCTTGACAAATTCAAATTTTAATTTTGATGAGCATATCAAACAACTTTTAAAAGTTGGTGAGGCAGGAGTTAAAATAATGGATATATTAAGCCAAGCTCATACCAATGCTTTTGGCATTCCATCACCTGTTAAAATCACACAAAACAAAGCTTGTGGAAAAGCTATTTTAGTAAGCGGACACAACCTTTTTGCCTTAAAAAAATTGCTTGATGCTACTAAAAATAAAGGTATAAATATCTACACCCACTCTGAAATGCTGCCAGCTCACGCTTATCCAGAGCTTAAAAAATATCCACATTTAAAGGGGAATATCGGCAAGGCGTGGTTTGATCAAACAAAACTTTTTAATGAGTTTAAAGGTGCGATTTTGATGACAACAAATTGCATAGTTCCACTTAGAAAAAGTTGCGAGTATAAAGATAGACTTTTTGGTTATAGTATCGCTGGAACAGATGGAATTAGGCATATTGAAAATGATGATTTTACACCACTAATTAATAAAGCTTTAGAATGTGATGATATAAGTGGCTTTCAAAGCGATGCTACTTTGGTAACTGGTGGGCATTATAAGAGCATTTTAAATATGTCCGATGAAATTTTAAAAGCTGTAACTTCTGGTAAGATTAGAAGATTTTTTGTAATTGCAGGATGTGATGCACCTGGAAATGATAGAAATTACTATAGAGATTTGGCTCTAAGTCTGCCAAAAGACTGCGTAATTTTAACATCAAGTTGTGGCAAATTTAGATTTAATGATGTTGATTTTGGCTTAATAGAAGGCACAAAAATTCCAAGATATATTGATTTAGGGCAGTGCAACGACAGCAACGGTGCCGTTAAAATCGCAACAGCACTAAGCGAGGCGACAGGAATAGCTATAAACGATCTTCCAATTTCCATAGTTTTGATGTGGATGGAACAAAAAGCAGTTATTATTTTAATTGCGTTATTGTATTTAGGCGTTAAAAATATCCATATAGGACCAAGTTTACCTGAGTTTATAAATGACGAAATACTTGATTTTTTAGTGAAAAATTTCAATCTATCTTTAATAAGTGGTGATGCCAAAGCAGACCTAGTTAAATTTTTGAAAAACTAATAGTATAGTTTAAATTTAGAATAATACATAATATAATGCGTAAATTTATACGCATTATATCTTTGTGAATTTGTAATTTTGTTTTACTGATTTATCTTTTTTATAATTGTTTTAATTAAATTTTTTCTATCATCTAAATTCTGATTTATTGAGCAAAGTTTTGATGAGTGGTGATTTTCTAAAGTTTTTACATCTTTTACAAACTCAATTACATCATAAACACTTAAAATTTTACCATGTAAATCATACCCCACATTTAACGCCCTACCCTTTATATTTGCCAAATTATCATGTAAATGTCCATAAAGTAAAACACTTCCATGATCTTTTTTATCCCATTCTAAAATTGGATAATGAAATAAAATAAAATTTTTAAATAAGTCTTTATTTTTATTTATTAAATTATCGTGATTTCCAAGGACTAAACTGTGTTTGCCATTAAGTCTTGTTAAAATTTGCTCTGTTTTTTCCACACTGTTATAAAATGAAAAATCACCTAAATTATAAATTTCATCATCAGGCGTTACAGTTTTATTCCATAAATATACGAGATAATCATCCATCTCATCAACGCTTTGAAAATTCCTAAAATTTGGACAATACTTCATTATATTTTTATGCCCAAGATGTAAATCTGAAGTAAAATAAATCAAAATAAAACCATTAAAATAAGAATAAAAGAAGTAGCGGTGCAAGAGTAAAACTCTCGCACCAAATAAGAAAAATAGGTTATTTGAGTAGTTAAAACTACATCATTCCACCCATTCCTCCCATTCCGCCACCCATGCCGCTCATATCTGGCATTGCTGGTTTATCTTCTTTTATATCACTAATTGTAGCCTCTGTTGTTAGAAGCATACTTGCAACACTTACTGCATTTTGAAGTGCAATTCTTGATACTTTAACAGGATCAATAATTCCTTCTTCAAACATATTTACATATTTTCCGCTAACTGCATCAAAGCCTAATTCATTATCTTTTGAATTCATAATCTCATGTGATACTACACCTGCGTCAAATCCAGCATTTGAAGCAATTTGTCTAAGTGGAGATACCAAAGCTCTTTTTACAATATCAGCTCCGATTTTTTCATCACCACAAAGATTTAAGTTTACTTTTTTACTTGCACAAACAAGTGCTGCTCCACCGCCTATTACTATACCTTCTTCAGCAGCAGCTTTTGTAGCATTTAGTGCATCATCAACTCTATCTTTTTTCTCTTTCATTTCAGTTTCAGTTGCAGCACCTACTTTTATAACAGCCACACCACCACTTAATTTTGCAAGTCTTTCTTCAAGTTTTTCTTTATCATAATCACTTGTTGTTTCTATTATTTGTGCTTTTATTTGAGCTATTCTTGCATTAATTGCAGCTTTATCACCTTTTCCATTTACAATAGTTGTGTTATCTTTATCTATATTTATGCTTTCTGCTTCGCCTAAATCCTCTAAAGTTACACTATCAAGTGTTCTTCCAAGCTCTTCACTTACTACATTTCCACCTGTTAAAATAGCAATATCCTCAAGCATTGCTTTTCTTCTATCACCAAATCCAGGAGCTTTAACAGCTGATATATTTAACACACCTCTTAGTTTATTAACAACTAAAGTAGCTAAAGCTTCACCTTCAATATCCTCAGCAATAATTAAAAGAGGTTTTCCACTTTGTTGAACTTTTTCAAGAACTGGTAACAAATCTTTTAAATTTGTAATTTTTTTATCAAATAATAAAATATAAGGACTGCTTAACTCAACTGTCATTTTTTCAGCATTTGTAACAAAATAAGGACTTAAATATCCTCTATCAAATTGCATTCCCTCAACTACATTTAGCTCATCATCTATTGATTTTGCCTCTTCAACGGTTATAACACCATCTTTTCCAACTTTTTCCATTGCATCAGCAATTAAATTTCCTATTTTTTCATCTGAATTTGCTGAAATTGTTGCAACTTGAGTAATTTCTTTTTTACCTTTAACAGGTTTTGAAATTTTCTTAAGCTCTTCTATAATTGCAGCAGCTTCTTTATCCATTCCTCTTTTTACTTCAATTGGATTAGCTCCAGCAGTTATGTTTCTCAATCCCTCTTTAAAGATTGCATGGGCTAAAACAGTAGCTGTTGTTGTACCATCACCTGCTTCATCGTTTGTTTTATTAGCAACCTCTTTTACTAAGCTTGCACCCATATTTTCCAATGTATCGCTTAGTTCAACTTCTTTTGCAACACTTACACCATCTTTTGTAATAGCTGGAGCACCAAAAGATTTTTGAATTAAAACATTTCTTCCTCTTGGTCCCATTGTAACTTTAACAGCGTCGTTTAATTTTTTTACACCTTCATAAAGTCTGTTTCTTGCATCATCTGAGTAAATTATATCTTTTGCCATTATTTATCCTTTATCTATTTAATTATTCCAAGAACATCTTCTAAATTTAAAACTAAATATTTTTCATCATTAAGAGCAATTTCGCTTCCTGAATATTTAGAAAAAACAACTTTATCGCCAACTTTTATAGCTTTGCACTCTTCATCGCATCCAACAGCGATAACTTCGCCACTTGATGGCTTTTCTTTGCTTGCATTATCTGGTATAATAATACCTGTAGCAGTTGTTTTTGTCTCCTCTTCGCGTTTAACTAAAACACGTTTTCCTAATGGTTGAAAATTCATTTTTTCCCTTTCTTATGTTATATTTTTTAGCACTCTAAGTTTTAAAGTGATGAAATTATAATCAATTTTTTAAAACATGTCAATACTTATCTACATTTTTATCATAATATTTTAGTCTTTGACACTCAGCTTTTTATATAAAAACAACTTAACTAATTCTTTACCAAAATAAGATATAATTTTAATATTTAATTTTAAAAAGGAGTAAAGTATGAAGTTACTCAAATATTTGGGTATTTTTTTAATACTTATCGTAGCTGTTTTATACGGCTTATTGTTTACAGGTTTTGGTAATAACTTAGTAAAACCTTATATTGAAAAAACTGTAAAGGATAAATCGGGATTTGATTTAGAGCTTACAAAATTTGATCTAAATTTTAAAAGCCTTGATATAAGTGCTATTGTAAATGGCGAAATAAATGCTGATGTTAAAGGTAAATATTCGCTTTTTTCACAAAGTTTTGATTTAGACTACAATGTTGATATTCAAAATTTAAATAGTTTTAAAGTTAATCTTGATGAGCCTATGGGTTTAAATGGTCAAATTAGAGGAAAAATGAAAGATTTTAGCGCAAATGGTGTTGGCAAAATACTTGATAGTGATGTTAGATTTTTAGCTGTTTTAAAAGACCTTAAGCCTTTTGATGTTGATTTGGATGCAAAAGGGCTAAATGTGCAAAAAGCTATGAAGCTAGCTAATCAACCAGCTTTTTTAATTGGAAAGATAAACGCAGTTGCAAATATACAAAACGGTTTTGGTGAGGCAAATATCACATCAAATGATTTAGCAATCAATAAAGATGGCTTAAAAGATAAAAACATCACAATTCCAAACAATATCGCACTAGATCTAAACTCAGATATTACTTTAAAAGATAATATCATTACAGCAAGTTCAAATTTAAACTCAAAATTAGCAAATATAGAGGCAAAAGAGACTAAATTTAATCTAGATAATAAAAATTTAGAAAGTGATTTTAGCCTTGATATTTTGGATTTGGCAAATTTAGAACCATTCACAAAGCAAAAACTTAATGGAAATTTAAAAGTTGATGGTTTTACAAAAGTTGTTGATAACAAGCCTGAGTTTGTAAAGTTTAATTTAGTTGGATTTGGCGGAGAAGTTAATGCAAACTTGCAAGATAAAATTTTAGATGCAAAGATAAACTCAATTAAAATCGCTGAATTAATGGGGGTTGCCTCAATGCCAAAAGCTATAAGCGGTTTAATAAATGGTGAAATAAAAATAAATGATGTTTATGATTTTAACAATATTCAAGGAAGTACAATTTTAAATGTAATAGATGGTAAAATAAATCCAGTAGAGCTTAAAAAAATGACTAATTTAGATTTTCCACAAAATAATAATTTTGAAATTGCATCAAAAACTTTAATAGAAAATGGAATTGTAAACTCAGTTTCAAATTTAGCATCAAATTTATTTAAAATCGATAATTTAAAAGCTATTTATAATTTAAAGGAAAAAGACTTAAAGGCAGATTTTAAGGCTAGTGTTGATGATTTAAGCAAGTTAAAGGAATTTACGAAGCAAACTTTAAAAGGAAATTTAAAAGCTAGTGGTGATGTTAGCATGAAAAACAATGCCTTAAAAGGTCTAAATTTAAATGTTAATACCTTAGGTGGAGAGATAAAAGCCAGTTCAAACGGTTTAAATTTAAACGCTGATGTTAATAACTTAAAGCTAAATGATATATTTGCTTTAATCGGTCAAAATCCTCTTGCAAGTGGAGATTTAAAAGCTAAAATTAACCTTTCAAGCATTGATATAAAAAATTTAAACGGAACTGCTAATATAAATTTATCAAATAGTATATTAAATGATAAAGAACTAAGCAAAATGCTAAATAAAGAGTTTCCAAAAAATATAAAATTAAATGCAAACTCTGATATAAACATAGCAAATTCCATAGCAAATTTTAACGCAGTTATCAACTCAGACTTAGCAAATTTAAAAAAGCTAAATGGAAACTTTGATATAAATAAAAACTCTTTAAATGCAAATTATGAGGCTTTTGTAAATGACTTATCAAAACTAGCTTTTGTTACTGGAAAAAAGATGGTAGGAAGTGTTGGTTTAAATGGTGAAATTAAAAAAGATGCTAAAAATCTAGTTGCAACTGCAAACTCTGATCTTTTTGATGGAAAATTTAAAGCAAATTTAACAAATGAAAATTTAAAAGCAACTTTTGATAAATTTAAAATTGAAAAACTAACTCACATGCTTGATTTTGGTGAATTTTATGAGGGAATTGGCGATTTGGTATTTAACTATAATACATTGGCTCAAAAAGGAGATTTTAATGTTGATATAAATGAAGGTCGCCTAACTCCAAGCAAGCTAACAACAGCCATAAGCATAGCAACTCAAAAAGATATCACAAAAGAAATCTTTAATAACTCTTATGTAAAAGGTGTCATAAATCAAGGTTTAGTTGAGTTTAAATCCCAAATGAAAGCTCCTAAAATGGATTTAAATGTAACAAAAGGAACTCTTGATACAAAAACATCAAAAATAAATATCCCTGTTTTAATGAATATTGAAAAAACAGATATTTCTGCTGATGTTACAGGAACTACAAAAGATCCAAAAGTAAATGTTAGCTCAAAATATTTAGAGCAAAAACTTGAAAAAGTCTTGGATAAGGGGCTTGATAAGCTTTTAGGTGGCAAAAAAGACAATACTAATAATAATTTAAATAGCAATGAAAATAGCCAAGAAGATTCATTAAAAGATGGGGTTAAAAATCTTTTAAAAGGCTTTTTCTAAAACAAAAAAAGGCAGAGAAAAAACTCTGCCTTTAAAAACTCTAATTTTAAATTTTTTATTTTTAAATTTTAAGAATTTATAAAATTTACAAACTTCTTAAACTATAAAACTCTTTTTTAAACTCGCTAAATTTTCCTTTTAAAATTGCTTCTCTAGCATCTTTTACCAAATTTAAATAATAATGTAAATTATGAAGCGTAGCAAGACGGTAAAAAGTAAGTTCTTTTGAGCGATAAAGATGGTTTAAATATGCACGGCTGTAGTTTTTGCAAGTATGGCAATTGCATGTTTTATCAACTGGCTCATGGTCATTTATAAATTTAGCACCTTTTATATTTATTTTTCCAAAACTTGTAAATAAAGTCCCATTTCTTGCATTTCTTGATGGCATAACACAATCAAACATATCAACGCCTCTTTCTATGTTTTCTACTAAATCCTCAGGCGTTCCTACTCCCATTAAATATCTTGGTCTATTTTTATCAATAAATGGCATGACTCCTTCAACCGTATCATACATCTCCTCATTGCTTTCTCCAACGCTAAGTCCGCCAATAGCAAGTCCGTCAAATTCCATTTCACATAACTTTTGAGCACAAAATTTTCTTGCCTCATAATCAGTTCCTCCTTGGACAATTCCAAAAAGATTTTGACCTATACCAACTCCTTTGTTTTGGTTTAATTTATGATAATCAATGGCTTCTTTTGCCCATTTAATGGTTCTTTTAATACTTTCATCAACTCTTTTTTTAGTTGCTGGAAGTCCTACTAAATCATCTAAAATCATCATAATATCGCTTCCTAAATCATATTGAGTATCAAGAACTGATTTAGGAGTAAAATAGTGCTTACTTCCATCAATATGAGATCTAAACTTGATCCCATTTTCATCTGGTTTTGAAATATCACTTAAACTAAAAGCTTGAAATCCACCACTATCTGTTAAAAAACTTCTATTAAATTTAGTAAAACCATGAAGTCCACCAAAATTTTTTACTATTTTTGAACCTGGGCGAAGATACATGTGATAGGTATTTGCTAAAATTATTTTAGCATCTAAAGTTTGCATTAGATCAAATGCATCTAAGCTTTTTACTGCTCCAACAGTGCCAACTGGCATAAAAATAGGAGTTTGTATAGTGCTATGAGCTGTTTTTATCGTGCAAGCCCTAGCATTGCCATCTATTTTATCTATATTAAATTCCATTTTGCTATAATATCCTTTTAAATTTTGGAGTAAAGAATGAAAAATATTTTAATCATTGCTGATGGCATTTTAGCTAAATATTTCTTAGAAACTATCATAGAGCTTAAAACATTAAAGCACAAATATACGATAATAAGCTACAAGGATATTACAATAAGCCAAAAGCTAAAAGGCGAGAATATAACAATTCAAAGATTTGATCCAACAAGCTATGAAAAATTAAGGCTTGGTATACATGAAAAATTTGATATTTTTATGGTTATAATGGATGAAAAAATTGATACTTTTAGCGTGTATCAAAATTTAAGAAAAATAGATAAAAATAAAGAAATTTATCTTTTAGATCAATGGGGACTTTTAGATGAAATAGATGATGATAGTCACACTAAAATAATAGATGCTTTATCAATTCTTTCTTCAAGACTTATTGGCTATCTTCCAGATCACCCTATTTTAGCCGATAGTATAGGACTTGGAAAAGGTGAAATAATGGAAGTTAAAGTTCCAATAGGAAGCTCTTTTTCATATAAAAAAATTGGACTTTTTAGCACTCAAAAAGAGTTTAAAATACCGATGATTTATAGGCATAATAAAGCCATTACAGCACAATTTGGCACTATGATTTTTCCAAATGACACGCTACTTGTTGTAGGTGAGCCAAGTGTATTGCAAGATGTTTATAAAGCCATAAAAGAGTCAAAAGGCCAGTTTCCATCTCCTTTTGGAATAAATTTTTACTTAATAATTGATATGATAAATTTATGCCAAGATGATTTTGAAAAAATAATTAAAAATGTAAAATATCTAAACGAATCAGTCACAAATCACAAACTTTATATAAGGGTTATAAACCCTACTTTAACAAAAATGTTTGAAGAGATAAAAAAACTTGATGATGATGAAAGTTGTGAAATTTTAATAGAGTATTCAAAAAATAGCCCAGAAATTATGAAAAGCGATATTGTAAAACATAAAGTTGGTATGGTTATTTCAGATAATGCATTTTTCGAAAAACATAAAAAAAGCTTGTATGAGCTAAAAGTTCCTGTTTTAACACTTGGAAAAGGGGACGTGAAAGATCTTAAAAAAGGTGTTGTTTTAATGAGTGATAAAAGCAATGCAAGTGAAGCAAGTGTTGTTTTTGATCTTTGCGGGCAGCTTGGACTTGATGTTTATCTGCATTATTATGCGCAAGAAAAAAATCAAGAGTTAATAGCTAGATATAAAGACTTAGCAGAACTTTTCAAAAAAGAACTTTTTATAATAGAAGATGATGCGCAAAATCCATTTTTAAAATTAAAAAATGAAGAAAATTTCTTGCATTTTGTCCCATTTAATGATAAAGTTTTACATAGGAAACCAACCTCTGTTTTTAGCAAGGATTTAGATGAATTATATTTTGCAATAAGTCAAAATTATCAGCTTTTCATCCCGGATTTTTATGAAATTTAAAAGGTAAAAAAGTGGCAATTAATATAGATTTAAAAGAAAAAAGTTATAAAATTTTTATAAATGAACTAGATGAGATAAATTTAAAAGGCAAAGTAGCAATCATTACAAACCAAACAGTTGCTGGACTTTGGCTAAAAGATCTGCTTCCAAAGATAAAATGCGATAACTTGCACATAATTTCAATTCCTGATGGTGAAGAGTATAAAAATTTTAAAACTTTAAATGATATTTTAGAGCAACTCTTTATAGCAAAACTTGATAGAAAAAGTACACTTATATCATTTGGCGGAGGTGTAGTAAGCGATATAACTGGCTTTGCAGCAAGTATTTATGAAAGAGGAATAAATTTTATAAATATCCCAACTACACTTTTAGCCCAAATTGATGCAAGCGTTGGCGGAAAAACAGGCATTAATAATAAATTTGGTAAAAATCTAATTGGTTCATTTCATCAGCCAATTGCAGTTTATTGTGAAGAAAGATATTTATCAACACTTCCAAAAAGGGAATTTAATGCTGGAATTAGTGAAGCTATAAAAATGGCTATTACATTTGATAAAAATTTATTTGATTATTTTACAAAAGATGAGCTAGACTTAAGCTATATAATTAAAAAATGTAACGAAATAAAAGCAAAAGTTGTAAGCCTTGATGAAAAAGAAAGTGGCATAAGAGCAGTTTTAAATTATGGTCACACATTTGCTCACGCTATAGAAAATGAAACAAATTATAAAAAATATCTTCATGGTGAAGCTGTGGCAATTGGTATGAATATGGCAAATCACTTAGCCTTTAAACTTGGTTTAATTAGCATAGATGAGTTAAATTTGATTAAAAAAACTTTGATGAAATTTAACCTTCCTATTAGCTATAAAATAGAAGATGAAAATCTTTTTTATAATTTATTTTTCTTAGATAAAAAGACTAATCTTGGAAAGATAAAATTTATACTTCCAAAAAGTATTGGAAATTTTATCATAAAAGATGATATCAAAAAAGATATTGTTTTAGAAGTTTTAAAAGAGTTTAAATGAGAGTTTTATTTTTATTATTCATAAGTTTTGTAGCTATTTTTGCTGATGTAAATAAAACTGAAAATAGCTTGGATATAAATTTGTCAAATTTGAACCTGGCTCAAACAAAAGAGGCAAATATTACTAAAAATATCATTGAAAATTTGCAAAAAGATGTAAAAAACATAGATGAAACTATAAAAGATAATATTTGGCTTACTCAGTATCAAAATCATCTAAGCTATCAAAAACTCATAAAAGAGAGAGATGAGCTTGAAAGACAGATTAAAAATATAAAAAATAAAGATAAACGAGAAACTATGCTTGATGATATTAAAATTTATGATGAACAAATTTTATTATTAAGCGAATTTGAAAGCATGCCTTTTTCTAGGCTTCTTGAAACAAAAGACATACCTGAGTATAAAAAAATAACAACTCCTTTTACTATTTTATCAGGACTTTCATATATAAAACAGTTAAACTCAGAAAAATATGAGTATAGATCTAAACTTGATCAAATCATGATTTTAGTAGAAAAACTAAAAGAAAAAAATGATATTTTAATGACAATAAATTCATATATTCCAAATGATGAAAATATAACTAAAAGTTTAAGTGAGTTAAATTTTACAATAACTGAGTTTAAATCAGCAAAAAATCTTGGAAAAACAACGTATGATGTTTATGGAAAAAGGATAGATGATAGAATAAATTTAGTAAGATCTGATATTAAAATCCAACTTAAAAGAGCTTTTAGTATCGCAGGTTGGATTATTTTTATACTTCTTTTATCTTTTATATTGAAATTTATAGTTAAAAAATCAATCAAAGACAACGAACGATCATATACGGCAAATAAATTTATAAATTTCTTAAATTTTACCTTAATTATTTTAATTTTAATTTTTGCATATATTGATAATGTTTCTTACTTAGTAACAGTTTTAGGTTTTGCATCAGCTGGTCTTGCGATTGCCATGAAAGATATGTTTATGAGTATGCTTGGCTGGGGCGTTATAATGATAGGTGGAACATTTAGAGTTGGCGATAGAATAAAAGCAAGAAAGGCAAATGGTGAAATTTATGTTGGAGATATCATAGATATTTCGCTTCTTAGAATGACAATTTATGAAGATGTTACAATGACTACAAGAGAAAATAGAAGAGCTGGAAGAATTATCTTTGTACCAAATAATTATATTTTTACTGAACTAATATCAAACTACACTCACAGCGGCATGAAAACAGTTTGGGATGGCATTGATATACTTCTTACTTTTGATAGCAACTATAAAAAAGCAACCTACATAGTTAAAAATATAGCTAGACAATACTCAAAAGGCTATACAGATATAGCAAAAAAACAGATGAATAAATTAAGAACTCAATATAGTATAAAAAGTCCAAGTGTTGAACCAAGAATATTTCATTTTTTTGAACCGTATGGTATTTTAATAAGTATTTGGTATATGACTGATTCTTACGCTACTTTAGGACTTAGAAGCACAATTTCTGGTGAAATTTTAGAAGCCTTTGAAAAAGAAGATGATATTAAAATAGCATATCCAACTCAAACATTACTTTTTAGAAAAGAAGATCTTTTAGAAAGTAAAAAAGAGATGATAAAAAAAGCCTTAAATGAAGAACTTAAAAATAAAGAACTTAGTGATAAAGGATAATAAATTTGAAAATTTACTTTAAAACTTTTGGTTGCAGAACAAATATCTATGATAGTGAAGTGATGAAAAACTCACTTAAAAATCATGAAATTTGCGACGATGAAACAAAAGCTGATGTAATAGTAGTAAATTCTTGCACTGTTACCAATGGTGCAGATAGCGATGTAAGAAATTATATAAATAGAGCTAATAAAAATGGCAAAAAAGTTTTTTTAACAGGCTGTGGTGCGATAAATAGAGGAAAAGAACTTTTTGATAATGGAAAAGTTTTTGGGGTTTTTGGATCTTCAAAAAAAGAAAATATCACTGAAATCATAGAAAAAAATGTCAAATTTATAGATCTTGGGGATATAAATAAAAGTCAAAATAGTATAGTAAAAAATTTTAAAAAATATACAAAAGCTTTTGTTAAAATACAAGAAGGTTGTGATTTTAACTGCAGTTACTGTATAATTCCAAGTGTTAGAGGACATGCTAGAAGCAAAGATGAGTCTATAATATTAAAAGAAGTTTTAAATTTAGCAAATAATGGTTTTAGTGAAATTGTCCTAACAGGAACAAATATCGGAAGTTACGGCAAAGACACAAAAACAAGTCTTGCAAAACTTCTTAAAAAATTAAGCCAAATAAATGGCATCAAAAGAATAAGACTTGGGAGTTTAGAGCCATCGCAAATAGATGATGAGTTTAAAGAGCTTTTAAATGAGAAGTGGCTTGAAAAACATCTTCATATTGCACTTCAGCACACATCAGAAACTATGCTAAAAATTATGCGAAGAAGAAATAAAGCTTTTAAAGATATAGAGCTTTTTAATGAACTTGCTAGCAAAGGATATGCCCTAGGAACTGATTTTATCGTAGGTCATCCAGGAGAAAGTGATAAAATTTGGCTTGAAGCTTTAAATAACTTTAAAAACTTTCCATTAACACATATTCACGCTTTTATCTACTCACCAAGAGATGATACACACTCAGCAACTTTAAAAATAGATGTTGATGGAAAAACAGCAAAAGAAAGATTAAAAACTTTACAAGATATCGTAGAGCAAAATAACTTTGAGTTTAGAAAAAAACACTATAATGAATTAGATGTTTTAGTTGAACAAAAAAATGGAGATTTTTTCACTGGCTTTGATGAATACTACAATAAAATTTACATAAAAAGCGATAAAGATCTTACCCATAACTGGATAAAGGTAAAAAAATATGAGATTGAAAAAAGAGGAAATTTTACGAATTTTTAAGTTAAATAAACTAAATATTACACTGATATTTTTGTTTATTTTAATAGGACTTTTAAGTTTTGTCTATTTTAGAAATGGACCTGTTTATTTAAATTTTAACGAATACAACCAAATTTTAAATAGTAACAAAATTCAAAAAGCAAACATTGATGGCAATAAAATATATTTAAAATTTGATGGCAAAAAATATGTAGTATTAAAAGAGGCTGTAAATTTAAAAGAACTTTATGAAAAAACAAGAATTTATCAAAAAGATGAAACTTCATTTTTATCACAGATGATAGTTTTATTTTTAATATCTTTTTTATTTATTATCATTCTAGACTTTTATCTTAGACAAAAAAAATCTTTAAAAACTCAACTTAAAAAAGCCGAAGCAAATGATAATATAGACTTTTCTAATAGTTTTAAACCTGCTATTTCAAATGTAACTTTAGATGATGTTGCTGGTATTAGCGAAGTTAAAGATGAAATCGTTGAAATAGTTGATTTTTTAAAAAATCCTAAAATTTATAAAAATCTTGGTATAAATTTACCAAAAGGACTTTTAATGGCAGGTCCTCCAGGAGTTGGAAAAACGCTAATAGCAAAAGCAATCGCTGGTGAAGCTGGAGTGCCATTTTATTATGAAAGTGGAGCAAATTTTTCACAAATGTATGTTGGAGTTGGTGCAAAAAAAGTAAGAGAACTTTTTGCAAATGCTAAAAGTAATGCTCCATCAATTATTTTTATAGATGAAATTGATGCTATCGGAAAAAGTAGAGGCGAAGGTAGAAATGATGAAAGAGAAGCTACTTTAAATCAGCTTTTAACCGAAATGGATGGCTTTATTGAAAACTCCGGCGTTATTGTAATAGGCGCAACCAATAAAATAGAAATGATTGATGATGCGCTTTTAAGACCTGGGCGATTTGATAGAAGAGTTTTTATTTCACTGCCAAACTACAAAGATAGAATTGAAATTTTAAAAATTTATTTAAGAGGCAAGAAATTTGATCTTGATTTAAGTAAATTATCAAGGATAAGTGTAGGTTTTAGCGGTGCTGGACTTGCTACTTTTGTAAATGAAGCTATGATTAACGCATTAAAAAGAAAAAGCGAAATTTTAGAATTTGATGACTTTGTAAAAACAAAAAATAAAGTTTTATTTGGAAAGAAAAAAGAGTTAATTTTAAGCGAAAAAGAAAAAGAAATTCAAGCTCTTTATCAAGCTGCAAAAGCAATTAGTGCATATTGGTTTGGTGTAGAGTTTGAAAAAATAAACTTGCTAGAAGATGATTTTTTAAAAGATGATGAAGAAATAGTTTCAAAAAGTATCTTAGAAAACAGACTAAAAGTTTATTTAAGTGGCGTAAATGCTCTTAAAATTTATAAAAATGATAGTTTTAATAACTCAAAATCTGACATTAAAAAAGCACTTGAACTTTCTCATAAGATGATTTTTGAATATTCTATGGGTGAGTTTATTGTGCCAAATCAAAATGAAATTTTAAATATTTTAAATAAAAATGAAAAAGAGATTAAAGAGTTTTTAAGTACCATGCAAAAGCCTTTATTTGAGATAACTAAACATCTTTTTGCATTTGAGACTATCTCAAAAGAGATAATAAGAGATATTTTAAAAGAAAATAACAATTAAGGAAAAAAATGATAAGAGTAGGAATTTTAACTCTTAGTGATAGAGCTAGCAAAGGCGAATATAAAGATATCTCAGGAAATGCCATAAAAGAAATTTTACAAGAGTGGATAACTAATGAGATTGAGTTTTTTTATGAAGTCATACCTGATGATTTTGAGTTGATAAAATCAAATTTGATTAAATTTTGTGATAAGTTAAATTGTGATTTAATTTTTACAACAGGTGGCACTGGTCCAGCCTTAAGAGATGTTACACCTGAGGCAACAGAAGCGATTTGTGATAAAATACTGCCTGGTTTTGGAGAATTAATGAGAATGGAAAGTTTAAAATTTGTCCCAACAGCAATACTTTCAAGACAAACAGCAGGAGTAAGAAACAGAAGTTTTATTTTAAATCTTCCAGGTCAGCCAAAGGCGATAAAAGAGTGCTTAGAGCCTGTTTTTCCTGCTATTCCATACTGCGTTGATTTAATAGGTGGAAATTATATAAAAACAGATGAGTCAAAAATGAAAGTTTTTCGACCAAAAAGTGCAATTAAAAAATAATACTAAATAGTAAGCTTAAAAAACTTACTATTTATTTTTAAATTAAAATTTCAAATACTAACATTTCTAAAAATTTATTATATAAAAAAATATTTTAAATTTTAAACTCTTCCCAAATTGTCTCTTTGTCAAAATCTACATATTCTTTTAATTTTTCTTGTGGTAAAAAGTCCTTTTTATACTCTAAACTTTGACAATTTTTTACATAATATCCTAGATAAATCCACCTTAAATTTAGTTTTTTAGCTATTTCTATCTCATTTAATAGTGAAAATTTACCAAGACTTAAATTTAAATATTCTGGATCGTAATAACAATAAACTGAGCTCAACCCATCATCTGTCACATCAACTAAATCCACACAGATGAGCTTACCATTTTCATCATAATATGATATTTCCTTGCCAAAATCCAAATATCCTAAAATGTATAAATCATAATATTTATAAACATCTATATCATAATATTTCCACTCTCTTTGAAGGCTTTTAAATTTGTGAAATTTTTTGAAAAGCTCCACTCTTTCCTCATCTGCAAAAGGCGTGTGATAAGAAAATCTTATATGTTGATTTTTTCTTATCACCCTTCTTTGGCTTTTGCTTGGCTTAAATTTAAAAGCATCTACTCTAACACTTATGCACTCATTGCAATTTGCACAAATTGGTTTTTGAAAATATCTTCCAAATCGCCTATATCCACGCTTTACTAAAATTGAATTAAGAGATTTATTACACCCTTTAATGTACAAATACTCAGTCCTACTAGGTCTATCTCCCAAATATGGACATAAGCTTTCTAAAGAGCAAAAAGGAGTGATATTTATCAAATTTAAATCTTTTTTATATTTTCATCTTTTGTATATTCTAAAAACTCATTTTGAAGTCTTTTGACTCTTTGTTTAATGCTTTCTTTATCAAATTCAACTTTAAATTCATCATCTTCTGATTTTATTTTTTCTGCTGTTTCTTTTGCATTTTGTTTAAAAGCTTCATTTTTAAGCATATCTTTTTTTATATTTTTTAAATCATCAAAAAAATCATTCATATTTTTATTTTTCCTCTTCTTTTAAATCCTCTTCAAAACGCTTAACAGCCTCAATTATAACCATACTTAAGTCATCTTCTTTTTTAAACTTGTTCTTTTTATTTTTATAAATTTGCATTTTTTCTAAAAGCATTGGAAGATTTTTATCAGTGTATGATGTATCAAAAAATCCTCTTCTAAACTCTCTACTTTGACTAATTGCAAGAAGTAAAGGAAGTGTTGTTGTAACGCCTTCTATACTAAATTCATCCAAAGCTCTTTCAAATTTATTAACAACCAAATCAAAACTTGTACCACTTACAATAAGTTTTGCCAAAAGCGAATCATAATAAGGAGGAATATTGTAATCTCTATATAAATGACTATCAACCCTAACAGAAGGTCCCAAGGCAGGATAATATCCAGTTACTTTTCCAAGAGCTGGAGTAAAGTTTTTTGAGGCATCCTCTGCTACAATTCTAGCCTCTATACAAAATCCTTGAGCTTTTATATCACTTTGCTCAAGATCAAGTATCTCACCAGCTGCAGCCCTTATCTGTCTTACTATAAGATCAACCCCGGTAATTTCTTCTGTTATGCCGTGTTCTACTTGAATTCTAGTATTCATCTCCATAAAATAGAAATTATTATAATCATCTAATAAAAACTCAACAGTTCCAACATTTGTATAATTTACAGCTTTTGCAGCAGCAACTGCTGTAACACCCATAGTTTTTCTTAAATTTTCACTTACTGTTGGACTTGGTGCAACTTCTATTATTTTTTGATGACGACGCTGAATAGAACAATCTCTTTCCATTAAATGAATTATGTTGCCATAATTATCACCTAAAATTTGAAACTCAATATGGCGAGGGTTTATGATAAGTTTTTCCATAAAAACTTCATCACTATTAAAAAATGCTTTTGCCTCTCTTTTACAATCTTCTAAAAGTCTTTCTAAATCCTCTTCTTTATGAACCTCTCTAATACCTCTTCCACCACCGCCACCGCTTGCTTTTAAAATAACTGGATAGCCTATTTGTTGAGCATATCTTTTTATGGTTTCAATATTTTCATTGTTTAACTTTTCAGTACCTGGCACAACTGGAATACCATTTTTTTTCATTAAATATCTAGCTATGTTTTTATTACCCATTTTTCTAATAATATCTGGCTTTGGTCCAATAAAAATAAGTCCCGCATCTTCAACAGCTTTTGCAAATTCATAGTTTTCACTTAAAAAACCATATCCTGGATGTATCGCATCTGCACCACAGTGTTTTGCAACTTCAACTATCCTTTGAGGATCTAAATATCCCTCAAGTGGATGCTCGCCAACTTCATAAGCCTCTGAGGCTATCCTTACGTGTAATGATGAAAAATCAGGCTTTGTATAAATAGCAACACTTTTAATATGTAAATCTCTACATGCTCTAATAACTCTAACAGCTATCTCTCCACGGTTTGCAATAAGAATTTTATGTATCATAATCCAACCTTTTTAAATTTGACACTATATATTAGTAAAAAAAGATTAAAAATATGATAAATTTAGTGATTTTTCTGAATTTTGCTTATTTTAAGTTAAGATTGTGTAAAATACAAACTCTTTTAATTATTTGTGCGCCCTTAGCTCAGCTGGATAGAGCATTTGATTGCGGTTCAAAAGGTCAGAGGTTCGAATCTTCTAGGGCGTACCATTTTATTAGTAAAACCCCATTGAATGCACTTTTAAAGACTTATAAATTTCAAAATTAAATCACTATATAAGGAAACATAATGAAAATCTTATTTTCACCAAGTGAGTCAAAAAACCAAAAAAAAGGAAGCCAGAGTGTTGGAAATTTTATTTTTCCAAATTTAAATGATAAAAGAAAATTTGTTTTAGAAAAATATGAAAATTATATAAATTCTTTAAATATCAATGAATTATCTCAATTTTTTGGCTTAAAAGATGAAAATTTGATAAAGCATTATAAAAGCTCATTTAAAGAAAAAAATGGAATAAAAGCTATTTTAAGATATAGCGGAGTTGCATATAAATCGCTTGATTATGAAAATTTAGAAAATAAACATTATATTGATGAAAATGTGTTAATTTTTTCAAATTTGTTTGGCATTATAAAAGCTAGCGATATTTTACCCGACTATAAGCTAAAACAAGGTGCAAAATTACCAAATTTAAACATTGAAAAATTTTATAAAGATAACTTTTCAAGTAATTTAGACGAATATCTAAAAGATGATGAAATTTTAGATTTAAGAGCTTCGTTTTATGAGAAATTTTACACTATAAAAAAACCTTTTTTTACACTTAAATTTATAAAAAATGGCAAAGTTGTAAGCCATTATGCAAAGCATTACCGAGGTTTAATCTTAAAAGAAATGGCAAAAAATAATATTAAAAGTGTTGATGAGTTTAAAAATATAAATATAAATGAGTTGATTTTATTAGAAATTCAAGAGATAAAAAACAAACAAGAATTTATTTTTGAAATTAAAAACTAAGCTATATTTAAGCTTATAAAAACCGTATTTAGATAAAAATAACACAAATATTGCCTTAAATTCACTCAAATTTGCCTATAAAGTGCAAATTTAGATAAAAAAACATTGTTTTTTTTATAAAAGTATTGTAAAATGGTTCTTACAAAACATCTTATTAAAAGGATAATTCTATGAAAAAAGCAGAATTTATTGATTTAGTTGCTAAAAAAGCAGATATGACAAAAAAAGATACTTCAATTGCACTTGATGCAATACTTGAAGGTATTAAAGAGTGCTTAGTAAAAGGTGATTCAATAAGCTTTATAGGCTTTGGATCTTTTGATGTTGCTGTTAGAGCTGCAAGAGAAGGTAAAGTTCCTGGAACTAACAAAACTTACAAATCACCAGCTACAAATGTTGTTAAATTCAAAGTTGGTAAACAACTTAAAGATGCAGTTGCTGCTTCTAAAAAAGCAAAGAAAAAATAATTTTTTTAGGATGCCTTAAATTTGGCATCCTTTTTTCTACATTTTAAATAATCTTTAAAATATTTTTTGATACAATGGTGCCTTTTAAATGCCCGAGTGGTGAAATTGGTAGACGCACCAGACTCAAAATCTGGCGGAGGCAACTCCGTGCCGGTTCAATTCCGGCCTCGGGCACCACTTTTTAACGATATTCACTTAAATTTAGCTATCTGATTTTTAGTTATACAGTTAGTTATACAATTTTGATTTAATAAAACTGCTCTTACCAATACAACTTCTGCTTTCATTTAATATTTTTAAGGTTTGTTATGCAGATAAGTAGGCTTGTAATAAGCAAGAGAGCTTGTAGGTATAAAAAGTTTCCCAAGATAGCGCTCAAAAAGAGAGCTAAAAAGCTAAATTTAGTTGAGTTTGTAAAGCTTAACTCTTCTTTACTATGCAAAAGAGAGGTGACATTAAAGATAAAAAGAAGCATAGCCACAACTGATGAGAGATATAAAAAATCTATCATCCACACTCTAAAGTTAGCCAAAAACAGCTCACAAACTCCAAGCCCAAAGTAACCTATCGCCATAAAAAGTGTTATTAAAAAATAGATAAAAACATATGCCTTTTTAAGTAAAATGAGATAAAAAAGCTCACGCAATTTGGCAAAAACAACCAGTCCAACAGCTATGGCAAAATAGCCTGAAACACTTTTGTCATATAAAAAAGCTATCATATATAAAAAGATAAAAAAGATAGCTAGGTTTTTATCGATAAAGTTTGGTATAAAAACTGCATCTTTTATCTCTTTTAATGCCTTGTTTGCGATGACTAAGCTAATCTTAAAGCCAACAATCAAAAGTAAAATTAAGTTTAAATGTAAAAAAAGCTCACTAAATTTCTCATCATAGTTTAAAAAGAGCAAAACTTCAACCAAAAAAAAGCTAAAAAGGCTAAAAGCTATGCTAATGTTTGCTAAATTGCCATCTCTTATCATCAAAAATAGTGCAACAATAGCAAAACTAAGCCAAAAGACTCCAAGTAACAAATATGATAAATTAAGTGCAAAAAAAGATAAAAACAAAGCTAACAAAATGGCAAAATAAAAGGTTATTTTCACTAAAAATAGGGATTTTGTGTAGTTATGCCACGACTTTAAGGCAGTTAGCAAAAAGCCGCTATATGCAAAAGCTGGTGCAATATGCAAAAAGATAAATTTATAGATATCCATCTTTGCCAAGGCAAAACAGACCCCTAGCATCATAGCAACGCAAGATGAGATATAAAATAGTCTCATTGAGTTATTAAAATATCTAGTCATAGTAGATTGTTTCCTTAAATTCGCTATTGATAACGTTTTGTATAAAAGTCATCTCTCTGTTTTTAAGACTTTGCTCAATCTCTAAAATTTTATAAACTTTCATTCCTTTTTTGGTCAAAAAGTTGATTTTATGGCTAAGCAAAACAGCTTCATACCTATCATGAGTTACCAAAATGCAAGATAGCTCTTTTTTCTCTACTTTTTGGATTATTAAATTTACTAGCAAATTTTTTAAGTCCATATCAAGTCCGCTAAATGGCTCATCAAGAAGCATTAAATCAGGCTTTGATAGATATGCTCTCATAAAAGCAACTCTTTTTGCCATGCCGCCACTTAACTCATTTGGATATTTGTAAAGATCTCTTTTTTGAAAACCGACCATTTTTAAGTGATAATATATCTCATCATCACCAACATCGCTTGCACACAATCTGATATTTTCTAAAACATTTAAGTTGTTTAAGAGGCGATTTTCTTGAAAAAGATAGGTGGTTTTTTCAAATTGGTTTATTATCTCACCTTTTTTAGGCTTTTCTAACTGGCTAATTAGCCTTAAAAGCGTCGTCTTTCCACAACCTGAAGCTCCAAAAAGAGTATAAATTTCTCCACTTTTCATTTGAAAATTAAAATCTTTTATAATTATTTCATTTAAAATATCATATCTTAAATTTCTAACTTCAATCATCTTCATTTTAGCTCTTTTTGCCACGGTATTAGGATTATTGAGAGTGGCTTAATAACTAGATACTCGATAAAGGCGCTAAAGAGTAGGATTATTAGGACAAATGCCATTGTATCTACACTATCTAGCATAACTCTTGCATCGGCTATCTTCGCCCCTATGCCGCTATTTGAGCCCAAAAGTTCTGCCATAATTGTTATCTTAACAGCAACAGCAACAGCAAGGCTTAAACTAGACAAAATGTATGGCAAAAGATGTGGCACATAGAGAAACTTAAGCTTTTTTAAAAAGCCCAATTTATAAGCCTTAAAGACTTCAGCGCTCTCTTTGCTTATGCTAACAACGCCCAAAAGTGTGTTTGCAAATGTTAGTGGCGTTGTTACCAAAATAGTTGTAAAAAGCGTGCTAACATCGCCAAACCCAAACCAAAAAAGTGCCATTACTATCCAAACAATTGGTGGCATTGAGAGCAAAATAGAGATTATTGGTCTTAAAAAGACTCTCATAGTTTTAAAGCAACCTGCAATTAAGCCAAGAGTTATGCCAATTATCGATGAGATAAAAAATCCCAAGAAAAAACGATAAAATGTCACATCTATCTCATTTTCTTTGAAATTTAAGATAAGAAAATAGGCTCTTTTAAATGCCTTTTCGGGACTTGGAAGTAAAAATTCATTTAAATTTAAGCTAACAAACTTCCAAACCCCTATCAAGACAAAAATAACTCCGATACTTAAAAATCCGCTATAAAGATAGTCAAATACCCTTATAATTGGATGGCGATCTTTTGCTATGCCATCTATTTTTATCATATAAAAAAGCTCTTATCTGGCAGTTTTGAGCCGATTAGCTTTGGATTGAACTCCATGATGATTTCAAAAAATTTCATCGCTTCATCTTTGATATCTCTTGCTCTAGTTACACTTAAATTTGCACTTTCTAAGCTTTGAGCAATCGCTGGAATAGGCGCTGGTAGGTAATTTGAGCCAATGTTTGCAGCGCTTTGTTTGTTACTCATAATCCACTTTAGCGCATCTTCCAAGTCGCTTTGCAAGATATCAAACAGAGCTCTGTTTTTATCATAATAATCCACATCTACAATAATGCCTGCTTGCGGAATTAGCGGCTTTGTCTTAAAGGCTTCACCCCAAAAATCCAGAAAATCAAATGCTTTGTAGATGGAAAGGCCTCTCTGCTTACCTCTAAGAATAGTTACACTTGCCATTGGTTCTGGCAAAAAAGTCGCATCATAATCTTTTGTCAAAAAGTGCGTAACAGCCTCTGGTGGCGTCGCTGTATAAGAGATATCTATCTTGGAGATATCGATATTTAACTTTCTAAAAAGCGCCCTAAAGACAATATCTGGCATATCGTTTTTAAAGGGCATTATGAGCTTTTTGCCGATCAGATCCTCTGGAGCTTTTACACTCTTGTCTTTTACCATAAGACTATTTATGCCATTTGTTAGGTTGTTAAACATCGCGACATTTTGCCCTTGATTTCTTAAATTTACAGCTACATTTGAAGGGCTCATCATCACTTTAAATTTACCGCTTGCAACGCCTGCTCTAAGTTGATCTGGGTTTTTCCAAATTTCTAAGCTTGTACTAACTTCTCTATTTATCTTGCCTTGCAAAAGCCCAACCGCTATAACTATGCTTGGAAGTGCAGGTGCACCATAAATAGTAAAACTCTCTTTGGCAAATAAATTTGGTGCAAACATAGTTGCCATCAAAGCCGAACTAGTGGTTAAAAACTCTCTTCTTTTCATAAAATATCCTTTAAAAACTTGCGTGAAAACTCATATAAAAGACTCTTCCTGGAGCATTTATAGTCGCACTATCCAAAGCCTCAACATGCTCACCTGTAATAAACTCAGCATACTCTCTATCAAAGAGATTATTTACGCCCAACCTAAGGCCAAATTTATCTTTGACATTAACTCCGGCGTAGAGATCAAGAGTGGTAAAATCGCTATTTTTGCTATCAATCCCAAGCCCTGTTTTTTTGTCAAAATCGCCTCTATTTTGCTTTGCAACATATCTAATAGCAGAGCCTATATTGTAGCTACCAAAAGTTGTATAATCCATATAATCCAAATTTAAAAGCGCTTCAAAGGGGCGGATTTGATAGAGCGCTCTTTTGTCATCATCGTTTTGTCCATATTTATAAGTAAGATTTAGTGAAGTGGCAAAATTTGGAGTGAAATTTAACTTTGTATATAAGTTTGTACTATATATGGTCGCATCAACATTTCTAGTAACGATACCGCCATTTTTGGCAACAACTCCGCTCTGACCTCTTGCTCTATCAAAAATAATCAAGTCCTTTACCTTGTCTGCCATAACGTATCCGCCAAAGTTTAGTCCAACTCTATTTAATGAGTCTAAATAACTTTTATAAAATTTACTTTTGACATCGAAGCTAAATTTGATGAAGTTGTGAATCTCAGGCTCTAAGTGCGGATTGCTAATCTTGGAGTTTTGTGGCATTGCTGGAGCAAAAAGCGCTGAAAATCTCTCTGGATTGCTAGGAAGTCTTGAAATCCTAGCTAACTCAACACTATAGCTTTCCAAATTCAAAGGCCTAAAATCATATTTAAATTTCACGTTAAAGAGATTTTGTTTTATGCTACCATCAAAATCAACTCCATAAGTTTGTCTCCATAAAGCCTTTGGGCTTGGAAAAAAAGTGCCACTAACTCTGGGATTTGGTATCATTGCGTCAAATTTCTTTGCCTTAGCGTCGTTGTGGATATATTCAAAACCTAAAGAAAACTTATGATTTTGGCTTGGCTCATAGCTTGTAGAGTTGTAAATTTTATATGTTTTTTGCACAACATCTGGAAAGCGATATCCATTTAAAACATCCCTATTTGGAGTCTTTAGATATCTTTTTGCGATGTGATCATCATAGGCAAAGCTGCCTCCAAAACTGTTGTGAAAACTATCTAAATCTCTCTCATAACTAAGTAAAAATTCATAAATATCGCGTCCTACATCAACAAAAACTTTATTTTTAGCTGCCTTTCTTAAAGAAAAGTTGTTGGACTCTCTTTTTAGATGAATATGGCTTAAGTCAAAAAGAACTGTATTGCTTAAATCCTGCTCGCCAACTCTTGTCTTAAATTTGGTGATATATCTTTCTGTTTTGATGGCGTCTGCTGGGTTGTGCGGCTGTTTGTCATCATCGATATTATCATGTATAAAAACCAACCTATGCTCCAAAAACTCATTTGGTAGATAGCCTAAAATAACAGCTTGATTAAATCTCTCATATCCAAACCAAACTCTGTTGCCGCCGCCATCTTTGTAGCTATTTGCCTTTGTATGGTTGATGTTTAAATTTGTATAGAAGTTGCCACCGCGGTATTTAAAAAGCGCTGAATTGTAAAAACTTTTTCCATAAACTCCCGAACTTATATGAAACTTATCTAAATTTCTATAAACCAAACTTGAAGTGGAAAAATAGTCTTGGCGATTTGGACGATCAAATTGATTTTCCACCATATAACCTTGCGCTATATTTGGCGCTATGGGCTTTGGCGGCGAAAAGCTCTTTAACGGGCCAACTTGAGTTGTGCTGGCTAAATTCTCAGCCATCAAAATAGAACTAAGCGTTAGTGATAGTAAAACTGCTCTTTTCATAGCTAAACTCATAATTTAGTCTATAACCAAAACTAACATCATCTTAAATTTCGTTATGGCTGTTACATTGTGTTTGATATTTTTAGGAAACACGATTTGCTCTTGCTCTCCTATCTCAAACTCCTCATCCCCAACCATAACTTTGGCTCTGCCCTCCAAAGGCACAACCAATGCATCTCCTGGCGCAGAGTGAGGCTTTAGTCCCTCATTGGCGTCAAAAGACATAAGCATCATTTTCATATTTTTTGTGCTAGCAATATCCAAATTTGAGATGGCGCCATCTACATAATCAATCATATTTTTAAGTTCAATGACTCTACCTTTTTCTAAATTTTTCATCTTTTCCTCCGTTAAATTTATCGTAATTTCTAAAAAAATAGTCTCTTTGATAGCCTCTATACAAAATGGCTCCATAGGAAGACAGACCAAACTATCGCCAACCTTAAGGCGCTTTTTTGCTATCAAAACCTCGCCCTCTAAGATGAGATAAAATTTATACTCAAAATAGAGCTCTGTGCTAATATCTGTCTTTTCATCCATATAAAAAAGAGAGATATCAAATTTGGAGCTAAGTCTTTTAGAGATAGTTTGGTGCTTTACATGAGGCAGCTGTTTTGTTAGGCTAATTTTTTTGCCAATAGCTAAATTTCTCATACTTTATATCTTTTTTGAAACAATTGCTATGTAGTTTATGCTCTTGTTGCTTGTAGCTTTTAGCATTTTGGAAAACTGCTCTTTGTTCTCCTCTTTTTGTGCATTTTTATAAAACTTAGCAGCATTTATGGCACCCTCATCTTTGATAATTGTCTCTTTATCTAGCAAAAGAAACCTACCCATTTTAAAACTTTGCACCTTAAAACCATTTGACTCAAACAACGAAAACCAATCCTCTTTTGTAAGTGGATAGGTGTTTATATTGACAGCTTGTGAGAGCTCTTTTTTTATAGAACTATCTACTATTGCGATGTCGTGAGTTAGCAAAAGTCCGTCTTGCTTTAAAACTCTGTGATATTCCAAAACAGCTCTTTTTTTGTCGTTTGGATTTAACATAGTAAGCATTGCTTCATTGATGACGATATCAAAGGTCGCATCTGGAAATTTTAGATCTTTAGCGTCCATATTAAAAACTTCAATCTCCTTTTCAAAGCCCAATAAATTTAAGTTTTGTCTGCACTCCTGCAACGCTTCATCGTCCAAATCTATGGCCTTTACATCGCACTTATACTCATTATATATGCCAATTATGTTGTCTGCGTGGTTGCAGCCTACTTCTAAAATTTTGCTGCTTGGCTGAATGTTTGCCTCATTTAAAAGCCACTTTGTAGTAACTCCGCCACCTGGTCTAAGTTTGGTTCTGCCTAAATTTTTCATAAAAGTATGACCCAAAATTCTACTACTCATCTCTATCCTTTCAAATTAAATTTGGTATAATTATAATAAACTTGATAACAATTATTAGTTGCTATAGCAACAAAAGGCTAAAATATGATAGAATTTTTTAAAAATTCCTCTCTATTTACTGGAATTGATGAAAATGAGATCAAAAAAATCCTAAATTGCATAGAGTATAGAATTTTTACTTTTGATAAAAATATCTATTTGTATGATCTAAGCCAAGGCTTTAAGGCACTGCTTCTAAAAGATGGCGTTGTTGATATCATCTCTTTGGAAAAAAGGGAGATAATTGACGATAGGCTTATGGCTGGGGATAGTTTGGTCTATGACTTTGGCAAAAGTGATAAGCGGTTTTTAAGGACAAAGAGAAAATCTACTTTGATCTCTATGGATATTGGGACAATTTTTGATGAAAATAAAAGAAACTGCCAACACAAAACTATCTTTATGCAAAACCTAATAAAAGATCTAAATAAATTTATGAGTCATCTCTCATTTAAGCTAAATATCTACTCGAAAACACATCTTAGAGAGAGGATTTTACTCTTTTTAAACAGCGAAAGGGAGAAAACTGGTTCAAATTTGATAAAACCCATTTTCAATCAAGAAGACCTAGCAAAATACCTATCTTGCAATAGATCTGCACTTTCAAGAGAGTTTTATCTCATGGAAAAAGAGGGTATTATAAAGATAAAAAATAGAGAAATTTGGCTTAATGAGAGTTAAATTTCAAAGCTATTCATTTCTTAAAGTTTGCAAAACATCGATTTTTGTAGCTTTTTTAGCTGGATAATATGATGAAACAACCACTATGAAAATAGCTCCAACTACTATCATAAAAAGATCTAAACTTGATAATTCAAGTGGTAATTTTGAGCTTCCATAGACATCTGCTGGTAAATTTACTATATCAAAGCTTCCAAGCAGCCAAATACCAAGCAAGCCTAAGATAAGACCAAAGATAATCCCTCCACCACCAATCACCATTCCAAGTCCAAAAAATGTATTTTTAATCTCTTTTTTCGTTGTGCCAAGGCTTAATAAAAGTGCAATTTCTTGACGGCGGTTCATAACTGTCATTAAAAGTGAACTTACGATATTTAAGCTGGCAACTAAAATAATAAGCATTAAGACTATAAATAAAGCTCTTTTTTCTAAGGCTAAAGCTGAAAAAAAGTTTCCATTTTGCTCCCACCATCCAACTATATGCATAGTATCTGGAAGAACTTCTTTAATACGATCTTTATCTTTAAACGGCTCTTTTGAATATATGTGAATTCCATCAAACCCGCCATTTTGATCTCCTAAAATTTTAGCTAAATCATAAATATCAGAATATAGATAAGCTTTATCATAGGCAATAAGTCCAGAAGTAAAATCAGCCCTAACTTCAAAGCGTTTCATCTTTGGTATCATACTAAATCCACCTGGATCTGTTTTTGTGAAAATAATAGTTGTTTTATCACCATTTTTTAGATAAAACTCATCTTTTAATCCACTTCCTATCATAATACCAAAGCCACTTAAATTTGCATCTTTAATACCATCTTTTACAACAGAGTTTATCTCTTTTTCATCATCTATATTAACGCCAAATATCATTGCGCCTTCTAGTTTATTATCAGATTTTACGATAACTTGCGATGAAATATAAGGGCTAAATTTAATATCTGGAAAAGCCTTTTTTAAATTATTTACATCGTTATTTGTAATGCCACCTTTAAAATGACTAAATATAGTTAATGGATAATTCATGGTAAAGAGTTTTCTCTCAAACTCTTTATCAAAACCATTCATTATGGCCATGGCGACTATTAAAACCATTAGTCCAACTCCAACACCTAAAAAAGCTAAAATAGCGCAAAGCGTAATAAATGGCTGACTTTTGTCAAATCTAAGATATTTAAAAATAAGATATTTTACCACTTAAAGAGCCCTATTTTGCAAACTCACCTTTTTTAGGACCACTTTTTCCACAACAATCTTTATATTTTTTACCACTTCCGCAAGGGCAAGGCTCATTTCTCCTTGGTTTTTTAGGAACTCTTATTGGAGTATTTGGCAAAGGTTGATCATTGGCATTTTCAGCTTCTTTGTTTGTTTTCATAGCTCTTTGAAGCTCAGCCATAGCTCTTTGTTGAGCTAGTTCTCTTGCTCTTTCTTCTGCTTCAATTTCTTCTTTTGTTTTAAATCTAATGCCTTGCAAAGCTCTTATGCTATCGGTTTTTAGTCTTAAAACAAGCTCTAAGAAAAGATTGTAACTTTCTTTTTTATATTCGGTTAATGGATCTTTTTGATTATATCCACGAAGTCCAATTCCTGTTTTTAAAATATCCATTTGATAAAGATGCTCTCTCCAATCTCTATCTACAACTTGAAGATAAATTTGTTTTTCAATTGCCTTTTTTTGCTCATCATCTATAACTTTCATTCTCTCATCATACGCATCTTTTAATTTTTTAACAATATAATCTTTTGCCTCGTTTACGCTTGAAAATTCTTTTAATTCTTCACTAGTAAAGTTTTCACCAATTTCATTTCTTAAAGTAGCTATTAAAGGCTCGTAGTTTATATCATCTTTATCCATTCCATCAAAAATTTCAGCATTTTCAAAGAGATAATCAACATATTCAACTCTATTTGAGTTAATTTTTTCACTTAAATCATAATTTGGATCTAAAAGCTCATTTCTATAAACATAAATCGTTTTTCTTTGCTCATTTGCCACATCATCATATTCAAGAACATATTTTCTACTTTCAAAATGAAGATTTTCAACCTTTTTTTGTGCGTTTTCAACAGCTCTTGTAACCATTCTACTTTCTATGCTTTCACCCTCTTTTATACCAAGGCGTTCCATTATATTTTTTATCTTATCACTTCCAAAAATTCTTAGTAAATTATCTTCTAAACTTAAGAAAAATCTACTCTCGCCTGGATCTCCTTGTCTTCCTGCTCTACCACGAAGCTGATTATCAATTCTTCTACTTTCGTGTCTTTCAGTTCCTATTATATATAATCCTCCAAGAGCTTTTACTTCATCATTTATTTTGATATCAACACCACGACCTGCCATATTTGTAGCAACTGTTACAGCTCCTTTTGCACCAGCGTCTGCTATAATTTCAGCTTCTTTTTCGTGATTTTTTGCATTTAATACTGAATGAGGAATTTTTGCGTTTTGTAAAAGTTTATGTAAAACTTCACTTTTTTCAATTGAAGCAGTTCCTACTAAAACAGGCTGACCTTTTGCATTTGCCCTTTTTATCTCTTCAATAACTGCATTAAATTTTTCTCTTTCACTTTTATATATAAGATCGTTTTGATCTATTCTAATAACTGGAACATTTGTTGGGATTGATATAACATCAAGTCCATAAATTTGACTAAATTCGGTTGCTTCTGTTTGAGCAGTTCCTGTCATACCTGCGATTTTTTCATAAAGTCTAAAATAGTTTTGAAAAGTAATATCTGCTAAAGTTTGGCTTTCTTCTTGGATTTTAACACCCTCTTTTGCCTCTAAAGCCTGGTGAAGCCCCTCGCTAAAACGCCTTCCCTCACTTAATCTTCCTGTAAATTCATCAACAATAACAACTTGGTTATCTCTAACCACATAATGAACATCTTTTTCAAAAAGATAATTTGCTTTTAAAGCTTGGTCTAAATAATGGCTCAAAACCGCATTTTCAAGACTATATAAGTTGTCAACCCCAAAAAGCTTTTCAGCTTTTGAAATTCCTTCTTCTGTTGGTAAAATAGTTCTATTTTTCTCATCAACTATAAAATCTCCTGTTGGTTTGTCTTGTGGAGTTTGGGCTGGTTTTCCTTTGGTTAGTTTTAAAGCAACTTCGTTTGCTTTTATGTATCCATCAAGAGTTTTATTTGTAGGACCTGAAATAATTAAAGGTGTTCTTGCCTCATCTATTAAAATACTATCAACTTCATCCACAATTACAAAATTATGTTCTCTTTGGACTTTATCTTCAAATCTAAATTTCATATTATCTCTAAGATAGTCAAATCCAAACTCATTATTCGTTCCATAGGTTATATCGCAGTCATAAGCAGCTTTTCTTTTTTCATCATCATACTCACCACTTACTATAACTCCTACGCTAAAACCTAAAAACTCGTATAAAACTCCCATATCTCTGGCATCTCTTTTTGCCAAATAGTCATTTACAGTTACTACATGAACGCCTTTTTTTGTCATTGCATTTAAAACTACTGGTAAAGTTGCAACTAAAGTCTTTCCCTCACCTGTCTTCATCTCAGCAATATTTCCATCATGAAGAACCATTCCACCAATTAACTGCACATCAAAATGACGCATATTTAAAACTCTTTTGCTTGCTTCTCTTGTAATTGCAAATGTATCGTTTAAAACTTCATCTAAACTTTTTCCATTTGCAACTTCATCTTTTAAAGCATTAAAGCTTGCTTTTAACTCATCGTCACTTAATTTTTCATATTTTTCTTCAAGAGCGTTTATCTCTTTTGCTCTTTTTGCATAAGTTTTAACTATACGATCATTTTTTGTTCCAAAAATTTTACTAAATATATTTTTTGACATTTATAAACCTTACAAATAATTTAACTTTACATTTTAACATATATTAATTTAAACTAGCTAGAATTTTTAAAAATTTAAGGACAAAATATGAAAAAAATCTATTTTTTAACAGCATTTTTGCTTTTTTTAACAAATTTTGCTTTTGCAAACCCATTGGAATTTAAAACTTTACAAAGTGATTTTATACAAACTATACAAAATAATGAAAATAAAATTGAATATAGTGGAAATTTTATTTCAACAACAAACAACGCTTTATGGTCTTACAAAACTCCAAATTTAAAAGATATATATTTTAATTACGAAAAAGTTGTTATTATAGAGCCTGATTTAGAGCAAGCAATAGTTACAAATTTAAAAGATGTCCCAAATTTAATGAATATTATAAAAGATGCCAATAAAATAGATAGTAATGTATATGAGGCAAAATTTGATGGAGTTAAGTACAGATTAAATTTTAAAAATGATCTTTTAGATGAAATTTCTTACACTGATAAACTTGATAATCATATAAAAATAAAATTTAAAAATCTTAAAAAAGATGAATTTGTCGATGAAAATTTACTTACACCTATAATTCCTGCAAATTTTGATCTTATAACTAAATAATATTAATAAAACTTTAAAAGAAATTATTATATTATATTTTATATTAAAAATATTATAAAAAGGATAGTTATGGAAAATATAATAAGATTTAGTGTGTCATTACCTGAAAATTTACTTAATAGTCTTGATGAAAAAATAAATTCTCAAGGATATGCTTCAAGAAGTGAATTTGTAAGAGACCTAATAAGAGAAAAAATTGTAAAAGATTCTTGGGAAGATAAAAATATAGATGATGAAAATGCTGAACTAATAGCAGTTTTAGCAATAATTTATGATCATCATCAAACCGATTTAGTAACAAAAAAAATATCAATAGAACATGATGCAAATGTCAATATAATATGCACAAACCACATACACTTAGATCATAGCAACTGTTTAGAAACTTCTGTTTTAAGAGGAAATATAAAAAAAATAGAGGATTTTAAAAACAAAATTTCAGGTCTAAAAGGTGTCAAATTTACAAATTTAATAAAAGCTGGTGTTCCTCAAAGCTAACAATAAACAAAGTAATAATATAAGAATTAAAATATTAATTGAGCTAAATCAATTGCAAAATAACATTTTTTTGATAAAATACTAGAATCATAATTAATCAATGCAAGGAGGATTAATCAATGAATAGAAGAGATTTTATCAAAAGTGCTGCAGCAGCCTCGGCCTGTTCTGCTATTGGCATAAGTGTTCCATCTTCTTTATCAGCTAAATCAAACGAAGCTGAAAAATCATGGAGATGGGATAAGGCAGTTTGTCGGTTTTGTGGAACTGGATGCGGGATTATGGTAGCTACAAAAGATGGAAAAATAGTAGCTGTAAAAGGCGATCCTAAAGCTCCAGTAAATAGAGGCTTAAACTGCATAAAAGGTTATTTTAACGCTAAAATTATGTATGGCGAAGACCGCTTGACAAAACCACTTTTAAGAATGAATGAAAAAGGTGAGTTTGATAAAAAAGGTAAATTTGCCCCTGTTAGCTGGCAAAGAGCCTTTGATGAGATGGAAAAGCAGTTTAAAAAAACATATAATGAGCTTGGACCTACAGGAATTGGTGTTTTTGGGAGTGGTCAATACACAATCCAAGAAGGCTATGTCGCTTCAAAACTTATAAAAGGTGGATTTAGAAGTAATAACCTCGATCCAAACGCAAGACACTGTATGGCAAGTGCGGTTGTTGGCTTTATGCAGACTTTTGGAATTGATGAACCATCAGGCTGTTTTGATGATATCGAGCTAACTGATACTATTGTTTGCTGGGGTGCAAATATGGCTGAAATGCACCCAATTTTGTGGGCAAGAGTAAGCGATAGAAAATTAAGCGATCCAGAAAATGTCAGAGTTGTAAATTTAAGCACCTATTCAACTAGAACTTCAAATTTGGCAGATATTGAGATTATTTTTAGACCATCAACTGATCTTGCTATTTGGAACTACATCGCAAGAGAGCTTGTTTATAATCATCCTGATTTAATAGATATGGATTTTGTTAAAAATCACTGCACATTTGCAACAGGACCTGTAGATATTGGTTATGGCTTAAGAGAAGATATAAACCATCCAAAATACAAAAAAAGTGAGCTTGATACCGCTGCAAAACAAAAAAGCAAGATTGTAAGCGACTTTGAAGCAGAGAGTTTAAAATATCTTGGATATAAATCAGGCGATATTTTAGAGATGAAAAATACAAAATCAGCTGGAAAACACTGGGCGATAAGTTTTGAAGATTTTAAAAAAGCGCTTGCTCCATATACTCTTGAATATACTGCAAAAATTGCAAAAGGCGATGAAAATGAAGATACCCAGGAGTTTAAAGCAAAACTTAAGGCACTAGCTGATTTATATATAGAAAAACAGAGAAAAGTTGTTAGCTTTTGGACTATGGGATTTAACCAACACACAAGAGGAACTTGGGTAAATGAACAAAGCTATATGGTGCACTTTCTGCTCGGAAAGCAAGCAAAACCTGGAAATGGGGCATTTTCTTTAACAGGTCAGCCAAGTGCGTGCGGAACAGCAAGAGAGGTTGGAACATTTTGTCATAGACTTCCTGCTGATATGGTTGTTGCAAATCCAAAACACAGAGCTATTACTGAAAAAATTTGGAAACTACCAAATGGCACTATTAATCCAAAAAATGGCTCACATTTTGTAAAAATTATGAGAGATTTAGAAGATGGCAAAATTAAATTTGCTTGGGTGCAGGTAAATAACCCTTGGCAAAATACCGCAAATGCAAACCATTGGATAAAAGCAGCAAGAGAGATGGATAATTTTATCGTAGTAAGTGAAGTTTATCCTGGAATTTCAGCAAAAGTAGCAGATCTAATACTTCCAACAGCAATGATTTATGAAAAATGGGGTTCTTATGGCAATGCTGAAAGAAGAACTCAACATTGGCGCCAGCAAGTTATTCCAGTAGGCGATGCTATGAGTGATACTTGGCAAATGCTTGAGTTTTCAAAACGATTTACCTTAAAAGATGTTTGGGGTGAAAAAAAGATAGATGAAAAACTCACTCTTCCAAATGTTTTAGAAGAGGCTAAAAAAATGGGCTACAAAGAAAGTGATACGCTATTTGATGTGCTTTTTGCAAATGATGAGTGGAAAAAATTTAGCAAAGATGACAAAATCATGGGCAAGTTTGACAACTCAGAAGTAAATGGCGATAGCAGAAATGTAGTTGGAAGCGATGGAAAAGAGTTTAAAGGATATGGCTTTTTTGTTCAAAAAGCAATTTGGGAAGAGTACCGCAAATTTGGACTAGGTCATGGACATGATTTGGCTGATTTTGATACATATCACAAAGTTAGGGGCTTGAGATGGCCAGTTGTTGATGGCAAAGAAACTCAATGGAGATTTAATACACTTTATGATCCTTATGCTAAAAAAGAAGCACCACAAAGTGATTTTGCATTTTATGGAAACAAAGGTGCAAAACTAAGTGCTGGAGATTTAGCAAAGGCAAAAGATGATGAAAAGGTTGATATAAACAACAAAGGTAAAATTTTCTTCCGCCCTTATATGGATCCACCTGAGATTCCAAATAAAGAGTATCCATTTTGGTTATGCACTGGAAGAGTTTTAGAGCATTGGCATAGCGGAACGATGACAATGAGAGTTCCTGAGCTTTACAAAGCAGTTCCTGAAGCAATGTGCTATATGAGCGAGTTAGATGCTGGAAAGCTAAATTTGATGCAAAATGACGTAGTTTGGATAGAAAGTAGGCGTGGAAAAGTTAAGGCAAGAGTTGATTTAAGAGGACGAAACAAACCGCCTGTTGGACTAGTCTATGTTCCTTGGTTTGATGAAAATGTCTTTATAAATAAAGTTTGTCTTGATGCGACCTGCCCTTTATCAAACGAAACTGATTATAAAAAATGTGCAGTAAAGATTTATAAGGCGTAGATTTATGACAAGAAGAGAGGTGTTAAAAATAGCTTGTCTGTTTAGTGCTGGCGGGATTTTATGGAGCATTCCTAAAAACACAGAAGCTAAATTTTTCTTAAGACCACCTGGTGCAAAAGATGAAAAAAGCTTTGTGGCAAGTTGCATAAAGTGCGGACTTTGCGTGGAAGCCTGTCCATACGACACACTTAAACTTAGCACTATTTTTGACAACACCTCTATTTCAACGCCCTATTTTATACCAAGAAAAATTCCATGTTATATGTGTGAAGATATCCCTTGTGCTGCTATTTGCCCAACATCTGCACTTGATATAAAGTCTTTGCAAAAAGATGGTTTGCTAGATGTAAATTTGATGAGATCTGGTGTTGCGGTTGTGGATATGAAAAGTTGTGTTGCCTACTTTGGAATTCAATGCGATGCCTGTTATAGAGCCTGTCCGCTTATAGATAGGGCTTTATATCTAGAATACAAAAGAAATGATAGAACGGCAAAACATGCATTTTTACTTCCAGTTGTTGATGGCGATATTTGCACGGGATGTGGGATGTGCGAGAAAGTTTGTATTACTAAAAAAGCTGCTATTAGCGTAGTTAGAAGAGAGTTTGTGCTTGGCAAGATGAATGATAACTATGTAATTGGCTGGGAAAAAAATGGCGATAAAAAGCTAAAAGATGCCAACACAAAGATAAAGCTTGATAAAACAAAAGCGCTTGATTATCTAAATAACGAGGAGTTTTAATGAAAATAAACAATCTTAGAAGAGTTGTTCAATTTTTGGTTTTAGCTCTTTTTATGCTTGGAAATTTAGAAATTTTAAATATTTTAAAGGGAAATTTAAGTAGCTCTATTTTATTTGGTAAAATTTCACTAAGTGACCCATTTGCAGTGCTTCAAATTTACCTAGCAACTTTCAATGTTTCATTTGTTGCAATAAGTGGCGCTTTAATCGTTGCTTTATTTTATAGTTTGATAGCTCCAAGGCTCTTTTGTTCGTGGGTTTGCCCTGTTAATCTCATAACAGATTTTGCCTACTTTATAAGAAAAAAACTTAAAATTAGAGGCGGTTATCTGAGCTTAAATGCAAATTTTAGATACTATTTTTTAGCTTTGAGTTTGATAGCTAGTTTTGTTTTGGGCGTGCCAGCTTTTGAAAATATAAGTTTTGTAGGGGTTATTCAAAGGGGATTAATTTATCTAAATTTCACCTTTTTAAATGTTGCTTTTTTGCTTTTTGTTTTTGATCTTTTTGTAGCAAAAAGAGGAGTTTGCTCTAAAATTTGCCCACTTGGTGCATTTTACGCACTACTTTCAAAACTCTCACTAATAAGAGTAAAACATAGTTTTAAAAACTGCACAAAATGCATGGACTGCATTAAGGTTTGCCCAGAAGATGGCATTTTAAAAGATATTTCAAAAAAAGATTTTTTTATTAGTAGTAGCTGTATAAGCTGCGGTCGTTGCGTAGATGTTTGCGCCCACGATGCATTAAATTTCGGTATTATAAAAAAGGATAAAAAATGAGAAAAATTATACTATTTTTCATCTGTGTTGTCTTTGCTTTTAGCCAACAAGATGGCCTAAGAAAGGCTGGTTTAACGAGCGAAGAGAATTTAGTTTTGCAAGATTTTGCCTACAGCAGTGATGCGCCTGGAACTTCAACTAGATTTGATAGATCTTTTGAAAACTCACCACCACTTATACCACATGATCTAGATGGACTTTTGCCAATTACACTAGAGCTTAATATGTGCACAACCTGCCATATGCCTGAGTTTGCAAAAGATATTGGCTCAACTGCCATACCAAAATCTCATCTTGTGGATTTAAGAACTGGCAAGGATTTGCACGGAGAACTTGATATGACTAGATACAACTGCGTTCAATGTCACGTGCCACAATCAAATGCAAAAACTGTGGTAAATAATAAATTTGAAGCAGTTTTTAGAGACAAAGTTTTAAAACATGGCTCAAACCTACTTGATGTGCTAAATCAAGGCGTTGAGTAAAAGGACAAAAAGGTGCTAAAAAGATTTCAAAAGACTATTTATCCGCCCTATTTTAGCGGTAAATTTGAATGTTTGGAATGCGAGGCACCTTGTGTTACTTCATGTGATAAAAATCTAATTAAGCTTAAAGAGAATTTTGTCTATTTTGAGCCAAATGAGTTTGGATGTGATTTTTGTAAAAAATGTGCAATTGCTTGTCAAGAAAATCAAAAAAACACTCTAAATTTAGACTTTAGCGCCAAAATAAATGCAGTTGCAAAGATAGAGATAACATCTTGCCTTGCTTGGAATGATACGATGTGCTATAACTGCTATGAAGTTTGCAAATTTAGAGCAATTGAGTATTTTGGAGTCTTTAAGCCAACTATCAATGAAAACTGCGTTGGATGTGGCGAGTGCGTAGGTGCTTGCTTTAATGAAGCACTTAGTTTAAAAGGAGTTGCTTTTTGAGAGTTTTTATAACTATTTTACTTTTATTTAACTTTATTTTTGCAGCAGAGTTTTTAGGTGAGATTAAAACTAACTATCCTGTTACAAATTTGCTTTTAAAAAATAAAAATTTATACATCTCAACCGATAGTGGCGAAGTTTTGGTCTATGATGTGGAGCAAAATAAGACTATAAAAACCATAAATTTGCCTCAAATTTCATCATATTTTGAGACAAAATCGCCAAAAGTCTTTAGCACAGATGCGCTTAATGATAAGATTTTGATTTTAAGTGAGGATGATTATTATAAAAGAGCGATATTTATCTATGAAAATGGAGCTCTAAACAAAATAAAATTAGACAATGAAAGTGTTAAAAAGGCTCTTTTTATAAATGAAAATTTGATAGTTTATGCAAGTTTGAGTAGTGAGATCTCATTTTTTGACCTAAACAAAAAAGAGGTGATTTTTGAGTATAAATTTTCTACTTCATCACTTGGCGATATTGAAATTTTAGATGATATTTTGATAGTTGGGTGCGAAAGTGGTGAAATTTACAAATTTTTACTAGGTGAAAATAGAGTTTTGGATACTATTTTGGCTCATAAAGATAATATCTACGATCTTTACATAAATGGCAAAGATGAGTTTATAAGCGGTTCGGCTGATAAAAATGCTGTTTTTTATAAAGATGGAAATTTAAAAAGCTTTCAAGCTAAATTTTTAGTCTATGCTGTTGGAATGAGTGATAGATATCTAGCTTTTATGAGTGATGAAAATAGCGATATATCGGTATTTGATAAGAGTTTTAAAAAAGTTGATTTTATAAAAACAGATCAAAGCACACTAAATGCAATTATCATCTATAAAGATCTTATTTTTTCATCAGCTTATGAAAAAAATATTAAAATTTGGAGGATAGAGTGAATATTTCAAGTTTAGTTGTAAATTTAATAGATAAAAATGGTCTGAATTTAGCCATAGAAAATCTAAATAAAATCAAAAATTGTGAAGTCATAGCTCATCAAAACAGCCAAATCGTTGTTGTTTTGGAGTGTGAAAGCTTTGATGAACAGATAAAAACATTTAAAAAAATTGAGAGTTTAGAAAATGTAAAAGAGGCTTGCGTGGTCTATAGCTACGAAGATAGCAATCTTTCTTTAAAACAAGATTTTATTGATGAAGTCCTAAACAAGGAGCTAAAAGCTGGAGCGATAAAATACAACGGGAATGTCAAAGTATAATCACTCATATTTTAAAAAGTCGGTTTTTTCATAAAACTCATCAACATCTTTATGGCTTTTGATAACTCTGTTTAAATATGAGTTGAAATTCTCGCTTTTTTTATAAACTATCTTTAAATTGTTAGGCTCAATTGCTCTTGAAAGTGCAACATAGAGCTGTCCTTCGGCAAAAATATGCGTTAAATCGCAAGTTAGCCGCTCAATGCTCATACCTTGAGATTTGTGGATAGTTATGGCATAAGCAAGGCGAAGTGGAAACTGAGAAAAACTGGCTATGACGCTATATTTAAGCTCATCATCTTCATTTACATACTTGCCAAAATCATAGCTATTTGGCTTTACTTCGACTAATTCACCGCTGTTTTTTTCTACTAAGATCCCTGAAATTTCATCGTCATCTAAAAAAACGTCTTTTATAACGCCCTGCTCGCCGTTGTAAAACTCACTATCATCGATGATATTTTTATATTTATTGATAGTAAAAATCACCTTTGCGCCGATTTTAAACTCAAAAGTAGTCGCAACATTTAGGTTATTTAGCCACGTATCAATCCTATCTTTATGAACTAAGTTATCATTTATGATAGTTTTGCCGCTATGTTTTAGAAGTGGGGAACAAAGCTTTTCAAGCATGAAAGCATTTAATTCGTTTGCCTCTTTGTTTCTTCCAAAAAGCACCGTTTCATCGCTATTTGGAGCAAATTTGGCCGCCAAAAAGCTATATAGATATCTAGCATCTTCAACGCCAATCTTTCCAACTCTTATCTTTGATAAAACATTAAAAAATTCTAAATTTTTAGTTCTTTTTGGCTTAATTAATTCTATATTTTTAAATTTCATCATCTCCCACGCATAAGAGCCAAAGGCATAGACACTTTTTTGAAAAAGATCTAAGTTTTGCTCTTTTATGATTGGAGGTAGCTGATAAAAGTCACCAACTACTAAAACTCTGCCTTTGTAGGCCAAATTTACAAGCCTTAAGTAGATCATCTCGAACAAATCAGCCGAAACCATCGAAATCTCATCAATGATAATAAGCTCTGTTTTATCTAAAATATTTTTTAAGTTTTTAAGCTTTTCTTTGGCTTTTGAGCCTTTGTCATACTGGCTTAACTCATTTTTGTTTTTGCAAATCCCAAATCCAAAAAATGAATGAAGTGTAAGACCGCCGATATTTACAGCGCTAATCCCAGTACTTCCCAAAGAGACAACACCTAAACTCTCATCCCTATAGTGCTTTATTATTTTAGAAACTGTATAGCTTTTGCCAACACCAGCACCGCCTGTCAAAAAAATATTGTCAGTTTTTAAAAAATTTATTAACTCATCTATCATTTTTTTATCTTTTTAATCATATCATCAACTATCTCTTTACAACCATTTTCTTTGGTTAATTCTTTTAAATTTAAACTTGTTTTTTCTAAATCATAATTAAAAATTTCAGTTAAAATTTCTTCTTTTAAAACTCTATCTTGTCTAATTATTTTTGTATTATTACCTAGAAATTTAGCGTTATAAAACTGATGATCATTTGCAGCATAGGGAAAAGGTATAAAAATAGCTGGTAGATTATTAGCACAAAGTTCCCACAAAGAGCTTGCCCCACTTCGGCTAATACAAAGATCTGCTTTATTCATCAAATTTGGCATATCGTTACTAAAATCAACTACCAAAGCATCAATTTTATTTTCATCATAAAAAGCTTTTATTTTATCAAATTCTTTTTTTCCGCATTGGTGAATAATTTTTATATTTTTACTATGCAAATCATTGGCTAAATTTAAAGCCAAACTATTTATAAAACTTGCTCCTTGTGAGCCACCCATAAATAAAATTGTTTTTAAATTTTTTCTAATTCTAGACGCTTTAAAAAACTCTAAATTTATAGGATAATTAAAATTTGGTTTTTCATAAGATGAATAAAAAGCTTTTGAAAAAGGTTTTAAAAGTTTGTTTAGCTTTCCTGTAAAGGCATTTTGCTCATGGATAAAAAGAGGAATTTTAAATAAAACTGCCCAAAAAGAAGCCGGTGCAGCACTATATCCACCTACACTAAATACGGCTTTTATATTTTTATTTTTTAAAATTTTTCTAACTTCAAAAATTTGAGTTATTATATTAAATAAAGAAAATATTTTTTTAAAACCTTTTTTATTTACAACTCCACTACTTTTTAGAAAATATTTTTCATGAAAAATATCACTATTTTCAAACCAGCTTTTATCTTGACCATTGCTTGAGCCTATAAAAATAGTTTTAACACCACGGTTTTTTAACTCACAAGCTATTACTTTAGCAATTATTAAATGCCCGCCAGTTCCACCACCTGTTACAACTATGCACATTTTTAGCCTTTAATTTTTACTTCTTTTTGATATCATTAAAATACATCCAATGGCTACTGAACTTCCTAAAAGTTGACTTCCACCATAACTTAAAAATGGAACCGCAATGCCTTTTACAGGTGTTATTGATGTAATACCGTATGAGTTTATCATAAATGAAAATAAAAACATAAATCCTATACCTGAGGAAAACAGATAATAAACCTGGTTTGATGTATTAGAAGCTGTTTGAAAAATCCTAAGTAAAAGCGCATAAAAAAGAATAACTATGATTAAAATTCCAAAAAAACCAACCTCTTCTGAAATTCCTGCTAAAACAAAATCAGTATGAACCTCGCTTAAAAATCCTAATTTAAAGGTTCCAAGCCCAATTCCTTCGCCAAAAAATCCACCATTATTTATAGCATTTAATGAGTGAGAAATTTGATACGGGGTTTGAGCATCATCTATATATAATTTATTTCCCATTTCTGATGGTAAAAATGATATTACAACATCTTGTATTCCACTCCACCAAGAGTGAATTCTGCTAATTCTGTGCTGGCTTGAAGTAATTAGTAAAAAACCAGCCAAAGCAAAAAAACTTAATATTAATCCTATTATTTTTCTACTAACGCCAGCTAAAACTATCATTGCAAATAAAACAGAAGCTAATACTACAACTTGTCCAAAATCGTTTTGAATAGAGCCAATTATTAAAATAACTATACCAAAAACAACTACATAAGGAAATAAAATGCCAATTTCTTTCAAAAAAGGCTTTTTAACCCCATCAATTTTTCTAGTAAAGCTCCAAGCTAAAAAATAGATAAATCCTATCTTAAAAAGCTCAACAGGAGCAAAAGAAAAACCAGGTAGTTTTATCCATCTAGCCGCTCCATTTACCTCTCTAACTAACGATGAGGGCATAAAAGGCATAGCAAGCATTAAACAAAACATAGCTAAAAAAAATATATAAATGCAAACAAAGGTTAAAATTTTTTCAGGATTAAGCTTAGATAAAGTCCACATTAAAAAAATACTTATAATTCCTATGCTAAGCTGTCTGATAAAAAAATGTGTATTATCATAATCATATAGTAAAACGCTAAAAACACCAAGAGAGAGTGAAAATATAATGCCTACTGCAATTAAAAAAGATGCTATAAAAAATAAAAATTTATCAGATTTCAAAATCTCACCTTATAATATCTCTTTGACCCTTGGCATTAATTTCACTTAAAACTCCCATGGCTTCGAGTTGCTCAATAATAGTCGCTGCTCTGTTATAGCCTATTTTAAGCCTTCTTTGAAGATAGCTAATAGAAGTTTTTTCATCTGTTAAAATTATCTCTTTTGCTTCTTCATAAAGTTCATCAAGCTCAATATCATCAATTTTTTGTTTGTTTTCTTCACTGCTAGTTTCTTCTAAAAACTTATCATCATAAATAGCTGGACCTTGGGATTTCAAAAACTCTACTACTTTTAAAATTTCTTCTTCAGTTGCAAAAGGTGCATGAAGTCTAATAAGTCCAGTGTTTGATGGAGGGGTAAAAAGCATATCTCCTCGCCCTAATAAACTATCAGCCCCCATTTGATCTAAAATGACTTTACTATCTATTTTTTGCCCTACTCTAAAGCTAATTCTTGAAGGAAGATTTGCTTTAATTAAACCTGTTACAACATTTACACTTGGGCGCTGTGTTGCAACTATTAGATGAATTCCACTTGCTCTTGCCATTTGAGCTAAACGAGCAATGTAAAACTCAACATCTTTGCCACTTGTCATCATTAAATCTGCAAGCTCATCTATTATGACAACTATATAAGGCAAAGTTTCAAAATTATTTTTAATGGCTTTTTGATTATAGCTTTCTATATTTTTAGTGCTAGTTTGTGCCATAATTTTATATCGTCTTTCCATTTCACTTACTAAATTTGATAAAGCAATTAAAGCTTTTTTTGAATCTGTTATAACAGGAGTTAAAAGATGCGGTATGTCATTATAGATGCTAAATTCAAGCATTTTAGGATCTATCATAATCAATCTTAAAGTTTTTGGTGAGTTTTTATAAAGCAAACTTAAAAGCATTGAGTTTATACCAACACTTTTTCCACTTCCAGTAGTTCCTGCAATTAGTAAATGAGGAAGTTTTTTAAGATCTGTTATAAAAGGCTGTCCAACTATATCTTTGCCAAGTGCAATGGTAAGAGGACTTGAGGCTTTTTTGAAAATTTCACTTTGTAAAATTTCTTTTAAATAAATAGTTTCAATATTTTTATTTGGAATTTCAATACCAACTACATCTTTTCCTGGAATTGGGGCTTGAATCCTTATGGTTTTTGCCTTTAAGGCCATTGCCAAATCATCTTCTAAATTTAAAATTTTACTAACTTTTACATTTGCAGCTGGTCTAAACTCAAAGGTTGTAACAACTGGACCTGAGTAAGTCCTAACAACATCACCATCTATTTTAAATCTTCTAAGCTTATCAAGAAGATCATAAATTTTTTGATCGATTTCTTCCTCATCTATATTTTTTGATATCTTTGGAGGATCGTTTAAAAAATCTAAACTTGGGAGTTTAAAATCAACTACTTTAATACTTTCACCTTTGTCTAATTGATCTAATAGTTTTTTATTTTCAGCAACTTCTTTTAAATGCTCAACTTTGTTTAAATTTTTAGGTTTTTTTGAAAAATTTTTATTTTCACTTGAAATTTCTGGCTCTAAGATAGTGGTTTTTAAATTTATGGGCTCTAAATTTAAAGTCTTTCCTTTTTCATTTGTTTGTTCTGTTTTATTTAAGATTGAATTTTCTTTTGTTGTTTTGCTATCTTCTTTTTCTAAAGTTAAATCTATTTCTTGATTGTCTTTTTCTAAAATTTCATTTTCTTTTGGCCTGTCTATATCATCTAGAATTTCATCATTTTCTTGTTTTGAGTTTATCATAATTTCTAGATGTTTTTTTGGTGTTATGAATGATTTTTTAATAATAGTTGTTATTTTTTCTTCAAATATTAAAACAAGCGATAAAACAAACATCATTACTATAAAAACCCACATTCCAGCACTTCCAATCATATCTTTTAAAGATATAACTATTGCCTGTCCAATAAGTCCTTTATTTGTAGAAAAAATAGTCGCTTGAGCTATTAAAATAGTAAAAAATAGCAAACTTAATCCACTAATTAACTCAACTAATCTTGCGGTAAAATTTTTAATGTTTTTAAAAGAAAAATAAATAAGAATAATTAATATAATAGGATAAATATAAGCAAAATATCCAAAAATATAGATATTATACTTTCCTAAAAATGCTCCTAAACTACCTACCATGTGAGAATTTAAAGAAATAGTTGAAATTTCCAAAAAAACAGATAAAGCTGCCAGAATAATAAAAATAATCTCTCTTAAAATAGCAAAATCCTTTTAAAAAAATAAGATACTATTTTAACAAAATAATCTTTTAAAATGGTTGAATTTGGGTAAAATTTACCCAAATTATTTTAGTTTTTAACAGCGCTTCCCAAATCCCACATAGGCATAAATATACCAAGAGCAAGAAGCAATACCATACAAGCCATAAAAAATAGTAAAAGTGGTTCTATATAGCTTGAAATATTATCTATAATATCGTTAAATTTCATTTTATAATAATCAGCGACATTTTTAAGCATAGTATCCAAACTACCGCTTTGTTCACCCGCGCTAATCATCTGTATAAGCATGCTTTCAAAAATTTCAGTGTTTCTAAAAGCATCAGTTAAGCTTACACCTTGCTGAACTGCAACTTTAACAGTTCCAAGTTTTACTTTTAAAGTTTGGTTATCAACCATTTTATTTGCTGTATCAAGTGAGTCAGCTATTGGAATACCAGCTCTTACAAGTTCTGTAAAAATAAGAGTAAATCTTGACATTGTTGAGAAAAATATGATTTTTCCAAACAGATAAACTTTTAAAATATACTTATCCCAACCTTTTTTAAACTCGTCATTGTTTCTAAGCATATATCTTATGCCAAATATTGTAGCTATCAATCCACCTAAAACATACAAGCCATAATTGCTTAAAACACTTTCAATAGAAAAAAGAATTCTTGTAGGAAGTGGAAGTTTTGCACCTAACTCATCAAAAATTTCTTTAAATTTAGGCACAACAAAAAGCATTAAAACAACAAATGCAACAGCTAATGCTATTAAAATAGTGATAGGATAACGCATAGCTTTTTTAAACTTTTGTCTATTATCCCATAATTCTTGCATCATTTCTGATAATTTTGTCAATGCTTCAGCCATATTACCAGTGCTTTCACCAAGGCTTACCATAGCTATAAAAACATCACCAAGCTCGTGTTTAAATTTATTAGATGCTTCAGTTAAGCTAAGACCTGAGTTTAAATCATCACTCATAGAAGTAAAAATTTCTTTTAATCTTTGATCTTCTGTTGAATTTGCAACTTCCTTAATACTATCGTGAATTGAAATTCCAGCTGTTGTCATAACTGCAAGTTGTCTAACAGAAGCAACCATAAGTGGAATTTTTATCTTACCACCAACCCCTAAAAGCCTAGTAATATTTGCGGCTAAGTCATTTAAGCCAATATTAGCAGGAGCATTTTTTGTCTCTCCAACTTTTAGAATAGTTCCACTTCTTTGTCTTTTTGCTATGTTTTGAGCTGATGCTTTATTATCAGCCTTAACAAACATTTTTTGTCTCTTACCATCTTTCACATATTCAACTTCAAAATTTTTCATTACTCTTTAGCCACCCTATAAACTTCTTCTACACTTGTAACGCCCCTTGCCGCCCTTAAAATAGCGTCGTGGAACATATCAATAAAGCCTTCATCATAGGCAACTTTACTCATTTCTTCTTTTGTAGCACCTGATGCTATTAAACTTTGTAATTTTTCACTAATAGTCAGAACCTCACTTATCATTTCTCTTCCAACATATCCACTACCTGCACACTCTTCGCATCCAGTTGCCTTATAAAAAGAATAGTTTTCTGGTAAATATTTTTCTATTTTATCTAACATACTCTTTGGCAAAGTAACAGGTTGTTTGCATTTAGGACAAAGTTTTCTAATAAGTCTTTGAGCCTCAATTGCTGTAATTGCACCACTTATTAAATATGGCTCAATACCCATATCAACCATTCTTGGTATTGAACTAACAGCATCATTTGTATGAAGTGTTGAAAATACCAAGTGACCAGTTAAGGCTGACTGAATAGCAATCCTAAGAGTTTCTTGATCTCTAATCTCACCTATCATTATAACATCAGGGTCTTGTCTTAAAATAGATCTAAGTGCACTAGCAAATGTAAGACCTGCTTTTTCATTAACATGAACTTGTTGAATCATATTTAGCTGATACTCAACCGGATCTTCAACTGTAATAATTTTAGTCGTAACATTCTTCATATCATTAAGTGCAGCATACAAAGTAGTTGTTTTACCACTACCTGTAGGACCAGTAACCAAAATAATGCCATAAGGTGCATGCATTGCAGCATTAAATTTCTTCAAATTTTCAGGATGCATACCAAGCTTATCAAGACTTATTAAAACTTTAGATTTATCCAAAATTCTCATAACTGTAGATTCACCATTTACAATAGGTAAAGTTGAGATACGAAAATCATATTCTTTCTCACCAACAGTTAAAGAAAACCTACCATCTTGAGGTTTTCTTTTCTCTGCTATATCCATATTAGATAAAAGTTTCAACCTTGAAACAAGTGGAGGATAAATATCTCTATCAAATATAAAAATTTCATTAAGCATGCCATCAATTCTAGTTCTTACTATACAGTTTGTCTCAGTTGGCTCGATATGAATATCACTACCTTTTAGCTTGATTGATTGTTTTACAATAGTTTCTATTAGATTTAAAATACCAGAGCTATTACTACTATCTACAGCTTCTTCACCAACACTACTAAGCTCTTTTCTAATATCAGCAACAATACCCTTAATGCTTTCAGCAAGCTCAACTTTTGATAGGTATCTATCTATTTGTTCTGGATCGCTTATAACTACCTTTAAAAGCTTTCTATTAAAAAGTGCTTGAACCCTATCTTGAGCATTTATATCAAATGGCTCTTTTAAAGCTACATAAATATTTAAATCATCTTCTTTTATAGGTAAAGCCTTAAACCTTTTAAGCTGGTTTAATGAAACTCTTTCAGAAATTCTATAGTCTATATCGATTTCATTTAAATTAATATAAACCATATTAAATTTTTTGGCAAAATTTTCTAAAAAAGTTTGTTTATTAATAAAAAACTTTTCTTCAATTTCCTCAAGAGTTATTTTGTCTTTTCTATAAATATCAGCAAGAAGAAAAGATAAGTCAGTATCACTTACATAATTATCACCTATTAAAACCTCACCTAATGTAAGGCCTATGTCCATTTTTTCAGCGATTTCTTCTCTTGCATCTGGGGATATAATTTGCTGCTGAATTAATACATTTATAATATGATTTTCAAGTTGTTCTGCTGTGCTCATAAACTATTCACCAATATTTTTTTATAGAGCTTAATTTATCATTTTCATAAATAGCTATAACAAGTTGTTTAACACCGTTTTCATCATTTACTAAAAGATCACAATAGCTCTTATCGCCTAAAGCCATCCTATAGGCTTCACCATTTTTTTGATAATCACCAGTTACATATTTATCAAACACTATTGATAAAATATAATTAACTTTAGGGGTTCTAATATAGCTTATATCAACCCCATCTACTAAGGCTAAGTATAACATTTTTTTTTGAAAAAGTATAGTTGAATATAAAGATGCGTTTTCTCTTGATTCTTTTGTTTTATAGAGCATAACCATGGGAATTATTAACTCATTTATTTTATCCATTTTTAAACATGCATTTGCATAAATATTAGCGATTGATTCATCTTGAGTTTTTGCAAAAAAATCCCTGACACTTTGTGAGCAAATTCTATTATAACTCCCAGCATCATTCCAATTTTTTATATCATATACATCAATAGCAAAAATAAAGCTTAAAAAAACATGTAAAAAAATCAAAGCTCTCATCTTAAATCACCATTTTTCATCTGTTTAATTGTGGCTATAACTTCTGGATTAGAAACTCTTGAGTTGAAATTTTCAAGAGCTATTAAAGCATCTTGCTTATTGCCTTTTTTATAATTTGCTTTTGCAAAAATTATCCAACTTTTTGCGCTATCTTTATCTATTTCATTTGATATTAATGCCCATTTAATAGCTTCATCATATCTTTTATTATCATAAGCATTTTGAGCAAGCTTTAAAGAATATAGTATGTCATTGCTTGCATAAAATTTCTCTTCGAGGGAATTTTTATTTACTCTTAAAGGAGAAGTTTTTATAATAACTCTCCCTTTTTTAGGAGTGTTTTCAACTTTGGTATAACTTCTATTAGAAACCGTTTGTGGAGGCGTTGGAGGATTTCCAAAGTCAATTATTTCATCTTTAGGTATTGAAGAAAAGGTCTTTTCTTCTTTAAAAATAGTTGGTTTTTCTTGCTCATAAGTGTTATTTAATATAAAACCACCAGCATCAACACTAGAGTTTATTCCTATATTATTAAAATTTAATTCACCCCTTGTATCGCTAGACTCTTTTTTATTAAAACTGTTATTTTTTTCAACTTCTATGTTTTTTACATTGGGCAAAGTTTCAGTTTTTACTGAAGCTTGTGCAGTTTTTACTTCAATATTGTCTTTTTTATTAGAAAATACAAGCCAAAATATTAAGCCTAAAAAAACTGATGCAGCCAAAAAAGCTATAACAACTGATTTTTTAAAACTTAAATTTTTAGATAATTTTCCTCTATTTTTATTATATTCATTCCATTTTTCTTCTAATTCTGTAATTTCAAAATGTTCAAGCATTTATAAGTCCTACACTAATAGCAGCCATTTCAATGATTTTATTACTAAATCCTGATGCATTAACTTCTGTTGGTTTATTTACTTCATAATATTCACAAATTTCGTAAATTTTAAATAAAAGCTTATTTAAATTCCTTAAATTTCCATCAGTTAGATGATAAATTAAATTAAAATTATCATCATTATACTGATAATAATAAGCATGAAAGTTATGAAATAAAAGTTTTTTTTCAATATAAAGTTTTAATTCACTTAAGGTTGAATTAGGAAGCTCTATACTTGACCAAATTCTAGTTTTAAAATAGTCTTTTGCCAAAGCATCTTCTTCATCTGTTTTATGCACTGTAAAAAGAAATTTAAAAAGCCTACTATCAGCCATAAGACGAATTTTTTCTATTAAAACTGGTGGGTATAACTGAGCTTCATCAAGCAGTATTACTACCTGCTCGCCAGTATTTAAATCGCTGTTTTTATAAATACGCATGAAGCTTTCATAGCTATCTACAAGCTCTTTTGGTTCCTCATTAAAAATTTGTAAATACATCTCATGAAAAAACTCTTTTTCATTAAAAAAAGGTTGTGGAAAAAAAACTACTTTTACCCTATCTTCTAAATCTTCTTTAATTTTATAAAGTAAAAAAGTCTTTCCAGTTCCCGGCTTACCATAAAAAAGAATAAGCTTTAGCGGTTTTTGTAAAGCACTTAAAATTTTATGATACGCAAGATTTGATTTGTCGAGATTGACAAAATCTTTAATATTATCATTCTCGACAAAAATATCCTTAATTAGAGTAAAATTATTCATATGTATAAAGCGATTTTGAATAACCTAGCTCTTTTAAAGAATCAGCCATATTAATACTTGTATTATCCATTAATCTTGGAGTTATAATAAATACAAGCTCTGTTGTTGATAAAACATCAGCTGTGCTTTTAAATAAATTTCCAAGTAGTGGAATTTCACTTAAAACCGGAACATTATTATTTTGCTTATCTTTGCTTTGAGCTATCATACCACCCAAAATAACAGTATCACCGTCATTTACAGTTATAACAGTTGATACCTTCTTTTCTTTTGTATCTGGTGCTATCTGTCTTGGCAATGGATTTCCTAATGTATCTTCAATTCTAATATTATCTTTTGAATATTTTAAAGCACTAAGGCTAGGATTAATTCTAAGCATTATTTTATTTTGATCTGATATTTCAGGAGTGATATTTAATAAAATTCCTATAAATGTAGAATACATTTTTCTATTTTCAGAAACTGTAGTAGATGAGTCAGACGAATTTTTAGATTCAATTAAAATATAGTTAATAACGTCACCAACTGTAATAATCGCTTGCTGATTATTTAAAGTCATTACTTTAGGATTTGATATAACTTTGGTTTTACCTTTTTGCTCTAGGAAATTTATAGCTCCTGCAATATTAAAGTTTAAATTTGCACCAATACTCCAACCAGAACCAGTACTTACAGCACGCTTTAAACTAGATGATTTTAAAGAAGATGCCACTAAAGTCATTTTATCACCTGTATCTGAATTTATAGCATCTTTTGCCTCACCAACGACATAGCTTCCTGCATTACCAGCTCTGTATCTACTAGGTGTATCAGGATTACCACCCATATACGTATCAAACCCTATTTTAAACTGAGACCAATCAATACCAGTGGTATAACTATTACTTAACTGAACTTCAACGATAGTTACATCTAGCATAACTTGTCTTTTTAGTCTTCTTTGGAGCTCTTTTATATACTCATCAACCCTTTTTAATTGTGCTTTAGTAGCTGTTACAGTTACTAAACCTGCGTTTTGATTTATAATAGGAGGAATAGCTTGATATTTTTCTGCTCCACTATTTAAAATATAAGTTATCTCTTCAGCAACATTTGCCCAAAAATCAAATTTTTCAGTAGTTCTTATAGCATTTTCATCTAGCAATTCGCTATTTCTTTCAGCATCAAACTCTTTTGGAGATGAATCTGTGGAAGCCTTTAAGATAGCAGTACCCTCTCTAATGCTTGTTATATAATCAATTTTAAAAGTTTTAGTTTGTAAAGCTGAAACCATAAGAGCTTGATTGTTAAACTCATATCCTAAGTTGTTTTCATTTATTAAAATATTAAAAACCTCTCTTAGTGATAGATTTTTAATACTAACACCAGCTAACTCTTTCTTTAAGGCCTCTGCTGCAATAGCATCTTTAGCAACTATACTAAAATTACATGTATCGGAAAGTTGAGTTAATATATCACTTAAAGTTACAGTATCTGTAATGGAGATATTAAAAGCTCTCTTATCGCAAGTAGAAGCATTTAACCCTGTTGATAAACCCAAAGCTAAAATCAGTGATAAAGCTAATTTTTTAGTTAATTTTGACATTTTTATTTCCTTGTTTTAGTTTTAATTCTAAGCTTTTCTTTTCATTTTCAATAATAACACTTTTTTCATTAATTTTCTTTATTTCAAAAGTGCCTATACTATCGCCTATTTTATACCAATCTTTATTTATTCTAACCCTATCAGCAATAATTGCATTTAGTTCTTTTCCAACTAAATCAGTATCTTTTATATCATCTGATATGGTACTTTTAAACTCTTCAACTGGAAAGGGACTTTTTAAAGATAAAATATCCTTGTCACTAAGCCCAGCTCTCTTTTGACTCAAGGCATTAAATTTATCCTCATACGCTGACATATCAGGAGCCGCATAAACTCCAGCTGCAAAAACAGCTAATATTAATATTTTTTTCATTGATATTTCATCCCCCATACAGAAATCTCAATATTACCGCCAATTAAATTTGGCGATGTTGAGTTTATATCCATTCCATTTAAATCAACAACCATTTCTGACTCTTCTATGGAATTTATATATTTTAAAACATTATGAAAGCCACCTTCCATATTGACAGAGACATCAAGCATAGGCTGAACCTCTTTTTCAACAACTTTTAAATTCTTACTTTCCAATGAGAAAACTTTTATATTATTTTCTTTAGCAGCACTTGTTAAAAAATCTAAAAATTTAGCCCAATTTTTCTCATTATATGTAATATAAGAAAGCTCTCTTAGCTTATTATCAAAATACTCATTTTGAGCTTGAACATATTTAAGATTATCATCTTCTTGTTTTAATGTGTTTTGATATTGGGCAATTGTAGTGTCGTTATTACTCATAAGATATCTATTTACTTCATCTAGCTTTTTTTCAACACTATCTAAAGCACTTTGTTTTGCATCAAAATAGTCTTGTGCAGGCCCAAAAGCAAGCAAATATCCAAATAACATCACAACAACAGCCAACCCCAAATTTATCATTTGAACTTCGTTTTGCTGTTTGGATAACAGTGCGTTATCAATTTTATCTAAATAATTTTCTTTCATTTTTTCATCTCCACACTGACATTACTTTCATAAGCAATTGTTTGATTATTCTCATCCAAAAGTATAAGTTTTGTATCAACATTGTAGCCTTTTGTATTGCTTATAGCTTTTAAAAGCTCAGTCATTTTTTTCTCAGTTTCAGTTCTTACCTCAAATGTTAAGTTCTCATCTATGTTATGAATAGCTACTAGTTCACCACTTTGCTTATTTATCATGTTTGTCATATCAAATATAGCTTTACTTTTCATAGGGTATTCGACTTTTTTATTATACATGGCTGTTAAAAGATCAGATCTTTCTTTTAAAATTTTCTGTTCAGCTGCAATTTCTTCTCTTTTTTTGTTTATTTGATCTTGTAAACTTGCCAAAGTAGTTTCAATTCTTTTTTTCTCTTTATCTTTTTGAGCATATTCAATTTCCTTTTTCTCAGTTAGCTTTTGATTATAAAAACCATGTGCATACTGATATGCAGGATATGCAAGAATTGCTATTAACGCAGCAACTCCAACACCAATTAGCTTTCCAACAGGTCTTTGAGCTAGTGGTGGTGGTCTTAAAAATGTAGAATAGTTATACTCATCATCTTTATTTATAAGATACTCTTTTGCTGTAAGCATCATTAAAATATCAAGCTGAGTTAAATCTTCAAAATCTTTTTGATTTATTGCTATATTAAAATCAAAAGGTTTTGGCTCTACTCCAAGTCTTTCGGTGATAAATTCTTCACTTCCTTTAATGTTTCCTATATCAGTACTGAAAAAAACATTATCAAGAGATATCTTATTTACTTTTGTTATACTTGTTAATATATCACTTATATATAAAAATACCTCATCAAAAATTTGTATTAAATTATCATTATCTATTGCATTTTCACTAATTAGACCATCTTTTGATAGCATTGAATAAAAATCTTTTATATCAACTCTATCACCGCTTAACTCTACAAATTTATCCCAAATAAATTTCAAGTTATATCTAAGAGATCTTGAATCCAAATATTTTCCATTTTGATAGATAACTAAAAATGCATCTTCTTCTTGAAAGTAAATAAAACAATCCACTGTGTTGGATGGAAGTATATTTCTTTTATATAGTGAATACATCAAAAATGGTGCTTTTGCAACATAGTCAATATATTTTGTATTCTCAGCTATATATGAAAGATCACTTCTTAAAATAGAGTTATTTACAACAAAAACATTATACACTCTATTGTCATTATCGCTCATATCTGATTCAAGATAGGTTATCTTAAAATCATCATCTGGATTTAATGACAAATCCTCATAAGTTTTAATAGTGATTGCATCAATTACTTCATCATCTGGTGTAGATCTACTAACTTCTACAGTAGTTGTTAGAATATCTTTGTATGGTAAATAAGTTATATAAAACTCATTTTTAGCACCTTTTTTGATGCGCTCATAGTGAAAAACTTCGTTGCCAGCAAAACCAAAAGTTTGTTCATTTACTCTATCGATTGTAACGATAGTTGTTGAACCTTTTTCTGCTTTTTGCTTTTTCTTTTTGACTTTCGTCTCTTTACTTTTTAACTTTAGCATAACACAACTTTCTTTAATAAATTTTATTTACTAACACTTTGGACTTCTATAGTTTAAACAAATTTCTTTTAAAAGTCAATATATAAAATGCTTTCTGATTAACATTTCATTTGAATTCCAGCCTTTTTTTACAACAACTTCTAAATTTAAATAAATTTTTAACTTAGAAAAATCTGAAATCAGCTTTTTTGCTTTTATTCCTATTCTTTTTATTGTAAGCCCATCTTTTCCAATTAATATCTTTTTATGAGAATTATTATCTGTAATAATTTGGGCATAAACTGAAATTAAATTATCCTTTTCAATAACTTTTTCAACTAATACATCACTGCAATAAGGCACTTCACTGCTAACACTTTCAAAAATAGACTCTAGTATTAAATCTCTATAAATATCCTTTGATATAGTTGGACTTAAAAGTTCAGGGTCATAATAATACTCATGAAATGGTAAGTATTTGCAAATTTCATCTAAAAGAGGTTTTCTACAAATTGGTTTTTTAATAGAAGTTGGGACTAATGCCAAAAATTTATCATCAAATTTAGAATACTCTATTATTTTTTTAGCTAATTTTTCATCGCTTGTTTCATCTATTTTTGTTAAAACTAATATATGCTTAACAGTATCAAATTTAAGTAAAAACTCTTCATAATTTAATATATCATCATGCACACTAGCTAAAAATAGCACCAAATCAGCATCTCCTACTGAATTTAGTGCTATTTCAATCATAGTTTTATTCATAACTTTTGAGCTTTTATGAAGACCTGGTGTGTCAATAAAAATAATTTGATTGTCATCATTCATAACAATTGCATTAATTTTTCTTCGTGTTGCATTTTGCTTATGCGATACCAAAGAAAGTTTTTCGCCAAGTAAAAAATTTAAAAGACTACTTTTTCCAGCATTTGTTCTGCCAATAAGTGCAACAAAACCACTTTTTTTCATATTATCTGGCATTATAAAATATACCTTGCCAAATCCTCGCTTTGAGATATTTCCCCTAGTTTTTCTTTTACTAGCTCAGCTCCTACTTCAACGCTTTTTCCAGCGTATTTATCAGCTTCAAAACTTATATCTTCAAGTACTTTTTCTATGATAGTATGAAGTCTTCTGGCTCCAATATCTTCTATTTTTTCATTTGTTTGTGCCGCAATTTTAGCAATTTCTTTTATGCCATCATCGCTAAATTTAAGATCAACTTTTTCTGTTTTTAAAAGAGCAATATATTGTTTTAAAAGTGAATTTTTAGGTTTAGTTAAAATTTCGTACAAAGCATTTTCATCTAAGCTATCTAGCTCAACTCTTAATGGAAATCTTCCTTGAAGTTCTGGTATTAAATCACTTGGCTTACTCATATGAAATGCTCCAGCAGCAATAAATAAAATATGATCAGTATTTAAAACACCATATTTTGTACTAACGCTTGAGCCTTCAACTATTGGAAGTAAATCTCTTTGAACGCCCTCTTTACTAGGATCTTGTCTTGAGTTATTTTTAGCCGAAACTGCAACTTTATCAATCTCATCTATAAAAATTATGCCATTATTTGAAGCCCTATTCATAGCTTCTGTTTTTATGGCTTCCATATCTAAAACCTTGCTACTAGCTTCATTTTTTAAAACTGATTTTGCATCTTTGATTTTTAAATTTTTCTTAACTTTTTTACTAGCAACTCCAATAATTTTAATAAAACTATCTTGCATATTTTGCATTTCTGGTGGTAAATTTGGATTTGACTCAAGTGAATTTTCCATAACTTCTATTTCTATATTAAGCTCATCTAAAGAGCCACTTAAAAGCTTTTCTTTCATTTTTTCATAGCTTTTTTCATAATCACTTAATTTTTCTTCACTTGCACCTTTTGGAAGTGGAGGAAGAAGTTTTTTAAGTATCTCATTTTGGACATATTCATCTATTTTGTCACTATTTTTTTCTATTTCTTCATTTTTTACTAAATTTACAGCTGCATTTGCAAGATCCCTTACCATGCTTTCAACATCGCGTCCCACAAAGCCAACTTCAGTGTATTTGCTAGCTTCAACCTTTATAAAAGGAAGTCCAAAAAGCTTTGAAAGTCGCCTAGCAATCTCTGTTTTTCCAACGCCTGTTGAGCCTATCATTAAGATATTTTTAGGAATGATCTCATTTCTCATCTCATCTTCTAGTTGCATTCTTCTATATCTATTTCTAAGTGCGACGGCAATTACCTTTTTAGCCTCTTTTTGTCCGATTATATACTCATCAAGTTTTGTTACTATTTGTCTTGGTGTAAACATTATTTATCCTCTATTGAGTAAGTTTTTATGTTTTGATTTGTATAGATACAAATTTCACCTGCGATTTTTAAACTCTCTTTTACAAGTTCAGTTTCATTTAAATTTGAAAACCCATCTAAAGCTCTAGCAGCTGATAGTGCGTAATTTCCACCACTTCCAATAGCAGCAATCTTACCATCATCTGGCTCAACCACATCACCCATTCCACTTAGTAGAAAAAGATGTTTTCTATCTAAAACTAGCATCATTGCTTCAAGTTTCCTTAAGTATTTATCTTTTCTCCACTCTTTACTAAAATCAATAGCCGCTCTTAAAAGATCACCTTTTACAGAATCAAGACACTTTTCAAACATATCAAAAAGATTAAAAGCATCAGCTGTGCTTCCTGCAAAACCAGCCAATACTGAACCATCTTTTCCAATTTTTCTAATTTTTACAGCACTGCCTTTTAAAACTGTATTTCCAAAGGTAACTTGTCCATCGCCACCAATAACTGAGGCGTTTTTGCCTTTATAGGCTAGTATAGTAGTTGCTTCAAACATTTATTCGCCAACTACTTCTATTTCAAATTTAGCTGTTATGCCATGCTTAAATTTAGCTTCTGCGTCAAATACCCCAATATGCTTTATAGTGTCAAATTCTAAAATTTTCTTATCTATTTCAATATTTTTTTGCTCTTTTAAGGCATTTGCAACTTCATCTTTTGTAACTGAACCAAACAAAGCTCCACCCTCGCCAACAGGTTTTTTTATACTTACTCTAACTTTAGCCAACTCTTTTTTTAAATCTTTAAAGCCAGAAATTTGATCTTCTAATTCTTGTGCTTCTCTTTTTTTAGCAGCTTCATACTGTCTTAAAACTTCGTTTGTTGCTATTTTGGCATAACCTCTTGCAACTAAAAAATTATGCCCATATCCATCTTTTACCTCTTTTATTTCACCAGCTTTTCCTAAGCTTTTTACATCTTTTATAAGTAATACTTTCATCTCTATCCTTTATTATATTTTTCTTCCATTTTTACCTGCAATTATAAATCTTAACGCATTTAGTTTTATAAAGCCCTCGGCATCTTTTTGGTTATAGACATTATCGGCTTCAAATGTGCTAAAACTAGCGTTAAATAGACTATCTTTTTTGCTACTTCTTCCAAGTACGATAACATTTCCTTTATAAAGCTCAAGTCTAACCTTGCCATTTACATGCTTTTGGCTCTCATCGATCAAAGCTTGAAGCATAACTCTTTCTGGGCTAAACCAAAAACCATTATAAATAAGCTCTGCATATTTTGGCATAATCTCATCTTTTAAGTGAGCCGCACCTCTATCAAGCGTTAAGCTCTCAATTGCTCTGTGAGCTTTAAGCATAATTGTTCCGCCTGGAGTTTCATAACAACCTCTACTTTTCATACCAACATAGCGATTTTCAACCAAATCAAGTCGTCCAATGCCGTGTTTTGCACCAAACTTATTTAACTCATTTAGCATATTTGCAGGAGTTAAACTCTTGCCATTTAATGCAACAGGATCGCCATGTTTATACTCTATTTCTATGATTTCACTCTCATTTGGAGCATCTTTTGGATCTGTTGTCCATCGCCACATATCAGGCTCTGGAGAGTTGTTTGGATCTTCTAGTATTAGTCCCTCATAAGAGATGTGAAGCAAATTTGCATCCATAGAATAAGGTGATTTTCCCTTTTTTTGCTCTATTTTTATGCCATTTTTATGTGCAAAATCAAGCAGTTTTTCACGGCTATTTAAACTCCACTCTCTCCAAGGTGCAATTACTTTAATATCAGGATTAAGTGCGTATGCTCCAAGTTCAAATCTAACTTGATCGTTTCCTTTGCCTGTGGCTCCGTGGCTTATAGCATCAGCTCCTGTTTTTGCTGCAATTTCAACAAGATGTTTTGCTATCAAAGGTCTAGCAATTGATGTTCCAAGTAGATATTCGCCCTCATAAACAGCATTTACTCTAAACATAGGGAAAACAAACTCTTTTACAAACTCCTCTTTTAAATCAAGCGTAAAAATATTTTCTTCCTTAATGCCAAGCTTTAGTGCTTTTTCTTTGATTGGCTTTAAATCCTCATTTTGGCCGATATCTGCGGTAAAAGTCACAACTTCGCACTTATACTCATCTTCAAGCCATTTTAAAATCACACTTGTATCAAGACCACCTGAATAGGCTAAAACTACCTTTTTAACATCTTTTTTCATAAATTTAACCTTTTTATAAAATTTTAAGGATAATTTTACCTAAATTTCATTAAAAAAAGGTAAAATGCCACTCATGAGAATAGATAAATTTTTAAATGCAGTAAATTTAACAAAGCGAAGAGCAGTTAGTGAAGATATGTGTAAAAGTGGCGTAGTAAGCATAAATGAAGTAGTATGTAAACCTGCAAAAGAGCTGAAAATTGGCGATATTATCACATTAAAATTCCTAAATGGTGAGAAAAAATATGAGGTTTTAGACTTCCCAACTACAAAAAATACACCAAAAAGCGATCAAACAAAATATGTCAAAGAAGTGTGAGAGTTTTATTTTAGGAATTAATGAACTTATAAATTTGGTTCAAAAACTCCCAAAAAATGGCATTATAATTTTAAAAGGAAATTTAGCAAGTGGCAAAACAACTCTAGTTAAAGAAATAGCTAAATTTCATGGATTTAATGGAGTTGTAAATTCTCCAACTTTTAGCATCATGCAAAACTATAAATGTCAAAATTTAGAAATTTTTCACTACGATATTTATCAAAATGGAGTTAAAAGCTTAACTCAAAACGGACTTTTTGAAAATTTTTTTGAAGATGGGCTTCATTTAGTTGAATGGGGAGATGAAAATTTAGAAAATTATTTTCAAAAATTTGAGCTTAATTATTGCACTATTGAAATAAAAAATTTAAAAAATAAAAGAGAATATAAGGTAAATTATGCATAGGCTTGAAGCTATAAATCTTAAAAAAACTATAAAGAAAACTAATATAATAAAAAACGTTTCACTAAGTGTGGAAAGTGGTGAAATTATTGGACTTTTAGGACCAAATGGTGCTGGAAAAACAACAAGCTTTTATATGATATGTGGGCTTATAAAACCAACTAGTGGAGATATAAAGCTTGATGATAAAATAATTACAAAAGTTCCACTTCATAAAAGAGCTTTACAAGGAATTGGATATTTACCACAAGAAAGTAGTGTCTTTAAAGAATTAAGCGTTGAAGAAAACTTACTTTTAGCCGCAGAAGTTAGTATAAAAGATAAAATTAAAGCCAGTCAAAAAGTAGATGAAATGCTAGAACTTTTAAATATAACTGCTATAAAAGACAGACTTGGAGTAAGCTTAAGCGGTGGAGAAAGAAGGCGTTGTGAGATAGCAAGAAGTTTAGTTATAACTCCTAAATTTTTACTACTAGATGAACCTTTTGCTGGAGTTGATCCTATAGCTGTGGCAGACATCCAAAATATAGTTAAAAATTTAAAAAAACTAAATATTGGTATTTTAATAACTGACCATAATGTCCGCGAAACATTGGCAATTTGCGATAGAGCGTATGTAATGAAAGATGGCGAAATTCTAGCTGGTGGAAGTAGCGATGAAGTGGCAAATGATGAAAATGTGCGAAAGTACTACCTTGGAGAAGAGTTTAAGTTTTTTTAAACTCTTAGCTGTCATCTTCGAGTAAATTTTTATCTCTTCTTATTCTTCTTATTTTTCTTTTAACATCATAAGTTACAGGTACATTTGCAATGCCAGGATTTGCATATCTCATATCGCTTATTGTATAAGCTGCCCATGGGTTGTGCCTTTTTAATAAGCGGTATAATATTTTTAATCTCTTTTCTTTTTATAATAGTTACCATAATACTTACAAAACCATCATTTCCTATAGCTGAAGTTTCAGTAACCCACTTGATCTCTTAAAACTTTTATAAGTCTATGGCATCAGTTTTAGTAACAAGAGTTACCATAACATGACCAAGGGCTATTTTATTTTCTATGATTATGCCTGAAAAAGTTCCAAGAGAAAAGCCAAGTGCATAGGCAACATAGTTTTGCCACTGATCAAGGTGCTGCATAATAGATGTAATTGCCAAAAGCCAGATTAAAGTTTCAAAAAAGCCTAAAACTGGAGCTAGAAATTGAAACAAAAATAATTCTAACTGTGCTCATCGTAACATCAATAATCCTAGCTAAGCAAATTAAAACTGGCATACCAAAAGTTACAAACCACTCACTTGCAAAAATAGTCATTTATCCTATTTAAAATTTATTATCATATTTTAACCATATTTCATTAATAATCTATTTTAATATTGATTTTT